>JAIYDH010000243.1 GCA_027487585.1 Rubrivivax sp.
CCGCTCTCGCACAGGCGCTGCAGCATGCGGTAGGTGAGCGACACCGTCTTCTGGTGGCGCCCGCCGTGCGTGAAGATGAAGAAGCTGCGCCCGCTGTTCACGTGCGCCAGGCGCACCTTCTGCCACTGGTCGTGCAGCTGCATCTGGTAGGCAAAGCCGATCTGCACCGAGTCGGCCAGCTCGCGGCCCTGCACTGGCTCGGCCGCGTCGGCGATGCCCGGGATGCCCGGGGCCATCGGCCGCGCGGTGCCGCCTTGCGCAGCGGCTCGCTCTCCTGCATCGCTCAGCGAGCCGAGGTCGATGTCGACACGGCCGTTCCAGTCGACCGACAGCTCGGAGACCAGGCCCATGCGCTCGGCGTCGCCGGCCGAAAGTGACGGCAGCACGAGCTCCTCGCTGAGCACCGGCAGCGCCGAGGGCGGCATCGCCATCAGGTCCTCGCGCGAGGGCGTCGGCCGCTCGAGCGCACCCTCGACGCGGCGCGCCATCAGGTTCAGGTCCAGCGGCCGGACGGGCGGCGCCCTCAGCGCCTCGGCGTGCGCCGGCATCAGCTGGCCGAAGAAGGCGCGCCGCTCGCCCTCAGGCCAGCCGATGAGGTTCATGCCCTCAGTCAGCTCCTGCATCAGCTTGGGCAGCTCGGCGAGGAAGGCCTTGCGGTGCGCAGGCGTCGGCTTGGGCTGCACCGACATCGCCAGCTCGCGCGCTGTGCGCCGGAACTTCTGCACCAGCGCGCCGTCGGGGCCGCCTTCCGGCGTCTTCACGGCCGTGGCGCGCATCAGCACCTGGCTCCAGGTTCGGGCGATGAAGTCGCGCACGAAGGCCGGGCCGGTGAGGTCGCGCAACTCGCTGCTCAAGCGATCGGCGTACAGAGAGCGCAGACGCAGCTCGTCCTCGCGTTCCGACAGCAGCCGAGCCGCATCGCCCTGAAGACCCTGTTGCGCCTGCTCGGCGACGAAGGCCTCGAGCGCCTTCAGCTTCTGCTCGTAAAGCTCGATGTGGTCGAAGTCGCCGTCGACAACTTCGCCGATCAGGGCCTCGACCTTGGCCAGGAAGTCGCGCGCCGCGGCGTCGTCGAAGTCCTCGAAGGCCGCGCCGAGCGAGGCGATGCGGTTGACGAAGCGCCGTACTGGGTGCTTCCGCGAGGAGAAGAAGGTCGGGTCGCCCAGCGCGGCGCGCAACACCGGCAGCTGCAAGCGCGCGATCATGCGCGCCATCTGCGGCGGCACCTTGGGGTCGGCCAGGATCTGGTCGAAGAGGAAGCCGATGACGTCGATCACCAGGTGATCGAGCGCCCCGTGAGAAGCCTGCCGAAGCTCGTCGCGGTGCAGGTGGATCAGGTTGGGCAGCGGCGGCGAGCCGCCGTCGTAGGCGCCGTTGAAGGACGAGCCGCCGCTGGCGTCGCCACCGGGGCCGGTGTGCAACGGCAGCTCGGTGAACGCGATGCGCCGCAGCACGTGCATCAGATCCGGGTCGACCTGGCCTAGTGGCGTGCCACCCCGGCTGCCCAGGCTGCTTCCGCGCGTCGACGGCGCGAAGCCGGTGCGGCCCGCGTCTGGGCGCCTGGGTTGCTGAGGAGCGCCCGATGTCGAAAAACCCGCGCCCGAGAGGCTGGTTTCGGCTGCTGTGCCTTGCTGGCTGTCGGCGCCGGTGTCCGGTGTTCCGGCTGCGATAGGGCTCGAGCGGTGGCGAACCAGCAGGCCGATGGGCTGCACGCCAGCGCGGCGGAAATCCGACACGATGCCGGCATAGGCCGGCCGCAGCAGGCCCAACAGCGAGCGGCCGAGCTCCGCCAGCAAGCGCGTGCGCGTGTCGGTCTCCGCGGTGACGGCCTCGATGCCGCGCACCATGCCGTGGCCGACGAGTTCAGGGCGCAGCGGGTTGCGCTCGCGGCCGCCCTCGGCCGTGCTGTCGACGGCGCCCTGGGCATCGGCCAGCACGGTGGCGACGAATCCGTCGAGCTCGCGCAGTTCCCATTCGCACACGTGGGCGATCTCCATCGCGAAGCGGTCGGCGGTGATCTGCGCCTCGACTTCTCTGTCCTCCACCAGGCTCAGCGCGTCCCAGCTGGTGGCGGGCGGCATGCCGTTGTCCGCCGTCGCGGCTGTGGCGCCGAGCTCGCGCAGAAGCCGTTCGTCGAAGGCGTCGTTGAAGGTCAGGATGAAGACCGCCGACTTGCGGTTGAGCTCGAACTGCGCCGCGAGAAGCCGTTCGCGCTGATAGACGTGGGTGGCCGCCAGCGCGGCCAGTCCCAGGCTTTCGATGGTGCGCTCGCAGGCCTCTCGGGCCGTGAGCTTGAGCCGCTGGATCGCGGCTTCAAGTGGCGCGGGCAGGCGGTGCAGGGGGTTGGGCTTCATCAGTGAAACCGGCCCCTGACGGGGATCGCCGAGTATGCGGCAAGGCCGTGGCAGCGAGGGCGGCAAAAGCCGGGCCCTGCACCGGTGATCCGGTGTGGGGCCGGGTGTTTGCAGTCGCTTACGCCTTGCGCAGGCTGTCGCGGATTTCGCGCAGCAGCAGCACGTCTTCCGGCGTGGGGGCCGGAGGGGCCGGCGGCGGCGCTGACTCGCGCTTGAGACGGTTCATCTGCTTGACCATGAGAAAGATGATGAAGGCAAGGATGATGAAGTTCAGCAGGATGGTGAGGAAGCTGCCGTAGGCGAACACGGCGCCGGCCTTCTTCGCCTCGACCAGCGTCGTGGCGGTCTGGCCCGACAAGGCAATGAAGTAGTTGTTGAAGTCCAGGCCGCCGAAGAGCTTGCCGATGAGGGGCATGATCAGATCCCCGACGATGGAATCGACGATCTTGCCGAAGGCGCCGCCGATGATCACGCCGACGGCGAGATCCATGACGTTGCCCTTGACCGCGAACTCCCTGAACTCCGTCGTGAAACTCATGCGCCCTCCTAGGCTGTGCGTAGTGATCCGGCGGGGCCACCGCCAGCGGCGCGACCTTAGTCGGGCGCGGTACGAGGCGTCAATCACCCGGCAGTCGCCCGGCCGTGCTCGTGGTGCCGCTGAGTCAATGCCACGTCAGGTGGGCGCAGGGTGCTCGGCTAGAATCTCGGGTTGACCCTGAACACATTCCTGCACTCCAGAGCCTCCAGAGGAACAGCATGAGCGGCACCCCGAGCCACGCCGTCGCCGGCAGCGCGAAACCGGCCGACAACAGCAAGACCGGCAGCGAGATCGACAAGAGCAAG
>JAIYDH010000133.1 GCA_027487585.1 Rubrivivax sp.
GGCACGGCGTTCTTGCTCAGGTCGATGCCGTAGTAGTCGAGCCGCCACAGCAGCGGCGCGATGGCCACGTCGAGCATGCTGAAGTCGTCGCCCAGCATGTACTTGTTCTTCAGGAAGATCGGTGCGAGCTGCGTCAGCCGGTCGCGGATCTGGTCGCGCGCCTTCTCGAGCTGCTTCTCGGTGGCCTTGACGCCGCGGCCTTCGAGCAGGTTGACGTTGCTGAACAGTTCCTTCTCGAAATTGAAGAGAAACAGCCGCACGCGCGCACGCGCCACTGGGTCGCCGGGCATCAGCTGCGGGTGCGGGAAGCGCTCGTCGATGTACTCGTTGATGATGTGGCTCTCGTACAGGATGAGGTCGCGCTCCACCAGGATGGGCACCTCGTTGTACGGGTTCATCAGCGCGATGTCTTCCGGCTTGGCGAAGATGTCGACGTCGCGGATCTCGAAGTCCATGCCCTTCTCGAACAGCACGAAGCGGCAGCGGTGCGAGTAGGGGCAGGTCGTTCCGGAGTAGAGCACCATCATGGCGGGAGCCTTTCGTCGTCTTCTGTCGAGATTGTCTGTTGTATTGCGGGGCCGGCCACAGGTGCGCCGCCCGATCGCAAAAGCAAAACGCAGTGGGTGCTGGAACCGCCCCCACTGCGCCGTGAACCCTGCCCAGAGGCAGGGCCGGAACCGATTACTTGATGTCCTTCCAGAACGCCGCGTTCAGGCGCCAGGCGATGATGATAAAGATGCCCAGGAAGAGCATCACCCAGACGCCGATGCGCACGCGGTTGGTGGCCTGCGGTTCGGCCATCCAAAAGAGGAAGGCCGTCAGATCGGCGGCAGCTTCGTTGTACTGCGCCGCCGTCATCGAACCGGGTTGCGCCATCTCGAAACCCTTGAGAACCTGCGTCTGCTTGCCCGCGTGGGCGGCGTCGGTGTGCGTTTCGAACACGGCGCGCTGCTGACCCTGAAGTTCCCACAGGGGGAACGGCATGCCCACGTTCGGGAAGGCCGCGTTGTTCCAGCCGGTGGCCTTGGTCTCGTCGCGGTAGTAGGTGCGCAGGAAGGTGTAGATGTAGTCGGCACCGCTGTTGGCACCCATGCCGAAGCCGGCGCGCGAACGTGCGATCAGCGTCAGGTCGGGCGGCGCGGCACCGAACCACTCCTTCGAGTCGGCCGGTCGCATAGAGATGTGCATCAGGTCGCCGACCTTGGCGCCAGTGAAGATCAGGTTGTCCTTGATCTGCTGGTCGGTCAGGCCGATGTCGCGCAGCCGGTTGTAGCGCATGAACCCGGCCGAGTGGCAGTTCAGGCAGTAGTTGGCAAACAGCTTGGCACCGCGCTGAAGTGCCGCCATGTCGGTGACACGCTTGGTGTCGAACCGATCCCAGGGCACGAGCCCGGCGCCGGCCGCAAAGGCCGAGCCGGACAGGGTGAGCGCGGCGAGCAGGACGAGAAGGATTCGCTTCATGATGGGAGGCTCGGATCGGTTCAGTGCGGCTGGAACACCACGCGGTCAGGCACCGGCTTGAACTCGCCGAGGCGGCTCCACCAGGGCATCAGCATGAAGAAGCCGAAGTAGAACAGCGTGCCGGCCTGCGAGACCAGGGTGCCGATGGTGGTGGGCGGCAGGATGCCGAGGTAACCCAGCACGACGAAGTTCACGACGAACACGCCGTAGAACCACTTGTTCCAGCTCGGTCGGTAGCGGATGCTGCGCACCGGGCTGCGGTCGAGCCAGGGCAGCGGGAACAGGATCATCACCGCCGCGCCCATGACGACCACGCCCCAGAACTTGGGATCGAAGGCCAGCAGCAGGCCGGCACCCACGAGTGCACCGGCGAGCGGCACGAATCGCCACACGCCCTTGAGGCCGGCAAACAGGAAACCCACCACGCCGGCCACCAGCACCAGGCCCACCAGCACCTGCACAAACGGTGTCGTCACGGCACGCAGCATCGAGTAGTACGGCGTGAAGTACCAGACCGGCGCGATGTGCAGCGGCGTCTTCAGCGGGTCGGCCGGGATGAAGTTGTTGAACTCCAAGAAGAAGCCGCCCATCGTCGGCGCGAAGAAGATCACGGCCGAAAACAGCAGCAGGAACACGCTGACGCCCAGGATGTCGTGCACCGTGTAGTACGGGTGGAAAGGAATGCCGTCGAGCGGCTTGCCCGAGGCGTCTTTCTTGGCCTTGATCTCGACGCCGTCGGGGTTGTTCGAGCCCACCTCGTGCAGCGCGATGATGTGCGCCGCGACCAGGCCGACGATGACCAGCGGCAGCGCGATCACATGCAGCGCGAAGAAGCGGTTCAGCGTGGCGTCGCCGACGACGTAGTCGCCGCGGATCAGGATCGACAGGTCCGGGCCGATGAACGGGATGGCCGCGAACAGGTTGATGATGACCTGGGCACCCCAGTAGCTCATCTGGCCCCAGGGCAGCAGGTAGCCCATGAAGGCCTCGCCCATCAGGCACAGGAAGATGGCGACCCCGAAGATCCAGATCAGCTCGCGCGGCTTCTGGTAGCTGCCGTACAGCATGCCGCGGAACATGTGCAGGTACACGATGATGAAGAACGCACTGGCGCCGGTGGAGTGCATGTAGCGCACCAGCCAGCCCCAGGGCACATCGCGCATGATGTACTCGACCGAGCCGAACGCCAGGTTGGCGTCGGGCTTGTAGTGCATCGTCAGGAAGATGCCGGTGACGATCTGGATCACCAGCACCAGCATCGCCAGCGAGCCGAAGAAGTACATCCAGTTGAAGTTCTTCGGCGCGTAGTACTCGGAGAGGTGCTCCTTGTAGAGCTTGGACGCCGGGAATCGGTTATCGACCCAGGTCAGGAGCTTTTCCCCCATCGGCGCGCCAGCCGGGGCTTCCTTGAATTCAGCCATCGTGTCCTCGGACTTCGGATTTGCTGCAACAGTGCGTGACGTAGGCTAAAGCCCTAGGCGAGACGCCGCGTCAGGCCTTCTTTTCTTCGCCGACCAGCAAACGCGTGTCGGACATGTAGTAGTGCGGAGGCACCTCGAGGTTGTCAGGCGCGGGCATGTTGCGGAACACGCGGCCGGCAATGTCGAAGGTAGAACCGTGGCAAGGGCAGAAGAACCCACCCTGCCAGTCGTCGGGCAGCGAGGGCTGCGGCCCGGTCTGGAACTTGTCGCTGGGCGAGCAGCCCAGGTGCGTGCAGATGCCGACGCCGACAAAGAACTCCGGCTTGATCGAGCGCCATTGGTTGCGCGCGTACTCGGGCGTGGGGTACTGCGTGCGGGCCGACTTCGGGTCGGCGACTTGGCCGTCGGTCTTTTTGAGCGACTCCAGCTGTTCCGGCGTGCGGCGCACCACCCACACCGGCTTGCCGCGCCACTCGACGCGCAGCATCTGGCCCGGCTCGAGGGTGGAGATGTCGACCTCGACGGGCGCACCAGCAGCACGGGCCCGCTCGGAGGGAGTGAAGGTGCTGACGAAAGGCACCGCCACCGCGACGCCTCCGGCCGCGCCTGCACAGCCCGCGATAGCGATCCAGGTGCGCTTGCTCTTGTCGATCTCGCTGCCGGTCTTGCTGTTGTCGGCCGGTTTCGCGCTGCCGGCGACGGCGTGGCTCGGGGTGCCGCTCATGCTGTTCCTCTGGAGGCTCTGGAGTGCAGGAA
>JAIYDH010000357.1 GCA_027487585.1 Rubrivivax sp.
GCCGGCGTGGCGGCCACCAGCTCGAGGTTGTGGCTGGTTTCCTGCGTCAGGTCGACGAAGTCCTCGTCGACGATGCCGCGCACGCCGTGGCGCGCGCCGTACACGCGGGTGATGCCGGCGTGGCGCCGCGCTTCTAGCACCACGCCGACGAGGCTCTGGTTGATGACTGCCGTGGGGCCGCCGCCCTGGGCGACGAGGATCTTGCCGGACTGCATGCGCTGCTCCTGCTTCAGTAGTTGAACACCAGCCCCAAGTGGATGTTCTGCACCTTGTCGCGCCTCTTCATCTGCCCGGCACTGCTGAACGGGCCGCTCTCGAAGCGGATCTTGCCGAACCAGCCCTCGACCGTGAAGGCCCGCTCTGGCGAGGCCGCTAGGTGCAGGCCGATCTCGTTGCGGCGCTCCTGGGCGTGGGTGTTCAGCGGCCCGAGCAGGGCCAGCAGCACGGCAGAGAGGGCCGGCAGGCGCAGGGGGGTCGGGGTCATGCGGGGTTCGGTGGAGGCGGGAGGGTCTGAAGGGGTGCTGGACGCCCGGCGGCTAGAACGAGATCACCTGCAGCCGATGCCCGCGCGCGAGCAGCCGCGCCTGCGCCTGCTGGGCCTCGGTGCGGCCGGCGTAGGGCCAGGCGACGACGCGGAAATCGTCGCCTGCGGGCAGCACGTCCACCCGCTGCACCGGGCTGCCGGGCACCACGAGCAAGGCGGTCAGCGCCTCGGCGATCTGCTGGCTTTCGGCGCGCGTGCGCAGCGGGCGCGTGGCGAGGGCGAACACCGGCACGCTGGCTGCGGCGGCTGGGGCGGCGGCTGATGCCGCGGCGGCCGCCGCGGCCTGCCGGCGCCGCGCGTCGACCACGCCGCCGATCGGCGGGAGGTCGATCTTGCCCAGGCGTGGCTCGACGTCGATCGGACGGCTGGCCGCCGGCGACGCTGCCGAGGCAGCGGTTGCCGTTGCTTCGGTGGGCGCCGATGCTGCCGCTTCCACCGGCGCCGATGCCGCTGCCGCTGCCGAAGCCGGTGCCGCCATCGACGCCACGGGCGCCACAGCCGCCACCGGCTGAACCACCGCACCCGGCGGCAGTACCGCCGTGGCCGGCGCGTCTTCCCCGGCCTCGCCCAGCTTGATCGCCAGCAGCAGCGCCACGGTCGCGCCGCCCAGCGCCGCCAGCGCGGCCACGCGCGGCAGGCTCCACAGGCGCCGCCCGAGCACGGGCGCGCCGGGTACCGAGCCCAGCAGCACGCGCGTGCGGGCGCTGCCGGCACGCAGCTCGGCCGTTAGCAGCCAGCGCCAGGTCAGGCTGCCGCTGCTTGCATGCGCGGGCACGCGCCGTATCGGGGCGCCAAGGGGCGGCTGCGGGCGCTCGATGCCGTGGCGGGCGCCAAATGCGGCGACCTCGGTGGGAGCGAGTGGCGGGATGAAGTTGTCGCTGAAGGCCTCCTGCAGCGGCGGGTCAGCTGCCGATGTGAGAGCGCCTGGCAACGCGCGGGCGCGTGCGATGGCCCGCTCGCGCAGCGAGCCCGCGCCACCCCCGTCATGCTCGGGGCGTGCGGCGGCGGGGTTGAGATAGGGCAACGCCACGTGGCCAACCGAGAACACGTCGGCCACGCGCAGCCGCCGTGCCAGCGGGTGGCGGTTGTGCCAGGCCACCACGCGGGCGGCGATGTCGACGTCGGATGGATCACTCATGGCTGCCGGTGATTGTCGACGCGAAGCAGCAACAGGATCAGCCCTGCGGCGGCGCTGAGCCCGGCCGTCAGGGAAAGGGCCGCGAGGCCGTGGTGCTCGAGCACCCATCCCAGCACAAACGGGCTGGCGGCTCCCACAAGCCGGCCCGGCAGCGCGATCCAGCCCTGGCGCGCGCCGTAGCCCGCCGCACCGAACAAGGCCAGCGGCAGGGTGCCGCGCACGATGGTCAGCAGCCCGTTGCCCAGGCCGTGCAGCACCACGAAGGGCAGCGCGCCGGCCGGGCCCAGCGTCACCGCGGCCAACGCGGCTGTAGGGTGGCCCAGCGCCGCCAGCCGGGCGGCGAGCAGCGGCGAGAAGCGGCTCAGCACCTGCAGCTCCAGCAGCCGCGCCGCCACCTGCGCCGGCCCGGCCAGCGCCGCCACGGCCACGGCGCCGGCCAGTGGCACGCCCATCGCCATCACCAGCGCCGGCAGGTGCGTGGCCACGCTGGTGCTGACGAAGCCCAGGCACACGAAGAGCAGCGCCACGAGCACGAGCCGGCGGGTGTCGGGAGCCGGTTTGCCGCTGGCGACCGTCGGTTCGGCCGTGGTGACTGCGGACAGCGCCGCTGCCGAGGGCTGACGCGGCGCCCGCGGCAGGCTCAGGATCAGCGGCAGCGCCACCAGCGTGTGCAGGCCGATCCAGCCGGCGCAGGCGCCGCGCCAGCCCCACTGCGCCTCCATCCACGCCGTCAGCGGCCAGCCCACGGTGCTGGCAAAGCCGGCGATCAGCGTGATGCCGCTGATCGAGCGCCGCGCCGCCGGCCCGTACAGCCGCACCAGCGCGGCAAACGCCGCGTCGTACAGGCCGCAGCCCATCGCCAGGCCCAGCAGCGCCCAGGCCAGCACCAGCGTCCACAGGCCCTGCGCCAGCGCCAGCGCCCCCAGGCCGGCGACGAACAGCACCCAGGCGCCGAGCAGCATCGAGCGGCCGTCGCCCTGGTCGATGCGCCGCCCGGCCCAGGGGCTGACGAGCGCGCCGATCACCAGCGCCGCCGACAGCGCGGCAAACACGGTGGGCGGCGTGATGCCGAGCTCGCGCGCCATCGGCGCGGCCAGCAGCGTGGGCAGGTAGAAGGACGAGGCCCAGGCCACCGTCTGCGCGGTGCCCAGGGCCAGCACCACGCTGCGCGGCGAGCGTGTCGGGGGCGGGCTCATCGGGCGGCAGTGTCGCATCGCCGTGCGGGCCGCCCCGCGGCCGCGGCACGGGCACGGGGGGCCGACGACAATGGCGCGATGCCTGGCCCGACCTCCCCCTCCGCCGCGGCGACCCACGACTCTGCCGCCGGCCGGCCCGGCCTGCGTGTGCTGTCCGTCATCCCGCCGATGACGCAGCTCAACACCCCGTATCCGTCGACGGCCTACCTCACCGGCTTCCTGCGCTCGCGCGGGTTCGATGCGCGGCAGTGCGATCTGGCGCTGGGGCTTGTGCTGGCCCTGCTGTCGCGGCCCGGGCTCGAGGCCGTGCGCGCCGAGCTGCTGCTCGTGCCAGCCAAGAGCCGCAGCGCGCGCGTGGCGGCCTTCTTGAGCCGTTTCGAGGCCTACCGCGACAGCGTCGAGCGCGTCGTGGCCTTCCTGCAGGGCCGTGATCCGACGCTCGCCCACCGCATCAGCATGGGCGGCTTCCTGCCCGAGGGCGAGCGCTTCCGCATGCTCGACGCCTACGCTGCCGGCGTCGGCGCGGGCGATGCCGATCCGCTGGCCTGGGCTTTTGGCAGCTTGGGACAGAGCGACCGCGCGCGCCACTTGGCCACGCTGTACTTGAACGACATCGCCGATGTCATCAAGGACGGCATCGACCCGCGTTTCGAGTTCGTGCGCTATGCCGAGAAGATCGCTGCCAGCCAGGCCAGCTTCGACCCGTTGGCCCAGGCGCTGGCCGAGCCGCCCACGCTGCTGGGCCGGCTGCTCGGGCAGCTGGCGCTCAAGGCGCTGGTCGAGCACGAGCCCGACGTGCTGCTGCTGAGCGTGCCGTTTCCGGGCGCGGTGTTCGGCGCGCTGCGCATCGCGCAGGTGTGCAAGGCGGCGCGGCCCGGCTTGCGCATTGCGCTCGGCGGCGGCTTCGTCAACACCGAGCTGCGCGAGCTGGCCGAGCCGCGGCTCTTCGACTACGTCGACGCCGTCACGCTCGATGCCGGCGAGCGCCCGCTGCTGGCGCTGCTCGAGCACTGGGCCGGCCAGCGCGGCGCGCAGCGGCTGGTGCGCACTTTCACGCGGGTGGACGGCGCCGTGCGCTACACGAACTGGGCCGAGCCCGACGTGCCCTTTGCCGAGGTCGGCACGCCCACCTGGGACGGCCTGCCGCTGGCGCAGTACCTGTCGCTGCTGGACATGCTCAATCCGATGCACCGGCTGTGGAGCGACGGCCGCTGGAACAAGCTCACCGTGGCCCACGGCTGCTACTGGAAGAAGTGCAGCTTCTGCGATGTGGGGCTTGATTACATCGGCCGCTACGAGACGGCGAGTGCGGAGCTGCTGGTCGACCGCATCGAAGCAATAGTTGCCGAGACCGGCCAGACCGGCTTTCACTTCGTCGACGAGGCCGCGCCGCCGAAGGCGCTGAAGGCGCTGGCGCAGGAGCTGCTCAAGCGTGGCACGCGCATCAGCTGGTGGGGCAACGTGCGCTTCGAGAAGACCTTCACGCCCGAGCTGGCCGAGTTGCTGGCGCAAAGCGGCTGCATCGCCATCACCGGCGGCCTGGAGGTGGCCAGCGACCGGCTGCTCGAGCTGATGCAAAAGGGCGTCACGGTCGACCAGGTGGCGCGTGTGACCAAGGCCTTTGCCGACCAGGGCGTGCTGGTGCATGCCTACCTGATGTACGGCTTTCCCACGCAGACGGAGCAGGACACGGTGGACGCGCTGGAGCTCGTGCGCCAGCTGTTCGCGGCCGGTTGCCTGCACAGCGGCTTCTGGCACCGCTTTGTCTGCACCGTGCATTCGCCGGTGGGAAAGCGGCCGCAGGACTACGGCGTCAGCTTGCACCCGCTGCCGCCGGGGCCGTTCGGGAAGAACGACGTCGGCTTCGACGACCCCACCGGCACAGACCACGACGCGCTTGGCGTGGGCCTGAAAAAGGCGCTCTACAACTACATGCACGGCCTCGGGCTCGATGAGGACGTGCGGGCCTGGTGGGAGTTCCCGCTGCCCAAGGCGCGCGTGGCCAAGCGGCGCATCGAGCGCGCGCTGCGGGTGGCGCCGGCGGTGGCCTGACATGACGGTGGATCTGCCCGCTGATGCGGTGCTCGTGCGCACCCGCGCCGAGTGGCGCCAGTGGTTGCAGCAGCACCATGGCCGCACGCAGGGCGTCTGGCTCGTCACCTTCCGCCAGGGCAGCGGCGAGCCCGCGCCGGGCTACGACGCCACGGTGGAAGAGGCGCTGTGCTTCGGCTGGGTCGACAGCCGGCCGAAGAAGCTGGACGAGCGCCGCACGATGCTGTGGTTTGCGCCGCGCAAGCCGGGCTCGGGCTGGGCGCGGCCGAACA
>JAIYDH010000038.1 GCA_027487585.1 Rubrivivax sp.
CCATGCGATGCCGTCATGCCGCCAGCCGCCGCTGCCACGCGCGCCAGCCCACGATGCTGAGCACGGCAAACAGGGCATACAACACGGCCGTCAGCCACAGTTCCTTGTAGGCGAAGAGCCCCACGCTCACGAGGTTGACGCCCAGCCACGTCGGCCAGTTCTCGATGCACTTGCGCGCCAGCAGCAGTTGCCCGGTGATGCTGGCCGCCGTGGGCAGCGCATCGAACCAGGGCACGGGGCTGTCGGTGGCGTTCTCGAGCAACAGCGCCAGGCCGACCCAGCCCGCGGCCGTCGCTGCGAGCAGCTTCAGCCACGCACCGCGTGCCAACCGGTGCACGACCAGCGGCGCGCCGGCCTCATCGGTGCCGCGCAGCCACAGCCACCAGCCCCACAGCGCCACCGCCACGAACACGAACTGCAGCCCGGCCTCGCCATAGAGCTTGGCGTCGGCGAACAGCAGCGCATACATCAGCGAGCTGGCAATGGCCAAGGGCCAGGCCACCCAGTGCACGCGCATGTTGGCCACCACCATGGCCAGCGCCACGGCGAAGGCCACGATCTCCAGCCACGTCACCGGGGCGCCCCACAAGGTGAACGCCGGGGCCAGCCACGGCCGCGCCGCAGCGAGCAGGGTCTCGAGCATCTCAGCGCGGCGCGGCAGGCCGAGCCGGGTTCAGCTGCACGAAGATCTCGTCGGGCCGCACCATGCCGAGTTCGCTGCGCGCCTTCTCTTCCACCATCTCGAGGCCGTCGCGCAGGTCGCCCACCTCGGCCGCCACGCGCGCATTGCGCTCGCGCAACTGCGCGTTGGCCGCGCGCTGCTCTTCCAGCTGCTCGTGCAGGCTCATCACGTAGGGCAGGTTGCCCTTGCCGAACCACAGGTCGGCCTGCACCACCAGCAGCAGTGCGCCCAGCACAAGCGGTGTCCAGCGCAGGGCCACGGCCGCCGCCCTTACTTGAGGTTGTAGAAGGCCGCGCGGCCGGGGTAGCTGGCGACGTCGCCCATGTCTTCTTCGATGCGCAGCAGCTGGTTGTACTTGGCCATGCGGTCGGAGCGGCTCAGCGAGCCGGTCTTGATCTGCCCGGCGTTGCTGCCCACGGCGATGTCGGCGATGGTGCTGTCTTCCGTCTCGCCCGAGCGGTGGCTGATGACGGCGGTGTAGCCCGCGCGCTTGGCCATTTCGATGGCCGAGAAGGTTTCGGTGAGCGTGCCGATCTGGTTGATCTTGATGAGGATGGAGTTCGCGATGCCGCGGTCGATGCCTTCCTTGAGGATGCGCGTGTTGGTGACGAACAGGTCGTCGCCCACCAGCTGCACCTTCTTGCCCAGCGTCTGCGTCAGGTGGGCCCAGCCGTCCCAGTCGCTCTCGTGCATGCCGTCTTCGACGCTGATGATCGGGTACTTGTCGCACCAGGTCGCCAGGATGTCGGTCCACTCGGCGTGGCTCAGCGTCAGACCTTCGGCCTCGAGGTGGTATTTGCCGTCCTTGTAGAACTCGCTGGCGGCGCAGTCCAGGCCGAGCGCGATCTGCGTGCCGGCGGTGTAGCCGGCCTTGTCGATGGCCTCCAGGATGAGCTGGATGGCCGCCTCGTGGCTGGCCACGCTGGGGGCGAAGCCGCCTTCGTCGCCCACGGTGGTGCTCATGCCCTTGGCGTCGATGATCTTCTTCAGCGCGTGGAACACCTCGGCGCCGTAGCGCAGGGCCTCGCGGAAGGTGGGCGCGCCCACGGGGATGATCATCAGCTCCTGCAGATCGAGGTTGTTGTTGGCGTGCGCGCCACCGTTGATGACGTTCATCATCGGCACCGGCAGGCTCATGCGGCCCATGCCGCCGAAGTAGCGGTACAGCGGCAGGCCGCTTTCTTCCGCCGCCGCGCGCGCCACGGCCATGCTCACGGCCAGCGTGGCGTTGGCGCCGAGGCGGCCCTTGTTGTCGGAGCCGTCGAGGTCGATCAGCGTCTTGTCGAGGAAGGCCTGCTCGGATGCATCCAGGCCCATCACCGATTCACTGATCTCGGTGTTGATGTGCTCCACGGCCTTGAGCACGCCCTTGCCGAGGTAACGGCCCTTGTCGCCGTCGCGCAGCTCGATGGCCTCGCGGCTGCCGGTGCTGGCGCCGCTGGGCACGGCGGCGCGGCCCATGGTGCCGCTCTCGAGCAGCACGTCGCATTCGACGGTGGGGTTGCCGCGGCTGTCGAGGATTTCGCGTCCGACGATGTCGACGATGGCGCTCATGGGTTCTTCTTTCTCAGCAGTTTGGATTCGGTTTGTCGGCCGCGCAGGGGCTCAGACGCCTTCGACGATGACCATGTTGAACATCGCCGTGGCGCCCGCGCGCAGGCTGCGCGCGTGCACGTAGCCGGGGCTGTCGTACATGGCCTTGGCGGTGTCGAAGTCGGGGAAGCGCAGCACCGTCAGGCGCGGCGGCTGCCAGTCGCCCTCGAGCACGTGCATGCGGCCGCCACGCACCAGGTACTCGCCGCCGAAGGACTTGACGACCTCCGGTGCGGCAACCATGTACTGCTTGAAGACCTCGGGGTCGGTGACTTGCGACTCGACGATCAGGTAGGCGGCGGGCATGGTGGGGGCTCCGGCAGATCAGCAGGAAAAGTCGTTTTCCAGCAGCGGCTGGGTCTTGATGACACGGTCGAGTGCGACGAGCTGCTCGAGCAGCGCCTTCATGTGCTTCAGCGGCACGGCGTTGGGGCCGTCGCTCAGCGCGTTGGCCGGATCGGGGTGCGTTTCCATGAAGAGGCCCGACACCCCCACCGCCACGGCGGCGCGGCTCAGCACTGGCACGAACTCGCGCTGCCCGCCGCTGCTGGTGCCCTGGCCGCCGGGCAGCTGCACGCTGTGGGTGGCATCGAACACCACCGGCGCACGCGTCTCGCGCATGATGGCCAGGCTGCGCATGTCGGAGACGAGGTTGTTGTAGCCGAAGCTCACGCCGCGCTCGCAGGCCATGAACACGTCGTCGGGCAGGCCCTTTTCGCGCGCGGCGGCGCGGGCCTTGTCGATGACGTTCTTCATGTCGTGCGGCGCGAGGAACTGGCCCTTCTTGATGTTCGCCGGCTTGCCGCTTTGTGCCACGGCGCGGATGAAGTCGGTCTGCCGGCACAGGAACGCCGGCGTCTGCAGCACGTCCACCACCGCGGCCACCTGCGCGATCTGGCTTTCGTCGTGCACGTCGGTGAGGATGGGCACGTTCAGCTCGCGCTTCACCTTGGCCAGGATCTCCAGGCCGCGCTCCATGCCGGGGCCGCGGAAGCTGGCACCGCTGCTGCGGTTGGCCTTGTCGTAGCTGCTCTTGAAGATGAACGGGATGCCGAGCGCGGACGTGATTTCCTTCAGCCGCCCGGCTACGTCCATCTGCAGCTGCTCGCTCTCGACGACGCAGGGGCCGCTGATCAGGAAAAACGGCTTGTCGATGCCGACATCGAACCCGCAAAGCTTCATGCTGCTTCCTTGGCCGCGAGCGGCGTGCGCGCGTGCTGCTCGAGGGCCGCCTTCACGTAGCTCGTGAACAGCGGGTGCCCGCCCCAGGGCGTGCTCTTGAACTCGGGGTGGAACTGCACGCCCACGAACCACGGGTGCACGCTCTGCGGCAGCTCGACGATCTCGGTGAGCTTCTCGGTTTGCGTGAGTGCGCTGATCACGAGGCCGGCCTCCTGCAGCCGGTCGAGGTAGTTCACGTTGGCTTCGTAGCGGTGGCGGTGGCGCTCGGTCACCACGGGTCCGTAGATCTGGTGCGCCAGCGTGCCGGCCTTCACGTCGGAGCTCTGCGCGCCCAGGCGCATGGTGCCGCCGAGGTCGGAGCTGGCCGTGCGCTTCTGGATCGAGCCGTCGCGGTCTTTCCACTCCTCGATGAGCGCGATGACCGGGTGCGCACAGTCGGGCTCGAACTCGGTGCTGTTGGCGCCGGCCAGGCCCGCCACGTGGCGCGCGTACTCGATGGTGGCGACCTGCATGCCCAGGCAGATGCCGAGGTAGGGGATGCGGTGCTCGCGGGCAAAACGCACCGCGACGATCTTGCCCTCGATGCCGCGCTTGCCAAAGCCGCCGGGCACCAGGATGGCATCGAAGCGCGCCAGTTGACCGGCCGTTTCGGGCGTCAGCGTCTCGGCGTCGACGTACTCGATCTGCACCTTGGCGTGGTTGTGGATGCCGGCATGGCGCAGCGCTTCGTTCAGGCTCTTGTACGAATCCGACAGATCGGTGTACTTGCCGCACATCGCGATCGTCACCGTGTGCGCGGGGTGCGCGACCTCGTGCACCAGCGAGTCCCAGCGCTTCAGGTCGGCGGGGCGGGTGAGCATCTGCAGCTTCATGCAGATCAGCTCGTCCAGGCCCTGCTCGTGCAGCAGGCGCGGCACCTTGTAGATGGTGTCGACGTCCCACATGCTGATCACGCCGTGCAACGGCACGTTGGTGAACAGGCTGATCTTGTCGCGCTCGTCGTCGGGGATGGGGCGGTCGGCGCGGCACAGCAACACGTCGGGCTGGATGCCGATCTCGCGCAGCTTCTGCACCGTGTGCTGCGTGGGCTTGGTCTTCAGCTCGCCGGCAGCGGCGATGTAGGGCACGTAGGTCAGGTGCACGAAGGCGGTCTGCGCCGGGCCCATGCGCAGGCTCATCTGGCGCACGGCTTCGAGGAAGGGCAGGCTCTCGATGTCGCCGACCGTGCCGCCGATCTCGACGATGGCCACGTCCACCGCAGCCGCCTCGGCGCCGCGCCTGACGAACTCCTGGATCTCGTTGGTGACGTGCGGGATCACCTGCACCGTCTTGCCGAGGTAGTCGCCGCGGCGCTCCTTCTCGAGCACCGACTTGTAGATCTGGCCGGTGGTGAAGTTGTTGCTCTTCTTCATCCGCGTCGTGATGAAGCGCTCGTAGTGGCCGAGGTCGAGGTCGGTTTCGGCGCCGTCGTCGGTGACGAAGACCTCACCGTGCTGGAACGGGCTCATCGTGCCCGGGTCGACGTTGAGGTAGGGATCGAGCTTGATGAGGGTGACCTTGAGTCCGCGTGACTCGAGGATGGCAGCCAGCGAGGCCGCCGCGATGCCCTTGCCGAGCGAGGACACCACACCGCCGGTAACGAACACGAACTTGGTCATGGTGGCAGCCCCGCACGGTGCTGGACGGGGGCCCTGGTGGTAAAGCGTGAGTATATCGACCGGGTCATTGCAGCCCCGGCTGCGGAGCAACGGCTCAAGTGCAAGCGCCGGGGCTGGGCGGCCCGCCGGTGCCCGTGACGCGCGGGCCGCTGGAGTAGCATCAACGGGCTCGCACGCGGTGCCTGCCGTCCTCGTTCAAGGGTGGTGGGTTCAACGGGAAACCGGTGAGGTTGTCGACCTGGTCGATGCCGAATCCGGTGCTGCCCCCGCAACGGTGAGCGAGGAGCGTGCCGCACGGATAGCCACTGGCCTTGCACGAGGGCTGGGAAGGCGCGGGACGCTTGCGGTGGGGCCGTCGCCACGACGAACCCGCCGCCACTCGCAAGCCCGGATACCGGCCACGCGCGAGGGTCGCTGACGTTGCGGAGGGCAACGGCAGGTGCGCGTGGGGCAGCCGCCCTGATGCGCGCACGTGCCTGCTGGCCTGCCGCGGCTTCAGCGTGATGCATCCGTTGGCCGCACGGGGTGGTGCGGCCGGGAGACTCCGGTGATCCGTCCTGTCTTTCTTTCGTGCGCGAGACGTGCCTCGCGCTGGGTGTTCCTGTCTACTCTGGCCGGCCTGTCGGCGGCCGCCACGGCGCAGACCGTGGTCGTCACCGGCAGCCGCGAGCCGCTGCCGCTGGAGCGGCTGGCCGCCGACGTGGCGGTGATCGAGGGCCGCGTGCTGCGCGACACGCGTGCCGATTCCCTGGCCGACCTGCTGCGCCGCGAGGCCGGGCTGCAGCTGTCGCGCAGCGGCGGGCCGGGGCAGTCCAGCGGCCTGTTCATCCGCGGCGCGGCTTCGCAGCAGACGCTGCTGCTGGTTGATGGCATGCGCGTCGGCTCGGCCACGCTGGGCAGCGCCGCGCTCGAAGCGCTGGGTCTGTCGGGCATCGAGCGCATCGAGGTGCTGCGCGGCCCCGGCTCCAGCTTGTTTGGTGCCGATGCGGTGGGCGGCGTGGTCAACGTCATCACGCGTGGCGCCGATGGGCGCGAAGGCGCCGAAGCCCGCGTGGCTGCCGGCGGCTACGGCGCGCGCGAGGCCTCGGGCAGCTGGCGCGGCCGCGCCGGCCCGCTGTCGCTGGCCTTGGCGCTGGCCCGCGAGCAGGACGATGGCGTCTCGGCCATCGTCCCTGGCGACCGTTTCGGCAGCCACAACCCCGACCGCGACGGTCACGCCCGTGACAGCGCGCAACTGCGTCTGGGCTGGGTGCCGGCCGCGGGCCAGCGCATCGGCCTCACGCTGCTGGGCACGCGCCTGGACACGCAGTACGACGCCGCCGACTACAACCCGCCGAGCTTCGCCCCGGACCCCTCGGCCGACTTCCGCACGAAGCTGAACACCGCCGTGCAGGCACTCGACTGGCGCGGCAGCCTGACGTCCCAATGGAGCGGCAGCCTTCGCCTGGCGAGCAGCACCGACGACTCGCGCAGCGGCAGCCGCGGCCAAGACCGCTTCCGCACCGAGCGCCGCCACGCCCAGGCCCAGCTCGCCTGGCGCGCCGGCCCGGCGCTGCAGGCCGTGCTGGCGCTGGAGCAGCAGGACGACGAGGCCACGTCCACCAGCTACCCCGCTGCGGTGGCGCGGCGCAACCGGGCGCTGGCGCTGGAGGCCACCGGCAGCCAGGGCGCCTACGCCTGGCAGGCCGATGTGCGGCGCGACGACGCCAGCGACCACGACGCCGTCACCAGCGGCCGCGTCGGCGGCAGCGTGGCGCTCGGTGCTGGCTTTCGGCTGCGCGCGCTGGCGGGCAGCAGCTTTCGCGCGCCGAGTTTCAACGACCTGTACTTCCCCGGCTACGGCGTGCCGGGCCTGAAGGCCGAGCGTGGCCGCAGCATCGAAGCCGGCGCCGGCTGGAAGGGCGAGGCCAGCGAGCTGACGCTGACCACGTGGCGCAACCGCGTCGACGATCTCGTGGCCTACGAGCCCGATGCCGCGCGTTGCCCGGCCAGCCCGGCCTATGCGTTTGGCTGCGCAGCCAACGTGGCCAAGGCGCGGCTGTCGGGCACCACACTGGCGGCGGCGCACACGGACGGCGCCTGGCAATGGCGGGCGCAACTGGATGCGCTGCGTGCGCGTGACGGCCTCACGGGTGCGAAGCTGCAGCGCCGCGCCGACGCGCAGGCCACGCTGGCGGCCGACTGGCGCCGGGGCCTGTGGACGCTGGGCGCCAGCGTCGTGCACCTGGGCAGCCGGCCCGATGGTGGCCTGGTGCTCGCGCCCGAGACCACGCTCGACCTCGCCGCCACCTGGCGCCTGGCCCCCGGCTGGCAGATCGCCGCGCGGCTGGACAACGCCACCGACGAGACCCGCGTGCCGGCGCGCGACTACCAGGGTCTCGGCCGTCAGGCCTGGCTGGTGCTGCGCTGGGAGACCGGGCAGTGAGGCAGCGCCTCGCGCTCGCTGCGTGCCTGCTGGCGGCCCTGCTCGCCGCGCCGGCGGCTGCCGAGCCGATCACGCTGCGCGACGACGCGGGCAACACCGTGACGCTGGCGCGGCCCGCCGAGCGCATCGTCACACTGGTGCCCTCGCTCACCGAAACCGTGTGCGAGCTGCAGGCCTGCGATCGCCTGGTCGGTGTCGACCGCCACTCCGACTGGCCCGCTTCGGTGAAGACGCTGCCGCAGCTCGGCGGGCTGGAAGACACGCTGATCGAACGCCTCGTGGCGCTGAAGCCCGACCTCGTGCTGGCGGCGCGCTCCTCGCGTGCACTGCAGCGGCTGCGCGCGCTGGGCCTGCCGGTGCTGGCGCTGGAGCCGCAGAACGCGGCCGACACCGAGCGCGTGATCGCCACCGTGGCCGCTGCGCTGGGCCGCAGCGAGGCCGGCGCGCAGTTGCAGCAGCGGCTGCAGCAGCGTGTGGCGGCGGCGGCGGCGCGCGTGCCGCCGGCCTGGCGCGGGCGGGCGCTGTACGTCGAGGTGGCCTCGACGCCTTACGCGGCCGGCGAGGCCTCGTTCATCGGCGAGACGATCCGTGCGCTTGGCCTGGGCAACATCGTGCCGGCCTCCATGGGCCCGTTCCCGCAGCTGAACCCCGAGTTCGTGTTGCGTGCGCAGCCGGCGCTGCTGGTGCTGCCGCGCCGCGTGGCCGACGAGCTGCCGCGCCGCCCCGGCTGGGCGCGCCTGCAGGCGGTGGCCGCCGGCCGCATCTGCGCGCTGGCCGACGACCCGTGGAACGCCCTGGTGCGCCCCGGGCCGCGCGCGGCCGATGCGGCCGAGGCCCTGGTCGAATGCCTGCTGCGGCTGCCGCCGCCAGCCTGAAGCCATGAACACGCTCGTGCGCCGCCTTGTGGCACCCCGTGCTGCTGCCTGGCCGATGCGGCTGGCAGCCGTGCTGCTGCTCGTGCTGCTGGCGCTGGTGCTGCTGGGGCTGGCCGCGGGCGCCGAGGGCCTGAGCACGGCCTGGGCGCAGCAGGCCGCACTCATCGCAGACATCCGCGCGCCGCGCACGCTGGGCGCGGCGCTGGCGGGTGCGTTGCTGGGGCTGGCCGGGGCCTTGTCGCAAGGCCTGTTCCGCAACCCGCTGGCCGACCCCTACCTGCTGGGCACGGCGGCGGGCGCCGGCCTGGCCGTGACGCTGGTGCTGGCTGCCGGCGGCCTGCTGGGCGTGGAGCTGGGCCTGGCCGCAGGCGGCGCGCTGGCGCGGCTCGGCTTGTCGGGCGCGGCCTTTGTCGGCGCTGTGGGCGGCATGGCGCTCACGCTGGTGATGGCGCGCGGCGCCACGCGGCCCCTGACGCTGCTGCTGGCCGGCGTGGTGGTGGGCGTGCTGCTCACTGCGTTGGGCGATCTGCTGGTGCTGGCCAGCCCCGAGGCGCTGCGCGGGCAGCGTGTGTTCATGATCGGCAGCACCAGCTTCCTGGGCTGGGACAGCACGGCCGTGCTGGCGCTGGCGCTGGTGCTCACGCTGCCGGCGGCGGTGCGGCTGGCGCGCGTGCTCGATGCGCTGGTGCTGGGCGAGGCCAGCGCCACCAGCCTGGGCCTGGCGCTGCCGCGGTTGCGCCTGGTGCTGGTGGCGCTGCTGGCGCTGGCCACCGGCTCGGCCGTGGCGCAGGTGGGGCTGGTGGCCTTCGTCGGGCTGGTGGCGCCGCACCTGGTGCGCCGGCTGGTGGTGGTGCGGCATGGTGCGCTGCTGGCCTTGTCGGCGATGGCGGGTGCCGTGCTGCTGCTGGGCGCCGACGTGGCGGCGCGGGTGCTGGTGGCGCCGCAGGAGCTGCCGGTGGGGGTGCTGACGGCGGTGTTGGGTGGCGCCTACTTGTTGCTGCTGCTGTGGCGGCGGGGGCGCCTGGAGTGATGGGAGGCACCGCACCGCTCCTGGAAGGCCGCGGCCTCGTCTGCACGCTTGGTGGACGGCGCGTGGTCGACGGCGTCTCGCTGGGCCTGCTGGCCGGCCAGTGGGCGGCCCTGGTGGGCCCCAATGGCGCCGGCAAGAGCAGCCTGCTCCAGCTGCTGGCGGGGCTGCGGCCGGCCGAGGCCGGCGAGCTGCTGCTGCAGGGGCGGCCGCTGGCCGCGTGGCCGCCGCGCGAGCGCGCCGCGCGTCTGGCCTGGCTGGCCCAGCAGGGGGAGGGTGAGGCCGAACTGCCGGCGCGCAGCCTGGTCGAGCTCGGCCGGCTGCCGCGCCATGGCCTGCTGGGCGCGCCCGATGCCGCCGATGCCGCCGCCGTGGCGCAGGCGATGGCCGACACCGAGAGCACGGCCTTCGCGGCGCGGCGCCTGTCGGAGCTCTCGGGCGGCGAGCGCCAGCGCGTGCTGGTGGCGCGTGCGCTGGCCGTGGAGGCCGGCGTGCTGCTGCTCGACGAGCCGGTGGCCCATCTCGACGCGCCGCACCAGCTGGCGCTGCTGCGCGGCCTGCGCCAGCGCGCCCGCGACGGCGCCGCCGTGGCCGTGGTGCTGCACGACCTGAACCTGGCGCTGGCCGCCGACCGCGTGCTGGTGATGGACCGCGGCCGCCTGGTGGCCGACGGCGCGCCGGCCGACGCCGCGCTGCAGGCCGCGCTGGTGGCGGTCTTCGGCCACGCCTTCACGGTGGAGCGCGTGGTGGCCGCCGGCCATGCGCGCTGGATCGCCGTGCCCACGGTGTAGGAGCAAGCCATGCACCCGCAGCACGGCCCGCAGCGCATCGTCTGCCTCACCGAGGAAACGACCGAGTGGCTCTACCTGCTCGGCGAGCAGCACCGCATCGTCGGCATCAGCGGCTACACCGTGCGCCCACGCCAGGCGCGGCAGGAGAAGCCCCGCGTCAGCGCCTTCCTCGACGGCAAGATCGACAAGATCGTGGCGCTCGAGCCCGATCTCGTGATCGGCTTTTCCGACATGCAGGCGGCGCTGGCCGACAAGCTCATCCGCGCCGGCCTGGAGGTGTGGATCACCAACCAGCGCAGCGTGGCGCAGATCTTCACCACGCTGCGCCGCGTGGCCGCGCTGGTGGGCGCCGACGATCGTGCCGAGGCCTGGATCGCCGGCGTGCAGGCTCGCCATGGCGCCATCGCCGCCGAGGCCGCACGCTGGCCGCGCCGGCCGCGCGTGTACTTCGAGGAATGGGACGAGCCCATGATCAGCGCCATTCAGTGGGTGAGCGAGCTCGTCGGCGTGGCCGGTGGGGACGATGTCTTCCCCGAGCGGGCCGTGCAGTCGCTGGGCCGCGACCGCGTCATCAGCGGCGCGCTGGAACCCGCGCGCCGCGCGCCCGATGTCATCTTCGGCAGCTGGTGCGGCAAGAAGTTCCGCCCCGAGCGCGTGGCGGCACGCCCCGGCTGGGCCGATGTGCCGGCGGTGGCGAACGGGCGGCTGCACGAGATCAAGAGCTGCGACATCTTGCAGCCCGGCCCGGCGGCGCTGACCGACGGGCTCGAGCAGCTGCACGCCCACTGCCGCCGCTGGGCCGAAGCGCACGCATGAAGCACGCCGACCCCTTGGCCGCGCGTGTGCAGCACCGGCTCGACCACCTCAGCAAGCCGCAGGGCGCGCTGGGCCGGCTGGAGAGCCTGGCGCTGCAGATCGCCCTGTGGCAAGGCAGCGAGCGGCCGGCGCTGCGCGAGCCGCAGCTGGTGGTGTTTGCGGCCGACCACGGGCTGGCGGCGCAAGGCGTCAGCGCCTACCCGCAGGCCGTGACAGCGCAGATGGTGGCCAACATGCGCGCCGGTGGTGCTGCGGTGTCGGTGCTGGCGCGCCAGCACGGCCTGGCGCTCACGGTGGTGGATTGCGGCGTGGCGGCCGAAGTGCCCCCTGAACCGGCCGCCACGGCGGCGGGCCAAGCCCGCCTGGTGCGCGCCAAGTCGCGCGCCGGCACCGCCGACAGCAGCCTCGGCCCGGCCATGAGCCCGGCCGAGTGCGATGCGGCGCTGGCCCAGGGCGCGGCGCTGGTGCAGGGCCTGCCGGGCAACGTGCTGCTGCTGGGCGAGATGGGCATCGCCAACACCTCGGCCGCGGCGCTGCTGATGGCGCGGCTGACCGGGCTGCCGCTGGAGGCCTGCGTGGGCCGCGG
>JAIYDH010000366.1 GCA_027487585.1 Rubrivivax sp.
CGCGCCCGAGATGGCCATGGAGCCGGGCATGATCACCAGCATCGAGCCCGGCGTGTACCGCGAGGGCCAGTGGGGCGTGCGCATCGAGAACCTGGTGCTCAACGTGGTGGCCGCCACGTCCGAGGGCAGAAGCTTCGGCGAGTTCCTCGAGTTCGAGACGCTCACGCTGTGCCCCATCGACACGCGCTGCATCGAGCCCAGCCTGATGCGCGCCGACGAGGTGGCCTGGCTCAACGCCTACCACGCCACCGTGCGCGAGCGGCTCGAGCCGCTGCTGACTGCACCCGAGCACGCCGCGGCGCGCGCCTGGCTGATCGAGCGCACGCAAGCCATCTGACGGCCGATCTAACTTTCAATCTGAAGGCCATGCGCTTCGCGCTGGGCATCGATCTCGGCGGCACCAAGATCGAAGCCCAGCTGCTGGGGCCCGACGGCGCGTGCGTCTGGCGTGACCGCCGCCCCACGCCGCAGGGCAGCTACGAAGGCACGCTGGCCGCCATCGCCGCGCAGGTGGCCGATGCGCGCACGGCGCTGGTCGGCATCGCCCCCGGCGCCGACTTCAGCATCGGCGCCGGCACGCCGGGCACGGCCGGCGCTGGCGGGCTGATGAAGAACTGCAACTCCACCTGCCTGAACGGCCGCCCGCTTGGCGCGGATCTCGCGGCGCTGCTGGGCCAGCCGGTGGCGCTGGCCAACGACGCCAACTGCCTGGCCTTGTCAGAAGCCACCGACGGCGCTGGCGCGGGTGCCGACGTGGTGTTTGCCGTCATCCTGGGCACCGGCGTCGGCGCCGGCATCGGGGTACATGGCCGTGTGCTGCAGGGTGCCAACGGCACCGCCGGCGAGTGGGGCCACAACCCGCTGCCCTGGGCCACGGCGGCCGACCCGGCCTGGGCCTGCTACTGTGGCCGCAGCGGCTGCATCGAAACCCTGCTGGCCGGCCCTGCGCTGGCGCGCGAGCACGTGCACGTCAACGGCGGCCCGGCACTGACGGCGCTGCAGGTGGCCGAGGCCGCCGCAGCCGGCGACACCGCCGCGCAGGCCACGCTGGCGCGCCACGCCGAGCGGCTGGCGCGTGCGCTGGCCAGCGTGATCAACCTGCTCGACCCCGACGTCATCGTGCTGGCCGGCGGCTTGTCGCATCTGCCGGGCCTGGCCGAGCGCGTGCCGGCGCTGTGGAGCCGCTGGGTCTTTGGCGCCTCGGCCACAGAGCCGGTGCGCACGCGGCTCGTGAAGAGCCGCCATGGCGACGCCTCGGGTGTGCGTGGCGCCGCCTGGCTGGGGCTGCAGGCGGCAGATTGAGCCGCCCAGCCAGCCGCCGGGTCAGCCCCGGCCGTGCTTGGCGATCAGCGCCTTTGCCGACGACAGCAGCTGCGCGCCCTTGAAGCCGCGCTTGTCCATGTCGGCCACCCACTCGTCGTCGACGGCGGAAGACCGCTTGATGAAGTCCTCGGCCTCGGCCTTGGTGAAGGTGTGGATGGTGTTGCCGCGGTCGCTGGCGCTCTTGCGGCCGTTGGGGTCGTTGCCCTGCTGCGTGCGCCCCAGGAAGGCCGAGGCGGCCATGCCGGAGTTGGCGTCGATCACCCGCTTGAGGTCGGGTGCCAGGCCGTCGTACTTGGCCTTGTTCATCGCCATCACGAAAGTGGTGGTGTACAGCGCCGGCATGTCGGCCGGGAACTCGCTGTGGAACTTGGTGAGTTCATGCACCTTCACCGAGGGCACCACCTCCCAAGGGATGACGGCGCCGTCGATCGTGCCCTTGCTCAACGCGTCCGGGATGCCCGGCAGCGGCATGCCCACCGGCGTGGCGCCGAGTGAGGCCAGCATGCGGGTGACGAGCCGCGTGGGGCCACGCATCTTCAGGCCGCGCAGATCGGCGGCGCTGCCCACCGGCTTGCTCACGGTGTGGATCACGCCCGGGCCGTGCACCTGCAGTGCAAGCACATGCGTTTCCTTGAACTCGTCGGGCGCCTGGGTCTGGAAGTACTCCCAGTAGGCCTTGGACGTGGCCTCGGCGTTGTTCATCATGAACGGCAACTCGAAGACCTCGATGCGCGGGAAGCGGCCGCCGTTGTTGCCCGGCAGCGTCCACACCACGTCGGCCACGCCGTCTCGCACCTGGTCGTACAGCTGCGGCGGCGTGCCGCCCAGCTGCATGGCCGGGAAGGCCTCGAACTTGATGCGGCCACCGCTGTCCTTCTCGACCTTGTCCATCCACGGCTTGTGCATCGTGAGCCACACGTTGCTCATCGGCGCCATGAAGGTGTGGAACTTCAGCGTCACGGTCTGCTGGCCGAAGGCGGCCAGCGGCGTGCCGAGCGTGGCGGCCGCGGCAGCGGCGCCTTGGACGAGGGTGCGGCGTTTCATGGGACTAGTCTCCGGTGCGGTGAAGGGCCAGTGCGGGTTCTCGGCCCGCAGCAACTTGGAAAGGTAACGTGAGGCCAAGCCCCGGGTCGTCAGGGTTCACCCCACAAACTGCACGACCCACAGCGCAACCGCCGGCACGAACAACACCAGCAGCGCGCGGATCGTGTCGGCCATCAGGAAGGGCATCACGCCGCGGTAGCTCTCGGCGATGGGCACCGTGCGGGCGAGGCTGTTGACGATGTAGACGTTCAGCCCCACCGGCGGCGCCAGCAGGCCAAAGCCCACGGTCATGAGCACCAGGATGCCGAACCAGATGGCCACGCTCTCCGCTGGCATGCCGAAGTCCAGGCCCATCACCATCGGGAAGAAGATCGGGATCGTCAGCAGGATCATGCTGAGCTCGTCCATCACCGCGCCCAGCACCACGTAGAACAGCAGGATGGCCGCCACCACCGCCAGCGGCGGCAGGCCCCA
>JAIYDH010000167.1 GCA_027487585.1 Rubrivivax sp.
ACGCTGGCCACGCCCACCAGCGTGCCGCGGCGGCGCTCGCGCATCGGCGCCAGGAAGGGGTGGAAGGTGGCCGCGAGGCCGATGTTGTTGATGGCGAACAGCTCGCGCATCACCTCGAGGTCGGCGCGCACGGCGGTGTCCATGCCCACGCTGATGCCGGCGCAGGCCACCACCACGTCGGGCAGCCCGCACTCGGCGATGCAGCTCCGGCCGGCGGCGACGATCTGCTCGGTGTCTGCCACGTCGGCACCGAAGATCGCCGCGCGCTCGCTGCCCAGGCCCTGCGATGCCACCCAGGCCTGCAGCACCTCGGTGCGGCGCGCCACCAGCGCCAGCCGCCAGCCCGCCTGCGCATAGCGCGCGGCCAGGGCCTGGCCGATGCCGCTCGATGCACCGGTGATGAAGATCAACGGTGCACTCATGCTGCGGTGCCGGTGATGAAGATCAGCGGCGCGGTCAAGGCACCGCCCGCGGCGTGAGCGTCACCTTCAGCGGGCCCTGGAGCTCCAGCCGCTGCGAGGCGTGCGCGTACAGCAGCCCGGCCGCGCGCAGCTCGGTCGCGCCATGGCGCACGAGCACCGGGCGGTCGCTCTCGACGCGCTCGTCGATGAAGTAGGCATGCAGGAACTCGCTGCGCATCAAGAGCGGCACGCCGGCAGCGTCTTCGCCCACGACCTCGGCACCGCCCAGCAGCTGCAGCTCGCTGCCGTCGCCGGTGCCCACGGCGCGTGCGGCGCTGGCACGTGTCAGGCGCCCGGCCGGCGACCAGGCCTGGATCAAGGCGCCGTCGATCTCGATGCGGTCGGTGGCCGGGTAGTGGCGCATCTGCGCGCCTTCGATGCGCAGCACCAGGCGCCCATCGGGCGCGAAGCGCTCGAGCGCGAAGCCGCTCATCGTGTAGTCGGGCTCGGACGACACCGCACGCGGCACCACCTCGCCCGGCGGCTTGGGCGAGTTCTTCACCAGCCACCAGGTGGCCAGCGCCAGCGCCGCCATCAACAGGATGGGCAGGTAAGTCGACAGCGTCTCGCGCAGACGCAGGTGCCAGGGCATGGCGCGGCGGCGTTCTTCGCCGGCGGGCGCCACCACCGGCCCCAGCGACAGCGGCACCTCGGGCAGGTCTGGCAGGTGCAGCTCGACCGGCTTCACGGCGGCGGCGTCACAAACTGTCTAGGGTGCGGCGCTCCTGCTGCAGCAGCGCGGCGTAGCGGCCCGATGCCATCAGCAGCAGATCGCAGAACTCGCGCGCGGCGCCATGGCCACCGGGCACCGAGGTGACGTGGTGGGCCACCGCGCGCACCTCGGCATGGGCGTTGGGCGGCGCACAGGCGAAGGCGGCGCGCTCCAGCAGCGGCAGGTCGGGCCAGTCGTCGCCGATGGCGGCCAGCTCGGGCCAGTGCCAGCCGTGCCGGGCCAGCAAGGCCTCGGCGGCGGCCAGCTTGTCGCCGGCGCCGAACACGGCGTGCACGATGCCCAGGTCGGCCAGGCGCCGGCGCACCGCGGGCGAATCGCGGCCGGTGATCACCACCGGCTCGATGCCGCCGCGCTTGAGCAGCTTCAGGCCGTGGCCGTCGAGCGCGTGGAAGGCCTTGAAGTCCTCGCCCTGGCCGCTGATGAACAGCTGCCCGTCGGTGAGCACGCCGTCGACATCGAAGATGGCGGCCTTCAAGCCGAGGCCCGCGCCCTGCGCGCGCAGCAGCGTCTCGGGCCGGAAGCGGGCGCTGGTGAGCTCGGCCATCAGATGACTTTGGCGCGCATCAGGTCGTTCGAGTTCAGCGCGCCGACGAGAACACCGCCCTCGTCGACCACCAGCACGCTGGTCACGCGGTGCTGCTCCATCACGCCGGCGGCGTCGACCGCCAGCGCCTCGGCGCGCACCAGGCGCGGCGTGCGGTGCATCACCTGTTCGGCGCACAGGCTGCGCAGATCGTCGCGGCCGGCCTCGATCAGGCGGCGCAGGTCGCCGTCGGTGAAGATGCCCAGCGGCCGGCCATCGGTGCCCACGACGGCGGCGAAGCCCAGGCCCTTGCCCGTCATCTCGCGCAGCAGCTCGGGCATGGGCGACTCGGGCGCCACTTGCGGCAGGGCCTCGCCCTGGCGCATGAGGTCCTTCACGTGCAGCAGCAGCTTGCGGCCCAGCGCGCCGCCGGGGTGCGAGCGCGCAAAGTCTTCTTCGCGGAAGCCGCGCGCATCGAGCAGCGCCACGGCCAGCGCGTCGCCCAGCGCCATCTGCGCCGTGGTGCTGGCCGTGGGCGCCAGGTTCAGCGGGCAGGCCTCCTCGGCCACGGCGCTGGACAGCACGATGTCGGCATGGCGCGCCAGCGTCGACTCCGGCCGCCCGGTCATCGCCACCAGCGTGACGCCCAGCCGGCGCAGCGCTGGCAGGATGGCCGCGAGCTCGTCGACCTCGCCGCTGTTGCTGATGGCCAGCACCACGTCTTGCGGGCGCACCATGCCCAGGTCGCCATGGCTGGCCTCGGCCGGGTGCACGAAGAACGCCGGCGTGCCGGTGCTGGCCAGCGTGGCGGCGATCTTGCGGCCGACGTGGCCGCTCTTGCCCATGCCCATCACGATGACGCGGCCGGGGCAGTCGCGCATCGCCGCCACCGCGGCCACGAAGGCCGCGCCGGCATCGCCTTGCAGCGAGGCCTGCAGGCCCTGCAGCGCGCGCATCTCGATGCCCACGGTGCGCGTGGCCATCGACAAGGCGCGCGCGGCATCGACGGCGGGAGCGGGGGCGTGGTCGGGCATTAGGATGGGGCCAGGGGGGTGCCGGGAGCAGCGCCCGGATTCTAGGCACCGCCCCTTGTCCGCCCAGGCCCGCCACCGAACGCTTCACCGAACCGCACCCCGCCTTGGCATCGACCCTCGAACTGGTTCTGCTGTACCTCGTGGCCGCGGTGCTGGGCGTGGTGGTGTGCCGCTCGCTGAAGCTGCCGCCGATGCTGGGCTACCTGGTCGTGGGCATCCTGATCGGGCCCAACGCACTGGCCTTCGCGCAAGACAGCGCCGGGGTGAAGTACCTCGCCGAGTTCGGCGTGGTGTTCCTGATGTTCGTCATCGGGCTCGAGTTCAACCTGCCCAAGCTCAAGAGCATGCGCACGCTGGTGTTCGGCCTCGGCCTGAGCCAGGTGGTGCTGACCATGTTGGTGACGATGCTCGGCCACTTCCTGCTGGTGTGGGCCTACGCCACCGTGCTGCAGGGCACCTGGCAGATGGGCTGGCGCGGCGCCATCGTGCTGGGCGGCGCGCTGGCCATGAGCTCCACCGCCATCGTCGTGAAGATGATGGTGGAGCGGCTGGAGCTGGAAAGCGAGCACGGCCGCCGCGTCATGGGCGTGCTGCTGTTCCAGGACCTGGCCGTGGTGCCGCTGCTGGTGCTGATACCGGCGCTGGGCTCGCCGCCCGACGAGATGTTCACCGCACTCGGCCTGGCCGTGGTGAAGGCGGCGCTGCTGCTGACGCTGCTGCTGGTTGGCGGCCAGCGCGTGATGCGCTGGTGGCTCACGCTGGTGGCGCGGCGCAAGAGCGAGGAGCTGTTCATGCTGAACCTGCTGCTCGTGACGCTGGGCCTGGCCTACCTGACCGAGCACGCGGGCCTGAGCCTGGCGCTGGGCGCGTTCGTGGCCGGCATGCTGGTGGCCGAGACCGAATACAAGCACCAGGTGGAGACCGACATCCGGCCCTTCCACGACGTGCTGCTGGGCCTGTTCTTCATCACCATCGGCATGAAGCTCGACTGGCGGCCTGTCGTCGAGCAGTGGCACCTGGTGCTGCTGCTGACCAGCGTGCCGGTGCTGGGCAAGTTCGTGCTCGTGGCGCTGCTGGCACGCGCCTTCAAGGCCGCGCCGGGTGTGGCGCTGCGCACGGGCCTGTACCTGGCGCAGGCCGGTGAGTTCGGCTTCGTGCTGCTGACGCTGGGCGCCGACCGCGGCCTGGTGGCGCCCGAGTGGGTGAGCCCGGTGCTGGCCAGCATGGTGCTGAGCATGCTGGCGACGCCGTTCCTCATCATGTACAGCAACGTCATCGTCAACAAGCTCTCGGCCAGCGACTGGTTGATGCAGTCGGTGGCGCTGACCAGCATCGCCAAGAAGAGCATCGCCAGCGAGCGCCACGTCATCATCTGCGGCTACGGGCGCAGCGGGCAGGCGCTGGCGCGGCTGCTGACGCAGGAGCGCATCCCGTACATGGCGCTCGACCTCGACCCCGACCGCGTGCGCCAGGCCGCCGCCGCCGGCCAGAGCGTGGTGTTCGGCGACGCCGCCCGCCTGCAAAGCCTGATGGCCGCCGGCCTGGCCCGCGCCGCCGCGGTGGTGGTGAGCTACCACGACACACCCTCGGCGATGAAGATCCTGGCCCTGGCGCATTCGCACGCGCCCAAGGTGCCGGTGGTGGTGCGCACGGTCGACGACAGCGACATCGACAAGCTCAAGGCCGCCGGCGCCACCGAGGTGGTGCCCGAGGCCATCGAGGGCAGCCTGATGCTGGCCGGGCATGCGCTGGCGCTGGTGGGCGTGCCGATGGCGCGCGTCATCCGCATCACGCGCGACGCCCGCGACGCGCGCTACAGCCTGCTGCGCGGCTACTTCCACGGCGCCGACGACGACACCGTGGCCGAACTCGACCAGGCGCGCCTGGCCAGCGTGACGCTGCCCGAGGCCAGCGCCTGGGCTGGCCGGCGGCTGGAAGAACTCGCGCTGCATGCCGTGGGCGTGGCCGTGGTGTCCGTGCGCCACGCCAGCGGGCGCGTGGCGGTCCCGGCGCCCGAAGACGTGCTGGCCGGCGGCGACACGCTGGTGATCAGCGGCCTGCCCGAGCCGCTGGCGCTGGCCGAGGCCAAGTTGCTGGGGCGGGGCTGAGGCCCGCTACGCGGGCCCGGGCCTCACCCCGTCCGTTCGCCCTGAGCCTGTCGAAGGGCCCCACCTCCGTTCGCCCTGAGCTTGTCGAAGGGCACCACCCTCCGTTCGCCCCGAGCTTGTCGAAGGGCCGGTGGTGCACAGGGCTTCGACAGGCTCAGCCCGAACGGGTGGTGCACTCAACCCGACCGGTGGTGCGCTCAGCCCGAATGGTGGCAGCCTCCGCCCAAACGGCAGCTCTCTCAACGTCACGCCACCTCGCCCGGCGCCCGGCTGGCTTCGTTGTTGCCGTCCACCAGCACCCGCAGCAGCCGCAGGAACTCGGCCCGCTCGGCGCGCGCCAGCGGCGCCAGGATGCGCTGCTGCGCCCGGCGCATGGCCGGCTCCACCTGAGCGCGCAAGGCCTCGCCCTCGGGCGTGAGCAGCAGCTGGCGCACGCGGCGATCGGTGGCCGAGGCGTGCCGCTGCAACAGCGCGCGCGCCTCGAGCCGGTCGACCACCCCGGCCACCGTGCTGGTGTCCAGCGCCACGCGGCCCGCCAGCGTGCGTTGGTCCAGCCCCGGCTCGTTGGCCACGGCCTGCAGCACGGCGTACTGCACGGGCGTCACGCCCAGCGGCTCGGCCTCTTGCAGGAACAGCGCCACGGCAATCTGCTGCAGGCGCCGGATGTGGTGGCCGGGCAGGGTGTCGAGCTCGACGGCGGCGCTGCGCTTGCGCGCGGCAGCTGATGGCGCCCGCGGCGGTTTCGGGGCCGCTGGTGCAACAGGGGTCTTGGCCATGCCCGGCACTCTATCATTGTGCTGATCATCAGCATACTGATAATATCCGCTCCCACTGCTTGATCCGGAGTCCGCCATGCGCGCTGTGAATTCCTCGCCCGACAGGCCCGTCCTCGTGGCCGGCGGTGGCATCGGCGGCGTGGCCGCGGCGCTGGCCCTGGTGCGCCAGGGCCATGCCGTCAAGGTGCTGGAGCAGGCGGCAAAGCTGGGCGAGATCGGCGCCGGCATCCAGCTCGGCCCCAACGCCTTCAGCGCCTTCGACGCCCTCGGAGTAGGCGAGGCCGCGCGCAGCCGCGCCGTCTACATCGACGAGATGGTGATGCACGACGCGCTCGACGAGTCGCTCGTCGGCCGCATCCCCACCGGCGAGGCCTTCCGCCAGCGCTTCGGCAACCCCTACGCCGTGATCCACCGCGCCGACGTGCACCGCTCGCTGCTCGAGGGCGCTGAGCGCGCCGAGGGCATCGAGGTCTGCACACGCACGCAGGTGCAGTCGGTGCAGGCGCACGAGGGGGGCGTCACCGTGCTCGACAGCCAGGGCCGTGCCCACGACGGCGTGGCGCTCATCGGCGCCGACGGCGTGAAGTCGGCCGTGCGGCGGCAGTTCGTCGGCGACGAGGCGCGCGTGTCGGGGCATGTGGTCTACCGCGCGGTGGTCGAGCGCGAGGCCTTCCCGGCCGATCTGCGCTGGAACGCGGCCAGCATCTGGGTCGGCCCCAACTGCCACCTGGTGCACTACCCACTGCGCGGCGGCGAGCAGTACAACGTGGTCGTCACCTTCCACAGCCGCGAGATCGAGGAATGGGGCGTCACCGAGGGCAACATCGGCGAGGTGCAGAGCTACTTCCAGGGCATCTGCCCGCGCGCCCGCCAGCTCATCGAGCTGCCGCTGCAGTGGAAGCGCTGGGCCACCGCCGACCGCGAGCCCATCGGCACCTGGAGCCACGGCCGCAGCACGCTGCTGGGCGACGCCGCGCACCCCACGCTGCAGTACTTGGCGCAGGGCGCCTGCATGGCGCTGGAAGACGCCGTCACGCTGGGCGAGGCGCTGCGCCGCTGCAAGCACGACTTCACGGCCGCCTTCGCGCTGTACGAGCGCTCGCGCGTGGCGCGCACCGCGCGTGTGGTGCTGAGCGCGCGCGAGATGGGGCGCATCTTCCATGCCCACGGCGTGGAGCGCCTGGTCCGCAACGACCTCTGGAAAGGCCGCTCGCCCGAGCGCTTCTACGATGCGATGGAGTGGCTGTACGGCTGGACGGTGGAGCGCTGCCTCGCCGACTGAACGCATCGACTCCGCACCACGCCGCGCCACCCCGCCCGCCCATTTGAGGACACCGCCATGCAAGACGCCCCGCTCGGCCGCCTGGAAGACCTGCCCGCCGACTACGTGGCGCAGATGCGCGCACAGAACCTGGTGCCGCTGTGGCCCAGCCTGCGCGCGCTGCTGCCGCCCACCAAGCCGCAGCCGGCCACGCGCGCCACGCACTGGGCCTATGAGGCCATCCGCCCGCTGCTGATGCGCGCCGGCGAGCTGACGCCCATCGAGAAGGCCGAGCGCCGCGTGCTGGTGCTGGCCAACCCGGGCTTCGGCGGCGGCAGCATGCAAGCCAGCGCCGCCATCTACCTGGGCATGCAGTTGCTGCTGCCCGGCGAGTGGGCGCCGTCGCACCGCCACACGCCCAACGCCGTGCGCATGGTGGTCGAGGGCGAAGGCGCCTGGACGACGGTGGACGGCGAGCAGTGCCCGATGCAGCGCGGCGACCTGATCCTCACGCCCACCGGCTTGTGGCACGAGCATGGCCACGACGGCGACGCGCCGGTGATCTGGCTCGACGTGCTCGACCTGCCGCTGGTGCACTACCTCGAGGCCAGCTACCACGTGAACGGCGCGCGCCAGACCGTGGTGCCCGGGCGCAGCGACCGCGCCTACAGCCGCGGCGGCCTGGTGCCGACACCGGTGTTCGGCCGCAGCGGCCGCGCCTACCCGATGCTGCGTTATCCCTGGGCCGATGCCCGCGCGGCGCTGCTGGCGCTGGCCGAAGACCGGCCCGACCTGGAAGCGGTGCAGCTGACCTACACCAACCCCGAGACCGGCGGCCACGCACAGAACATCCTCGGCTTCCACGCGCTGATGTTGCGGCCGGGCCAGGTGCTGACGCTGCCGGCGCGTTCGCCGGCCAGCGTGTGGCATGTGATCGAGGGCGCGGCCACGCTGACGGTGGGAGACGGTGAGGGAGAGGGCGCCGAGGCGCCGCGCTTTGCACTGTCCGCGGCCGACACGGCCTGCGCGCCGGGCTACCTGCCGCTGACGCTGGCCAACGCCTCGGCCGAGGCACCGGCCTTCGTGTTCGTGGCCGACGAGTCGCCGCTGCACCAGAAGCTGGGGCTGTACGAAACGCGCTGAGGCGGCCAGCTCGCCGCGAGACAAAGCCCCGCAGCCAGCGCGGGCGGCGCCGCGCAGTGATCATCCCGGCCCTTCGGTTCAAGCCACGACCAACGAGTCGCAAGAAGGGTTCCCATGCTGCAGCGTCGCCAGTTCATTGCCGCCGGTTTGTCCGCCGGTGCCGTGTCGTCCCTGGCCTGGCTCGGTGCCAGTGCCGCCTGGGCGCAGAACGCCCCCACGCTGGGCACACCGACGCTGCCGACGCCCGGCTTTCGCCGCATCAAGGTGGGCGACGCCGAGGTCATTGCGCTGAACGACGGTGTGGCGCGTCGCCCGCTCGGCGAGGAGTTCGTCAAGAACGCGCCGCTGGCCGAGGTGCGCGCGCTGCTGGCCAGCCAGGGCCTGGCCACCGACTACATCGACATCCCCTTCACCGCCTTCCTGGTGCTGAGCGGCGGCCGTCGCGTGCTGATGGACACCGGCTTTGCCGACAACGGCGGCCCCACGACCGGCCGGCTGCTGGGCAACCTGGCAGCGGCGGGCTTCAAGCCGGAAGACATCGACACGGTGCTGATCACGCACTACCACGGCGACCACATCCAGGGCCTGCGCCGCAAGGACGGCTCGCTCGTGTACCCCAACGCCCGCGTGATGGTGCCCGAGCCCGAGCACGCGTTCTGGATGGACGACGCGCGCATGAACGCGCTGCCCGAGGCGCAGCGTGGCGGCTTCATGGTGTCGCGCCGCGTGTTTGCCACCATGCCGGCCGACAAGCTGGTGCGCTTTGCACCGGGCACCGAGGTGGCGCCGGGGCTGCGCTCGGTGGCGGCCTTCGGCCACACGCCGGGGCACACGCTGTTCGAGCTGCAGTCGGCCGGCCAGAGCTTCGTCTACGTGGGCGACCTCACCAACGTGCCGGCGCTGTTTGCGCGCAACCCGGACTGGGCCGTCACCTTCGACATGGACGCCGAGGCCGCGCGCCAGGTGCGCCGCGCCACCTTCCAGCGCATCGTGCAGACCAACGCCATGGTCGGCGGCTACCACTTCCAGTTCCCGGCCTTTGGCCGCATGGCGGCGCAGGGCAACGGGTATGCGTTCCAGCCGGTGGCCTGAAGACCGCGCCCGGCGCACGCTGCTGCGCGGCGGCCTGGCCGTGGGCGGCGCCGGCTTGCTGGCCGGCTTGCCGCGGCTGGCCACGGCGGCCGAGGTGGAGCCGCTGCTGCGCGAGGGTGGCTGCGTCATCGCCTTTCGCCACGCGCTGGCGCCGGGCACCTTCGACCCGCCGGAGTTCAAGCTCGGCGAGTGCCGCACGCAGCGCAACCTGTCTGATGGCGGCCGGGCGCAAGCGCGGCGCATGGGCGAGTGGTTCGAGACGCGCCGGCTCAAGCCCGCACGCGTGCGCAGCAGCCCGTGGTGCCGCTGCGTCGACACGGCACAGCTGGCCTTTGGCAGCGCCGAGGTCTGGCCGGCGCTGGGCTCGCCCCGCGGCGCCAGCGAAAGCACCAACGCCGAGAGCCTGCACGCGCTGCGCACCGCGCTGGCCGACGCCACACGGCAGCGCGGGCGCTTCGAGGCCTGGGTGACACACATGTTCGTGCTCTCCGACCTGGCCGCCACCGGCAGCAGCTCGGGCGAGGGCCTGGTGCTGCGCGCCGGCCCGAACGGCGCCGTGCAGGTGCTGGCGCGGCTGGCACCGCCGCCGGCCTGAAGGCCTGAAGCCCTGCCAGGCCTGCCCGGCCGGTCGATTCGGCCCTAGCATCCGCGCCATGGCCGCCGACCCCACCAGCGCACCCACCGACTACATCCGCGAGCACATCCGCACCGTGCCCGACTGGCCGGCGCCGGGCGTCATGTTCCGCGACATCACGCCGCTGCTGGCCAACCCGCGCGTGTTCCGCGTGCTCATCGACCAGTTCGTGCACCGCTACTTCGACGTGCGGCCCGATGTCATTGCCGGGCTCGATGCACGCGGCTTCATCATCGGCAGCGTCGTCGCCTACGAGTTGAACGTGGGCTTCGTGCCGATCCGCAAGAAGGGCAAGCTGCCGTTCACCACGGTGGAAGAGACCTACGAGCTGGAGTACGGCAGCGCCACGGTGGAGATCCACACCGACGCCGTGAAGCCCGGCGATCGCGTGGTGCTGATCGACGACCTCATCGCCACCGGCGGCACGATGATGGCCGGCAAGAAGCTGCTCGAGCGGCTGGGCGGCACGGTCATCGAAGGCGCCGCCATCGTCGACCTGCCCGAGCTCGGCGGCTCGGCCCGCCTGCGCGAGGCCGGGCTGCCCCTGTTCACGCTGGTGGACTTCGCCGGGCACTGAGCGGCTCAGATCGTCGCTGCGGCCGCGCTCGATCCCGCCCGGGATGCCCAGCGCTCCAGGGCATCGACCCTGTCGCTGATCCGTGTCGCTGATCCGTGTCGCTGATCCATGTCGCTGATGGCCGGTTCGGTTTGGCGCCCGGCCCGCTCACCGCACATCGGCGGATTCGCCTCTGCCGCCCAGGCGCTTGGCTAAGCGCCCGCCACGATCCACCGCGCCGCCTTCTCCGCAATCATCAGCGTCGGGCTGTTGGTGTTGCCGTGCGTGATGGTCGGCATCACGCTGGCGTCCACCACGCGCAGGCCTTGCACGCCGTGCACGCGCAAGTGGGGGTCGACGACGGCGAGTGCATCGCTGGCGCGGCCCATCTTCGCCGTGCCCACGGGGTGGAAGATGGTGGTGGCGATGTCGCCGGCCAGGCGCGCCAGTTCGTCGTCGGCCTGGTACTGCACGCCGGGCTTGAACTCCTCGGGCGCGTACTTCGCAAACGCCGGCTGCTGCGCGATGCGCCGCGCCACGCGCAGCGAGTCGGCGGCCACGCCGCGGTCTTCGGCCGTGCTCAAGTAGTTGGGCGCGATCTTCGGCGCGGCTCGTGCGTCGGCGCTGGCAATGTGCACCGTGCCGCGGCTGGTGGGCTCGAGGTTGCACACGCTGGCCGTCACGGCCGGAAAAGCGTGCAGCGGCTGGCCGAAGGCCGGCAGCGACAGCGGCTGCACATGGAACTGGATGTCGGGGCCGGGCTTGTCGGGCCGGCTCTTGGTGAAGATGCCCAGCTGCGACGGCGCCATGCTCATCGGCCCGCTGCGCGTGAGCGCGTATTCGAGCCCGATGCGTGCCTTGCCGATGAGCGAGTTCGCCAGCGTGTTGAGCGTCTTGGCGCCCTGCACCTTGAAGACGGCGCGGATCTGCAGATGGTCTTGCAGGTTGGCGCCCACGCCGGGCAGATCGTGCTTCACCGCGATGCCGTGCTGCTGCAGCAGCGCGCCAGGGCCCAGGCCCGAGAGCTGCAGGATCTGCGGCGTGCCGATGGCGCCGGCGCTCAGGATCACCTCGCGCGCGGCCTGGATGGTGCGGCGCTGCCCGCCCTGCAGCAGCTGCACGCCGGTGCAGCGCCAGCCGCCGCCGTCCAGCGGCGCCAGCTCCAGCCGCTCCACCGTCACGCCCGTGAGCACCTGCAGGTTGGCACGGCCGCGCGCCGGGCGCAGGAAGGCCTTGCTGGTGTTCCAGCGCCAGCCGCGCTTCTGGTTCACCTCGAAGTAGCCCACGCCCTCGTTGCTGCCGCGGTTGAAGTCGCTGCTGGCGGGGATGCCGGCCTGCACGGCGGCCTCGGCAAAGGCGTCGAGCACGTCCCAGCGCAGGCGCTGGCGCTCCACGCGCCATTCGCCGCCGCGGCCGTGGTGGGCGCCAGGTTCGTGCAGCGCGTTGTCTTCGTGGCGCACGAAGTCCGGCAGGGCCTGCTGCCAGCCCCAGGCCGGCTCGCCGGTGGCGGCGGCCCAGGCATCGTAGTCGCGCGCCTGGCCGCGCATATAGATCATGCCGTTGATGCTGCTGCAGCCGCCGAGCGTCTTGCCGCGCGGGTAGATGAGCTGGCGGCCGTTGAGGCCGGCGTCGGGCTCGGTGCGGAAGCGCCAGTCGGTGCGCGGGTTGTCGATGCAGTACAGATAGCCCACCGGGATGTGGATCCACGGGTAGGTGTCGGGGCCGCCGGCTTCGAGCAGCAGCACCCGCGTCTTGCCGTCGGCGCTCAGGCGGTTGGCCAGCAGGCAGCCGGCGGTGCCGGCGCCGACGATGAGGTAGTCGTAAAGGGGAGCGTCCACGCCGCCGATGCTGCCACGCCCGCGTTCGCCGCTGGGCGCGACGGGCGTCAGGGCAAGCGCGGGCTGACACAGTCTTGCGTGGACCTTACATTCGTTGCATGTCCCAACCCCTCGTCTTGCCGCAGAGCATGGTGCGGCACACGGCTGTGTGCCTGGCCCGATCCCTGCGCCGTCCGGCGGGCCGGAGCGCATGAGCCCCTGGTCGGACACCCAGCCCGACACCCAGCCCGACACCCTCACGGGCGCGCTGCTGGCCAGCCTGGCGCAGCACGCCGCGCGGCCTGCCGCCAGCTGCCACGGCCGCACGCTGGGCTATGCCGAGCTCGAGGCCACGTCGCGTGCGCTGGCTGCCACCTGGCAGCACCGGGGCCTGGTGCCCGGCGACCGGCTGGCCGTGATGTTGCCGGGCGGTCTGCCGCTGCCAGTGGTGCTGCTGTCGGCCTGGCGCGCCGGGCTGGTGGTGGTGCCGGTCGATCCGCAGCTGGCCGGCGAGGCGCTGCTGCACCAGCTGCGCGACAGCGGCGCGCGTGTCCTGGTGGCCGATGCCGCGGCGGCGCTGGCGCTGCGGCCGGTGCTCGAGGCACTGCCGCAGCTGCTGGTGGTGACGGCCGGCCCCGCCGAGCTGCTCGGGCCGCTGAAGGCGGCGCTGGTGCGGCACCGCCTGCGCCACCGCAGCATGGCGCCGGCGCTGCCGGGTGCGCTGGCCTTCTCCAGCGCGCTCGACCGCGGGCGCTCGCTCAAGCTGGCGGCCGTGGTGGCGCGGCCCGACGACATCGCGCTGCTGCAGTACACCGGCGGCACCACCGGCGTGGCGCGCGGCGTGGTGCTGCTGCAGCGCCACCTGCTGGCCAACCTGCGCCAGGCCGAGCAGTGGCTGCAGCCGGCGCTGCAGGCGCGCCCGCACGACGAGCCCTGGACGACCGTGGCCGCACTGCCGCTGCACCATGTGTTCGGCTTCACGCTGGCGCTGCTGCTCACGCTGTGGCGCGGGGGCCGGCTGCTGCTGGTGCCCGACGTGGCCGACACCGACGCGCTGGCCGCGCTGCTGCAGCGCGAGCGCTTCCATCTGTTCCCGTCGCTGAACCCGGTGTTCGAGGCGCTGGCGCGCCACCCGGCGGCCGAGCGCATCGACTGGAGCGGGCTGCGGCTGTCGCTGTCGGGCGGCATGGCCGTCGACCCGGCCACGGCGATGCTGTGGCTGCTGAAGACCGGCAGCTCCATCATCCAGGGCTACGGCCTGGCCGAGGCCAGCCCGGCCGTCACCTGCAACCGGGTCGACGACTCGCTGTTCAGCGGCCACGTCGGCTACCCGCTGCCCGACACCGAGCTGATGCTGGTCGACGACGACGGCCAGCGCGTGCCGCCGGGCGCCAGTGGCGAGATCGCGGTGCGCGGCCCGCAGGTCATGGCCGGCTACTGGCAGCGGCCCGACGAGACGGCGCGCGTGATGCTGCCCGGCGGCTGGCTGCGCACCGGCGACATCGGCCGCTTCTCGGAGGACGGCGCGCTGCAGCTGTTGGACCGCAAGCGCGACATGGTCTGGGTCGGTGGCCTGCCGGTGGTGCCCAATGAGGTGGAGGAGATCGTCATGCGCGTGGCCGGTGTGCGCGAGTGCGCTGTCGTGGGCGTGCCGCACCCCGATACGGCCGAGGCCGGCGAGGTGATCAAGCTCGTGGTCGTGCGCAGCGCGCCGGGCGGGGCTGCGCCCAGTGAGGCGCAGCTGCGCGAGCACTGCGAGCGCCACCTGGCGGGCTACCAGCGCCCGGTGCACGTGGAGTTCTGCGAGCGGCTACCGCGCAGCAGCGTGGGCAAGGTGCTGCGCCGGGCGCTGCGCGAGGCGCACTGACCCGGGCTTGTTCGGCACCGATGCGCCTGTTCGTCGACACCCCGCTGCAGCCCGGCACCGAGACCGCGCTGCCCGAGTCGGCCGACCGCCATGCGCGCGTGCGCCGCGTGCAGCCCGGCGACACGCTGGTGCTGCTCGACGGCCACGGCGCCGAGTGGCCGGCTACGGTGCTGCAGGTGGGCCGCAGCCAGATCCGCGTGCACCTGGGCGAGCCGCAGCGCGTGAGCCGCGAACTGCCGCTGCCGGTGACGCTGGCCGTGGTGGTGCCGGCCAACGAGCGCATGGACTGGCTGGTGGAGAAGGCCACCGAGCTGGGTGCCGCGGCGCTGCAGCCGCTGTGGGCCGAACGCTCGGTGCTGCGCCTGGCCGGCGATCGCGCGGCCAAGCGGCTGGCGCACTGGCACGGCATCGTGCGCGCGGCCAGCGAGCAATGCGGCCGCACGCAGCTCATGCAGGTGGCGCCGCCCTGCGAAATAACCGACTGGCTGGCCCGCCTGCCACCGCCGCCACGCCCGCACGAGGCGGAGCGCTGGATGCTCGACTTTGCCGACGACGCCTGCGCGCCCGGCGCCTGTGAGCGGCCGGCCGCCATCACGGCGCTGTCGGGCCCCGAGGGCGGGCTGAGCACGGGCGAACAAGCCGCGGCGCGCGCCGCCGGCTTCAGACCCGTGACGCTGGGGCCGCGCGTGCTGCGCGCCGAAACAGCGCCCCTGGCGCTGCTGGCCTGGGTGGGCCTGGGCTTGTAGCCATGCCGCGGCCAGGGCGATGGGCTCGGCCGCGGGTGGCCAGGCTGGCGACCTGATGCAGGTGTTGATGAAGCTCGTGCAGCAGAACTGGGGCCTTGAGGGCCCGGTGGCCAAGTGCCAGCAGGGCGGCCTGCTGGGGAAGCGCTGAACGGCCGGAGCCCCACCCGTTCGGGCTCTCCCCCGACCCGTTCGGGCTCTCCCCCGCCCCGTTCGGGCTGAGCTTGTCGAAGCCCTGTTGGAGTCGCACCCGGCCCTTCGACAGGCTCAGGGCGAACGGAGCGGGGTGGCCTCAGGGCAAACGCAGCGGTGCGGCCTCAGGGCAAACGGGCTGTCTCCTCGCGCCCAAAGTCCCTCGGAATGCGCGCCCACGCGGCGGCCGCAAAGCCGGGCAGCGTGGCCACGCAGCACCAGATGAAGAAGCTCGTGTAGCCCATCTGCTCCTGCAGCCAGCCGGCGGCCATGCCGGGCAGCATCATGCCCAGCGCCATGAAGCCGGTGCAGATGGCGTAGTGGGCGGTCTTGTGCAGGCTGCCTCCATCGCGCCCGCCGGCCACCCACAGCATGAACACCATGTACGCGGTGAAGCCGAAGCCATAGCCAAACTGCTCCACCGCCAGCGCGGCGGCCACCAGCGCAAAGCCTTCGGGCTGTGCCCAGGCCAGCCACACGTACAGCAGGTTCGGCACATTCATCGCCAGCAGCAGCACCGGCAACAGGCGCCCGAGCCCGGTGCGCGAGATGGCCCAGCCGCCGAGCAGCCCGCCCAGGGTGAGCGCGGCCACGCCCACGGTGCCGTAGGCCAGACCCACGTCCTGCGTCGTGAAGGCCAGGCC
>JAIYDH010000156.1 GCA_027487585.1 Rubrivivax sp.
CTGGCCTGGGGGCTCACGGTCGAGGAGCAGCTGGCCCTGCTCGGGCGGCCGCCGCGTTCCACCTACTTTGCCTGGCGCAAGGCGCCGGAGCGGGCGGTGCTGCCACGCGACACGCTGGAGCGCCTGTCCAACCTGCTGGGCATCTGGAAGAGCCTGCAGATCCTGCTGCCCGACGCCGCGGCCGCCGATGCCTGGGTGCGCCAGCCCAACACCGCCGCGCCCTTTGGCGGCCGCAGCGCGCTCGACCGCATGCTCGGCGGCAACGTGAGCGACCTGCACCTGGTGCGGCGCTACCTCGACGGCGTGCGTGGCGGAGGCTGGTCCTGAAGGTGCTTGCTGCGGCGGCGGAACCGCCGGTGCGCCGCATCCGCTGGCCCGAGGCCTGCCGCATCGTGCCGACGCGCCACCCGTCGGAGAACCTGTTCGACCGTGTCGCCGACGCCGAGGACTTCGACGCGCTCTACGCCCTCGAAGCCATGACCAACGAGCGCGCACGCGACGAACTCGGCGAGATCGAGCGCGTGCCGCGCGAGCAGCGCCGCTACGGCGCCGGCAGCGGGCCGATCATGGCCGCCTTCACGCACGTCAACACCGAGGGCAGCCGCTTCTCGGCCGGTGAGTGGGGCATGTTCTACGCCGCCAAGGAACGCGACACCGCGGTGGCCGAAACCCGCCATCACCACGCGCGCTTCCTGTCGGCCACCCGGCAGGGGCCGCTGCACCTGCCGATGCGGCTGCTGTCGGTGGCCATCGACGCGAAGCTGCACGATCTGCGCGCGCCGGGCGTGGTGCCGGCCGCGGTGTTCGACCCCGACGACTACACCGCCTCGCGCGCGCTCGGCGCACGGCTGCGCGCGGGGGCTTCCGAGGGCGTGGTCTACCCCAGCGTGCGCGCGCCGCGCGGCCAGTGCGCGGGCCTGTTCACCCCGCGCGGCGCCAGCCGCTGCGTGCACGCCGCGGTGCTGCTGTACGCGTGGGACGGCAGCCGCTTCACCGACGTTTACGAGAAGACCGCATGAGCAGCCTCCCCGGCGAACGCTTTGACCGGCTCGACGCGCTGCGCGCCGTGGCCATCGCCTGGATGGCGGTGTTCCACTTCCTCTTCGACCTCAATCACTACGGCTACCTGCAGCCGCGCCACAGCTTCCACCACGACGCGCTGTGGGTCTCGCAGCGCGCGGTGATCGTCAGCCTGTTCCTGTTCTGCGCCGGCCTCGGCGTGGCGGTGGCGCAGGCGCAGGGCCAGAGCTGGGCGCGCTTCTGGCGGCGCTGGGCGCAGGTGGCGGGTTGCGCGGTGCTGGTCAGCATCGGCTCGGCGTTCATGTTCCCGCGCAGCTTCATCTTCTTCGGCGTGCTGCACGGCATTGCGGTGATGCTGATCGTGGCGCGGCTGGCGGCGCCGCTGCGCCTGTGGTTGTGGCCGCTGGGCGCGCTGGCGCTGGTGCTGCCCTGGGTGTGGCAGATCGAGGCCTTCAACATCAAGCCGCTGGCCTGGACGGGGCTCATCACGCGCAAGCCCGTCACCGAAGACTTCGTGCCCGTGCTGCCCTGGCTCGGCGTCATGCTGTGGGGCGTGGCGGCCGGGCAGGCGCTGCTGGCGCACCGGCGCGAGGTGCTCACCGGGCCGCTGGCGGCGCCGCTGCAGCCGCTGGCCGTGCTCGGGCGCTGGAGCCTGAGCTTCTACATGCTGCACCAGCCGGTGTTCATTGGCGGCATCCTGGCCGGACGGTGGCTCTCGTGGTGGTGAAATCAGGGCGATGAACAAGCCCGCTGCAAAGCAAGTCCTCTTCGGCTTCCATGCCGTCACCGTGCGGCTGAAGACCGCGCCGGCGTCGGTGGCCGAAGTCCACATCGACGCCACGCGGCGCGACGCGCGCATGCGCCAGTTCCGCGAGCGAGCCGAGGCTGCCGGCGTGCGTGTGATCGACAGCGACGGCGCGCGCCTGGATGCCCTGGTCGGCAACCCGCGCCACCAGGGCGTGGCGGCGCGCTGCACGGCGCTGGCGCCGCGGCACTCGCTCGACGAGGTGCTCGAAGACGCCGAAGCGGCGGGCGCCGGCCCGGCACTCGTGCTGGTGCTCGATGGCGTGACCGATCCGCACAACCTCGGCGCATGCCTGCGCGTGGCCGACGGCGCCGGCGCGCACGCCGTGGTGGCGCCCAAGGACCACGCCGTGGGCCTGAACGCCACCGTCGCCAAGGTGGCCAGCGGCGCCGCCGAGACGGTGCCCTACCTGATGGTGACCAACCTCGCACGCACCCTGAACGAGCTGAAGGAGCGCGACATCCGCGTCATCGGCACCAGCGACGACGCCTCCGCCACGCTGTACGACGTCAATCTGTCGGGCCCCGTGGCCTTGGTGCTGGGCGCCGAAGGCGCGGGCCTGCGTCAGCTGACGCGCAAGACCTGCGACGAACTCGTGCGCATCCCGATGGCCGGGGCGGTGGAAAGCCTGAACGTCAGCGTCGCGGCGGGGGTGTGCCTGTACGAGGCGGCGCGCCAGCGCAAGAGCCGGGGCTGAGCGGACCCACGCCACCTCTCCGTTCGGGCTGAGCCTGTCGAAGCCCAGCGTCCACGCTCCTCCGTTCGGGCTGAGCCTGTCGAAGCCCAGGTTCACACACCTCCTCCGTTCGGGCTGAGCTTGTCGAAGCCGAGGTTCACCACGAGCGCTTCAACCTAAATCCGGCAGTTCCTAGCCCCTGATCCCCCGGATCGCCAGCACTGGCGCGGCGATGGCCCGCGTTGGCACACTCACCCGATGGGTGAGTCAAGACGCAAGGCGCTGGCGGTGC
>JAIYDH010000396.1 GCA_027487585.1 Rubrivivax sp.
CTCGGCAGCGGACTCAAGGACCCCGTCGGCCTGAACCGCGGCATGGCCGAGCTGGCGAACGGCCCCGAGGTCAGCGGCTACTTCGACCGCGTGATGAACCACCGCCTGCTGGCCAGCGGCCGCGTGAGCTACCACCCGCTCTGCAACTACCTCGGCAATGCGGAGGGTGGTGCCGAGTTCGAGTCGCTGCTGTCGGGCGAGCGCACGCAGGTCACGGTGCGCCGCAAGATCGTCGATGCCACCTTCTTCAGCCCCGATGTGCCGTCCACGCACAAACCGGCCTTCGTCGTGGGCGAAGGGGTGCAATTCGTTCCACCGAATGCACTGCCGGGGTTGTGGCAACGGGCGCAAGGCGGTTCGATGCCGCGGCGCTTCGTCGTGCTGGGCGCCGGCAAGACGGCGATGGACACCTGCATCTGGCTGCTGCAAGCCGGCGCGCCCGCCGACGCGATCACCTGGGTCATGCCGCGCGACTCGTGGGTGGTCAACCGCCTCAGCACGCAGAACGGGCCGGAGTTCTTCAACGAAGCCATCGGCGGGCAGGCCGACCAGATGCAGGCCTTCGCCGAGGCCCACTCGATCAACGACCTCTACCTGCGGCTCGAAGCCTGTGGCGCGCTGCTGCGCATTCACCCAGAGCGCATGCCGACGATGTTCCACCTGGCCACGCTGTCAGAAGCCGAGGTGGCGGTGTTACGCACCATCGGCCAGGTGGTGCGGCTGGGCCGTGTCACTGCGATCGATGCCAACGGCATGCAGCTTGAACAAGGCCGCGTGGCCGTCGAGCCCGGCGCGCTGTTCATCGACTGCACCGCGTCGGCCGTCCGTCCCAAGCCGATGTCCCCGGTGTTCCAGCCGGGCAGGATCGTCGTGCAGCTGCTGCGTGCACCGCTCATCTCGTTCAGCGCCGCGCTCACGGCTCACGTCGAGGCGCACTACGACGACGACGCGCACAAGAACCTGCTGTGCACGCCGGTGCCGTTCCCGCGCAACCCGGCCGAGTACGTCCGCACGGTGGCGGTGAACATGAGCAACCAGCTTCGCTGGGGCCAGGACGCCGCGCTGCGGCAGTGGATCCGCCAGTGCCGGCTCGATGCCTTCGGCCGGCTCACCAGCGGCGTCGACCAGACCGATGCCGAGAAGCAGGCCATCCTTGCGCGCCTGAAGACCCAGGCCCAGGCAGCGGCGGCCAACCTGCCGCGGTTGATGGCAGCCGGCGTCAGTTGAAGCCGTCGGACCTCGCGTCGCAGGCCGGGTCCACCAGCACCGCGCCGCCGCTGTACACGCCAGCCGGCGTGATCGAGGCGGCCAGCCACAGGCAGTCGTTCGTCTCGTAGCGCCAGTACCAGGTCTGTCCGCCGCCGTGCACGCCGTGCACCTCGCCCGGGCGGCCGAGTTCGCGCTGCAGCGCGGCGCGGTCCAGCGTGCCCACCGGCAGCGCGAACAAGCTTTCGGGCGACAGCACCTGGCGCGCCTGCTGCACACGGCCAGCGGCGTCGAGGTCGATCATCCACGTCGTCCGGCCGTAGGGGCCGGTGGCGTACTCCAGCCGCGTGCCGCCCGCAGCCAGCGCGTGGGTGCCGGTGGGTGTGCCCCAGGTTCGGCGCACCTCGTCGGCGGCCGTGCCCGGAGCCGGCGGCAGCTGTGCGCAACCCGCCAGCAACAGGGCCGGCAAGGCCATCCAGGGCTTGAAGAAGCGCCTCGCCAGGCGACGTGGGGACAGGGCCATGCCGAGCATTCTGCGCCGGCCGCGCATGTCACACTGCCGACCCCCTACCTTCAACCGCGATGCGATCCATGTTCAAGGCCCTGGTCATCGAAAAAGACGACGCCGGCTACCGCGCTGCAGTGAAGCCCGTCGACGAAGCCGCGCTGCCCGTAGTCGAAGGTGGCGTCAGCGTCGACATCGCCTGGAGCACCATCAACTACAAGGACGGCCTGGCCATCACCGGCAAGAGCCCGGTGGTGCGCAAGTTCCCGCTGCACGCCGGCATCGACTTCGCCGGCACCGTGAGCGCCAGCGATGACCCGCGCTTCAAGCCCGGCGAAGCCGTGCTGCTCAACGGCTTCGGCGTCGGTGAAACCCACTCCGGCGGCCTGGCGCAGAAGGCGCGCGTCAAGGCCGACTGGCTGCTGCCGCTGCCCGCAGGGCTGACGCCGCGCCAAGCCATGGCCATCGGCACCGCGGGCTACACCGCGATGCTGTGCCTGCTGGCGCTCGAGAAGCACGGCGTCACGCCCGCCAGCGGCGAGGTGCTCGTCACCGGCGCGAGCGGTGGCGTGGGCTCGGTGGCGATCGCGCTGCTGTCGCGCCTGGGCTTTCGCGTCGTGGCGAGCACCGGCCGCATGGCCGAGGCCGAGTTCCTGAAGAGCCTGGGCGCCGCCGAGGTGATGTCGCGCGAAGAACTCTCCGCGCCGGGCAAGCCGCTGGCCAAGGAACGCTGGGCCGGCGTCGTGGATTCCGTCGGCAGCCACACCCTGGCCAACGCCTGCGCGGGCGTGCGCTACGGCGGCGCGGTGGCCGCCTGCGGGCTGGCGCAAGGCATGGACTTTCCGGGCAGCGTGGCGCCCTTCATCCTGCGCGGCATCACGCTGTACGGCATCGACAGCGTGATGGCACCGATGGCGCGGCGCAGCGAGGCCTGGGCGCGGCTGGCGCGCGATCTCGATCTCGCCAAGCTCGATGCATTGACCACCGAGACCTCGCTCGAAGGCGCGCTGGCCGCCGGCGCCGACATCCTGGCCGGCCGCGTGCGCGGGCGGCTGGTGGTGGACGTGAACCGCTGAACCTGCGCGCCCGGCCATGAAGATCGTCTGCATCGGTGGCGGCCCGGCGGGCCTGTACTTCGGGCTGCTGATGAAGCGGCTGAACCCGGCGCACGACATCACGGTGGTCGAGCGCAACCGGGCCTACGACACCTTCGGCTGGGGCGTGGTGTTCAGCGACGCCACCATGGACCACATGCGCCAGTGGGACGGTGAGAGCGCCGACGCCATCGAGGCGCAGTTCGCGCACTGGGACGACATCGAGCTGCAGTTCAAGGGCCGAACGATCCGCTCGGGTGGCCACGGCTTCGTGGGCATCGGGCGCAAGAAGCTGCTGAACATCTTGCAGGCGCGCTGCGAAGCACTCGGCGTGAAGCTGGTGTTCGAAACCGAGGCCGAGGCCGACGAGGGCTACCCCGACGCCGACCTCGTGGTCGGCAGCGACGGCATCAACTCGCGCATCCGCAGCAAGTACGCCAGCGTCTTCAAGCCCGACATCGTGACGCGGCCCAACCGCTTCATCTGGCTGGGCACGAAGAAGCGCTACGAGCCGTTCACCTTCATCTTCGAGAAGACGGAACACGGCTGGTTCCAGGCCCACGTCTACAAGTTCGACGACGAGACCAGCACCTTCATCGTCGAGTGCCCTGAGCCGGTGTGGCTCGCGCACGGCCTCGACCAGGCCAGCCCCGACGACAGCATCGCCTTCTGCGAGCGCCTGTTTGCGCGCGACCTGCAGGGCGCAAAACTGCTCAGCAACGCCCGCCACCTGCGCGGCAGCGCCTGGCTCAACTTCCAGCGCATCACCTGCGAGCAGTGGGTTCACCACAACGGCCACCAGCACGTGGTGCTGATGGGCGACGCGGTGCACACGGCGCACTTCGCCATCGGCTCGGGCACCAAGCTGGCGCTCGAAGACGCGATCGAGCTGACGCGGCAGTTCCAGCTGCTGGGCGACCGCGCGGAGTGCATCCCGCAGGTGCTGGCCGCCTACCAGGCACTGCGCCGCGTGGACGTGCTGCGCATCCAGAACGCGGCCTGGAACGCGATGGAGTGGTTCGAGGTCTGCGGCGAGCGCTACTGCGACCAGCTCGAGCCCGAGCAGTTCATGTACAGCATGCTCACGCGCAGCCAGCGCATCAGCCACGAGAACCTGCGCCTGCGCGACAAGGCCTGGCTCGACGGCTTCGAGCACTGGTTCGCGCAGCGTTTGCCCGTGCCACATGGCGCTTCGACAGGCTCAGCGCGAACGGGCGTGGACTCCGTGTTGCTCGCTTCGACTGGCGCAGCCCGAACGGGTGCCGACCCCGTTCGGGCTGAGCCTGTCGAAGCCCCGGCGCCACCGCCGATGTTCACGCCTTTCACGGTGCGTGGCGTGACGCTGAAGAACCGCGTCGTCGTCAGCCCGATGGCGCAGTACAGCTGCCACGACGGCGTGCCGGGCGAGTACCACCTCGTGCACCTCGGTGCGCGCGCCATGGGCGGCGCCGGCCTCGTGATGGCCGAGATGACCTGCACCAGCGCCGACGCCCGCATCACGCCTGGCTGCCCGGGCCTGTGGAACGACAGCCAGCGCGACGCCTGGAAGCGCATCGTCGACTACGTGCACCGAGAGAGCGACGCGCGCATCGGCGTGCAGCTCGGCCACGCCGGTGCCAAGGGCAGCAGCAACGCGCCCTGGCAGGGCGCGGGTGCCGACCAACCGCTCGAAGGCGGCGGCTGGCCGCTCATCGCCGCCAGCGCCCTGCCCTACCTGCGCGGCGGCACGCTGCCGCGCGAAATGAGCCGCGCCGACATGGACCGCGTGATCGCCGACTTCACAGCAGCCACGCGCCGCGCCGCCGAGGCCGGCTTCGACTGGCTCGAACTTCACGCGGCGCACGGCTACCTGCTCTCGGGCTTCATCTCGCCGCTCACCAACCAGCGTTCTGATGACTACGGCGGCACCTTGGCCAACCGGCTGCGCTTTCCGCTCGAGGTGTTCGCCGCGGTGCGCCAGGCCTGGCCGGCCGACGCACCCATCAGCGTGCGCATCAGCGCGCACGACTGGGTGCCGGGCGGCATCACGCCGGCCGACGCGGTGGAGATCGCGCGCGCCTTCAAGGCCGCAGGCGCCGACATGATCGACTGCAGCTCCGGCCAGGTGAGCGCCGAGCAGAAGCCGAGCTACGGCCGCATGTACCAGGCGCCGTTTGCCGACCGCGTGCGCAACGAGGCCGGCATCGCCACCATCGCGGTGGGCGCCATCACCGAGGCCGACCACGTGAACAGCATCATCAGTGCCGGCCGCGCCGACCTGTGCGCGGTGGCGCGCCCGCACCTGGCCAACCCGTCGTGGACGCTGACCGAGGCCGCCCGCATCGGCTACACCGGCATCGCCTGGCCGCGGCAATACCAGAGCGGCAAGCCGCAGATCGAAGCGCTGTTCCAGCGCGCGCAGCAGAGCAAGGGCTCCTGATGAACGACGCCATGCACACCCACCTGGCCGCTCTCCACGCCGGCAACCGCGTCGCGATGGCGGGCTTTGATGCCACCCACTTCGGCTGGCAGGTCGACGCTGGCGTGGCCACGATCACGCTGAACCGCCCCGAGCGCAAGAACCCGCTCACCTTTGCCAGCTACGCCGAGCTGCGCGACCTGTTCCACCAACTGCGCCACGCCACCGACGTGCACGTGGTGCTGCTGCAAGGCGCCGGCGGCAACTTCTGCAGCGGCGGCGACGTGCACGAGATCATCGGCCCGCTGCTGCAGCTGAAGGCACCCGAGCTGCTGATGTTCACGCGCATGACGGGCGAGCTGGTGAAGGCCATGCGCCACTGCCCGCAGCCCATCGTGGCGGCGGTGGACGGCGTGTGCGCCGGGGCTGGCGCCATCCTGGCGATGGCATCGGACCTCCGCCTGGGCACGGCCCGCAGCAAGACGGCTTTCCTCTTCAACCGCGTGGGCCTGGCGGGCTGCGACATGGGCGCCTGCGCGATGCTGCCGCGCATCGTGGGCCAAGGCCGCGCCAGCGAGTGGCTGTACACCGGGCGCGCGCTGGGCGGCGAGGAGGCGGCGGCCTGGGGCTTCTACAACCGGCTCGTCGCGCCCGAGGCCCTGGCCGACGAGGCGCTGAAGCTGGCGCGCAACATCGCTGCCGGCCCGACCTTTGCCAACGGCATCACCAAGACCATGCTGCACCAGGAATGGGACATGGGCATCGATGCCGCCATCGAGAGCGAGGCGCAGGCGCAGGCGATCTGCATGCTCACGGAAGACTTCCGCCGCGCCTACGACGCCTTCGTGGCCAAGGGCAAACCGGTGTTCAAAGGCGACTGAACGAGTTGAACAAGCGATGAGCCTCGCCCACCTGCACTGGCCCTTCTTCGAGCCGCGGCATCGCGAGTTTGCGGCCGCGCTGGACGCATGGGCCGCCACCGAAGTACGCGACCAGCACGGCGACGACGTCGATGCGATGTGCCGCACGCTGGTGCGGCAACTGGGCAGCGCCGGCTGGCTGAAGCACGCCGTGGCGCTGGCCGAGCACGACACGCTCGACACCCGGCAGCTGTGCCTGACGCGCGAAGTGCTGGCACGCCACAACGGCCTGGCCGACTTTGCCTTTGCGATGCAGGGGCTGGGCTCGGGCGCGCTGTCGCTGGCCGGCACGCCGGCACAGCGCGAGCGCTGGCTGCCGCGCGTGGCGCGGGGCGAACTCATCACGGCCTTTGCGCTGAGCGAGCCCGAGGCCGGCTCCGACGTGGCGGCGATGCAGTGCGCGGCGCGCATCGAAGGCGAGCACGCCGTGATCGACGGCGAAAAAACCTGGATCAGCAACGGCGGCATCGCCGACCTGTACGTCGTCTTTTGCCTCACCGGCGAAGCACCCGGTGCGCGCGGCATCAGCGCCTTCGTGGTGGAAGCCGGCACGCCGGGCTTCGAGATCGCCGAGCGCATCGAGGTCATCGCGCCGCACCCGCTGGCGCGGCTGCGCTTCACCGGCTGCCGCGTGCCGCTGAGCCACCGCATCGGCGCCGCCGGCGAAGGCTTCAAGATCGCGATGCGCACGCTGGACGTGTTCCGCACCAGCGTGGCCGCCGCCGCGCTGGGCTTTGCGCGGCGCGCGCTCGAAGAAGGCCTGGCACGCGCCAAGGCGCGGCCGATGTTCGGCCAGCAGCTGGCCGACTTCCAGCTCACGCAGGCCAAGCTGGCGCAGATGGCGCTCACCATCGACAGCGCCGCGCTGCTGACCTACCGCGCCGCCTGGGAACGTGACCAGGGAATGAACGTGACGCGCGCCGCCGCGATGGCCAAACTCGCGGCCACCGAGGGCGCGCAGCAGGTCATCGACGCCGCGGTGCAGTTGTTCGGCGGCCTGGGCGTGACACGCGGGCAGATCGTCGAGCAGCTCTACCGCGAGATCCGCTCGCTGCGCATCTACGAAGGCGCGACGGAAGTCCAGCAACTGATCATCGGCCGCGAC
>JAIYDH010000278.1 GCA_027487585.1 Rubrivivax sp.
GAGCTTGCACTTGGCATCTTGCGCTTTCTGGATGAAACTACAGGCCTGGATGGATTGACAGCCCGCGCCTCGCCCCGGGCCCCGCCATGGAAGACAGCCCCAAGCTCACCGCCCGCCAGCAGCAGATCCTCGATCTCGTGCAAAGCGCCATCGAGCGCACCGGCGCCCCACCCACGCGCGCCGAAATCGCGGCCGAGCTGGGCTTCAAGTCGGCCAACGCCGCCGAAGAGCACCTGCAGGCGCTGGCACGCAAGGGCGTCATCGAGCTGGTGGGGGGCACGTCGCGGGGCATCCGGCTGAAGTCTGACACGCTGCGCGCGCTCAACCAGGCCCGGCTCGACGGCGTCGGCAAGCAGTACATGCTGCCGCTGCCGGCCATCGCGCAGCTCACGCTGCCGCTGGTGGGCCGCGTGGCCGCAGGCAGCCCCATCCTGGCGCAGGAGCATGTCGACACCAGCTTCCTGATGGAAGCCTCGATGTGGGCACGCCGCCCCGACTACCTGCTCAAGGTCCGCGGCATGAGCATGCGCGACGCCGGCATCCTCGACGGCGACCTGCTCGCCGTGCAGAAGGCCAAGGACGCCAAGAACGGCCAGATCGTCGTCGCGCGGCTGGGTGACGACGTCACCGTGAAGCGGCTGCGCCGCACCAGCAAGGGCATCGAGCTGATCCCCGAGAACCCCGACTTCCAGACGCTGCTCGTGCCGCTCGATGCCGCCGACTTCGAGCTCGAGGGCATCGCCGTCGGGCTGATCCGCAACACCATGCTGATGTGACGCAGACATGATGCAGACCGTGTTCGCACCCTTGCCTGCTGCCACGCCCGTCATCAACAGGCCGGCCTCTCGCTCCAGCGCCCGGCCGCCCAAGGCCCCGCCGCCGCGCAAGGCAGCCACGGCGGCCGAGTGCGAGCAACTCGAGCAGCTGCCCAACATCGGGCCCTCCATAGCCGCCGATCTGCGCCTCATCGGCGTGCTGCATCCGCAGCAGCTGGCCACGGCCGATGCGCTGGCGCTCTACCGGGCCCTGGCGCAGGCCACCGGCAAGCGCCAGGATCCCTGCGTGCTCGACACCTTCATCGCCGCCTGTGCGTTCATGCGCGGCGGCCCCGCCCAGCCCTGGTGGGCCTACACGGCCGATCGCAAGCAGCGCTACGGCGTGGTCTGAGCACGCCGTTCAACGGCCCGGTGCCGGCGTCACCCGCAGCACCGCGGTCGGCTCGCCCTGCGGCCACAGCGGCACCAGCTCGCCGCGCGCCCAGGGCCCGATGAGATCGCGGTAGCGCGGCGAGAACACGATGCCGCTCTGCCCGCTGGAGTGCACCACCCCCGACTTCGACCGGTCTGCCAGGTCGTACACGGCGCGCAGGCTCGCCGAGTGGTCGATGTGGAACAGCGCGCCGGTGCGGCGGTCGGGCCGCAGGCCCACCCGCGTGGCTGACACCGTGTGGGTGTCGCCCCCCATCGGTACGCGCAGCTCGAACAAGCGGTCGAGCCCGCCGACGCGGGAGAACGGCCGGTGCTCGGCGTGCACGCGATGCGCGTCGCCCCAGCGCCAGGCCGCCACGTCGGTGCCGAAGCGTGCCGACAGCTCATCGAGCGCCCGCGCCAGGGCCGCATCGCTCTGCTGCGCGCAGGTCTCGGCGGCGGGCGTGCTGCGGTCGTCGCACCAGCCGGCATCGTCGCGGGCGAGCACGGCCTCGAGCGTGTCCTGGAAGCTGCGGCCCGAGAGATGGCGCTCGTAGAACGCGGCGCCCACGTCGTCGGCGAACAGACCCTTGGCCAGCTGCCGCTGCCAGGCCCACAGGATGAGCGGGGCCGCCCGGTCGGCGGCCATGCGCCCATCGAAGCCTTCGAGCTGCGCCCGCGCCGCAGCGGCCAGCGCGTGAGTCGGCGCCGCTTTGGCCAGGTACGGCAGCAGCCGCTTCGCCGCCAGCGAGACATCGTCCATCTGCATCGCCTGCAGCTCGGCCAGCGTGTGCTTCGGGCGGCTTTCCAGCAACTGCTCGATGCGCTGGTAGCGGTAGGGCAGCGCCCAGTCGTGCGTCAGGTGATGCGGGTACGCGGGCCCGACGATGCGCTGGTTGGCGGTGGCGATCCAGCCAATGGCCGGGTTGCGCTGGCGCGGCGTTTCGGCCTCGGGCACCCAGCCCAGCCAGTCGTAGCGCGCGTCCCAGCCGGGGGCCGGCACGTGGCCCTTCAGGTCGTGCTCGGGGCCGCGCAGCGGCACGCGGCCGGGGGCGATGAGGCCGATGCCGCCGGCCCGCTCGGCCACCACCATGCTCTGCATCGGCGCGACGAAGCCACGCGTGCCGGCGAAGAAGGCGTCGATACTGCCGGCGCCCTGCAGCGCCAGGCCGGCGCCGATGGGGTCGGCATCGGCGTCCAGCGCCGTCCAGCGCAGGGCCAGCAGGTGCGTGCTGGCCTGCCCGGCCTGGCCGCCCAGCACGTCGCCCATGGTGCCGGCGTCGCTGACGACGGGGCCGTGGCGCGAGCGCCGCAGCGTCACGCTCACGTCGGGCTGGCCCTTGACGCGGATGGTCTCGGTGCGCAGCTCCAGCGGCTCGTAGCCGGCCGGCGTGCGCACGCGGTTCGGGTCGGCCGGGTCCACCTGCTCCAGGTACAGGTCCTGCACGTCCGGCCCGGTGTTCGTGAAGCCCCAGGCGATGTCGGCGTTCTGGCCCAGCACCACGAAGGGCAGGCCCGGCATCGTGGCGCCGGCGACGTCCAGGCCCGGCGCCTTGAGCCGGGCGAAGTACCACAGCGCCGGGCTCGTGAGCTTGAGGTGCGGGTCGTTGGCGAGCAGCGGTGCCCCGGTGGCCGTGCGTGAGCCGGCGAGCACCCAGTTGTTGCTGCCCACTCCTTCGACACCCGATTCGGGCGCAGCCTCAAAGCCCAGTGTCAACGCTGCCAGCTTCTGCGACGTCAACCCTATCGAGCGGTAGAGCGCCGCGTAGTCCACGGCCACCGGCGGCGCGTACCCAGGGTACGGCGGCATCAGCTGCTCGACACGTGCGCTGGGCAGCTGCAGCGCCAGGCGCAGGCGCAGCAGCTCGTTGTTCCAGTTCCCGCCCAGGTCCCAGGCCATCATGATGGCCCAGGCCATGCTGTCCGCGCCTTCCCAGCGGCCGGGCTGCAGCCCGAGCAGCAGGAACTCCGGCGCACGCGCCTGTCCGCCCGCGGCCACCACGGCGTTGATGCCGGCGGCGTAGGCCTGCAGCGCCTCGCGCGTGGCGGCGGGGGCGCGGGCCCATTGCGCCTCGGCGGCGCGGCGCACGCCCAGGGCGCGCAGGAAGCGGTCGGTCTCCAGCGCCGCCGGCCCAAAGGCCTCGGCCGTGGTGCCGCTCCCGATGCGGCGATGGGTTTCCAGCTGCCACAGGCGGTCTTGCGCATGCACGACACCGAGGCCGTAGTAGGCGTCGAGCCTGTCGGCGGCCACGATGGTCGGGATGCCGAGGGCATCGCGCTCGATGCGGATCTCGCCGCGGGCACCGGCCAGGGCCAGCGTGCCTTCTTGTGGCGGCAGCGTGCGCCAGGCGTAGGCCGCCAGCACGGCGGCAGCGATCAGGGTCAGCAGCAGCAGCGCGGCCAGGCCGCGTCGGATCCAGCGCATGGGGACAGGACGTGCAGAAGGGTTCGGGCCGGGCAGTGTCGTCCCCTGCCGGCCCAACCCCCACCCGGACTTGCCCGCAGCGCAACCGCGCCGCCCGTTCGCCTTCGCGCCGCCAGCCCACCGCACGCAAGAAGGCCGCCCAGCCGGCCCCTTTTTGGCGCTTTGCCGAGGGCCCTTTGGCGAGACGATGCCACTTCAGATTTCACCCTGGCGACCGATAAGAAGCCCATGAATCAGCTGCTGTCCTCCTGGCCCTTCTCGAAGCGCGCGCCGCGCCCGCTGCAGGCGCGCAAGTCGCTGCCGGCCGCCTTGATGCCGCGCACCGAGTGCATGCCGCCGTCGCTGGTGTACTTCGCACCCGCCGCGGCCACAGCGGCCGGTTCAGCCTGGCAGCGGCTGATGTTCTGGTTGCTCGCCCCGGCGCCGCAGCACGCGGCTCCGCCACCCAACCGGCTGGGTGCCGCCAAGCGCGAGTTCGGTGCCTCGCTGGCCGATGTCGACAGCCTGGGCGCCGAACAGCTGCGCTGGCGCATCGTGCACGCCCACTCGCTGCGCGAGCTGTGGCATCTGCGCAGCGAGGTCTACAGCACGGTGGCGGTGGCACACAGCCAGTTCGAGGCTGACCGCCGCCTGCAACTGCTCAACGCCCACTTTCCGACGCGCGCCCCGCGCTCGCAATTCGTGCCGCTGTAGGACGACCCCGCCATGCATGCCATCGCGCCTCGCCAGTTCGGCCCTGCTCTCGCGGGCCTGTCTGCTCCCAGCCTTGCAGGCCTGCCTGGCGACCGTCAGGCCCACGCCGCCGCGCGCCGCGCCTTCGTTGACCTGAAGCGCACCTTCATGCACACGCTGGCCGACATCCCCGGCATCGAATGGCTGCAGGCGCAGGTCCGTGCCGCCGAGGAGCCGGTGGACCTGTGGCTGCTGCGCGCCCCGGCCTTTGCCGCGCTGGCCGGCGCCGACGCCCAGGCCAAGCAGCGCCGCCAGCAACTGCGCCGCGGGCTGGACTCGGTGTTTCCGGATCTTGACGAGCCGAGCGGCTTTTCGTTGCTCTGAGCTGCGGCCCCGAGCTGCGGCCCTGAGCTGCGGCCTCAGCCGCCGTGCTTCACGCGGTCGGCAAAGGTCTTGCGGAACTTCTCGACCTTGGGCGCCACGACGTACGC
>JAIYDH010000389.1 GCA_027487585.1 Rubrivivax sp.
ATCCAGGGCTCCACCGAAACCACCTTCTACGTGCTGGCGGTGTACTTCGGCAGCGTGAACATCGTGAAGACGCGCTACGCGCTGGCCTGCGGGCTGTTTGCCGACCTGGTGGGTGTGGTGGGTGCCATCGTCGTGGGCTACGCGTTCTTCTACTGACGGCGCTCTCTCATCTATTCTTTTTCTATTCATGTTTTAATTCATGAATGGAACTCGGTGCTGCCTCTCTCGCCTCCTCTCACGCCCCCTCTCACGCCCCCTCACACGAAGCGGCCGTCCGTGAGCTGCTGGCCCGCGGCCCGCTCAGCAGCAAGGCGCTGCAGCAGCGTCTGGCGCTGAGCCAGCCGACGGTGTCGCGCGCGCTGGCCGCGCTGGCAGCTCGCGGCGATGAGCTCGTGCGCCTGGGCAGCGGGCGCTCTTCTTTCTATTCACTGCGCGACCCCTGGCCCGAGCTGCCGCTGCTGCCGGTGCGCCGTGTCGACGAAGCCGGCCGCGTGCATGAGCTCGGCCTGCTGGTGCCGATCAAGCCCGCCGGCTTCGTGTTGCAGGGCGCCGACGGCACGGCCCGCCTGAGCGACGGCCTGCCTTGGTGGCTGGCCGATCTGCGGCCGCAGGGCTTTCTCGGCCGCGCCTTCGCGCAGCAGCACGCCGCGGCGCTGGGTCTGCCCCCGGCGGTGCACACCTGGACCGACCGGCACGTGCTGCGCGCACTGGCCGCGCAGGGCTTCGATGGCGTCGGCAACCTGCTGGTGGGCGACACCGCCCGCGATCTGTTCCTGCGCACCGCCGTGCCCGCCGCGCTGCCGCGTGCCGGCCGCGGCGCCGCCTACGCACGGCGCGCCGCGCAGGCCCTGGCGGGTGATGTGCCGGGCTCGTCGGCCGGCGGCGAGCAACCCAAGTTCGCGGCCTACGCCGCCACCGCATCGGGCCCGGCTCACGTGCTCGTGAAGTTCAGCCTGCCCGAGGCCAACCCGCTCACCGAGCGCTGGCGCGATCTGCTGCTGGCCGAGCACCTGGCGCTGCAGGTGCTGCACGACGGCGGGCTGGCCGCTGCACGTTCGGAGCTCATCGAGCACGGCACGCAGCGCTTCCTGCAGCTCGAGCGCTTCGACCGCATCGGCGCTCTCGGCCGCCGCGCGCTGCACTCGCTCGGCAGCCTCGACGACGAGTTCACCGGCGACCGCTCCGCCCCCTGGCCCGTGGCGGTGGAGCGGCTGGTGCAGCAGCGGCTGGTGGAGCCCCAGGCGCTGCCCGCGGTGCAGCAGCTCTACGCCTTCGGTGTGCTGATCGCCAACACCGACATGCACATGGGCAACCTGTCGTTCTTCAGCGCCGCCGGCCAGGTCTGCGCGCTGGCGCCGGCCTACGACATGCTGCCGATGGCGCTGGCGCCCACGGCCGCGGGCGCGCTGCGCGATGCGCTGCCGCCGCTGCAGCTGCCCAGCTGCGTGCCGCTGGCCACCTGGCACCCGGCGCTGGCGCTGGCGCGCGAATGGCTGGCGCGGCTGCAGGCCGCGGCGCGCGCCGGGCACACCTCAAGCGGCTTTGCGCCGGCGCTGGCGGCCCTGCAGCAGCGGCTCGACGAGGCCGCAGTTCAGGTCGGCCGGATCGCGCCCTGAACCGGCCGTGCGCGCACAGGCCCGGTGCCCGTGAACGCGAAGTCCACTTCGGGCCGCAGGCCGCTGACGATGCGCGCCAGGCTCTTGCCCGAGCCGCAGGCATGCGTCCAGCCCAGGGTGCCGTGCCCCGTGTTCAGAAACAGATTGGGCAGCTTCGAGCGGCCGATGATCGGCACGTTGCTGGGCGTGGCCGGGCGCAGGCCGGTCCAGAACTGCGCCTCGCTGGTGTCGCCGGCCCCCGGGAACAACTGCTCCACGCGCTTGACGATGGCTTCGCAGCGCACGCGGTTCAGGTCGCGGTCGTAGCCGTTGAACTCGGCCGTGCCGGCGATGCGCAGGCGCTGGCCCAGGCGCGAGAAGACGAGCTTGTATTCGTCATCGGTGAGCGAGACCTGGTGCGCCATGGCCTCGTCCTTGACGGGCATGGTGACCGAGTAGCCCTTGGCCGGGTAGATCGGCAGCCGCACACCCAGCGGCGCGGCCAGCCGCGGGCTCAGGCTGCCCATGGCCAGCACGTAGGCGTCGGCGCGGATGCGCAGGAAGCGCCCTTCCGCATCGGTGGCCTCGACGTGGTCGATTTCGCCGCCGGCCGTGCGCAACGCCGTGATGGTGTGGCTCATGCGGAACTGCACGCCGTCGTCGGTGCAGCGCTGCACGAGCTCGCGCGCAAAGCGGTTGGCGTCGCCCGACTCGTCTTCGGCGGTGTAGGTGGCGCCGGCCAGCTGCGGCCGGATGTGCCGCAGCGCCGGCTCGATGGCCACGGCCTCGTCGGCGCTGATCACGCGGCGGTCGCAGCCCAGGGCGCGCATCTGCGCCGCCGGGGCCTCGGCACCGTCGAACTCCTTCTGGCTGGTGTAGAAGTGCAGGATGCCCTGGGTGCGTTCGTCGTAGGCTATGCCGCGCTCGCGGCGCAGCGCCTGCAGCGTGTCGCGGCTGTACGTACCCAGGCGCACGATCTGCTCGATGTTGTGGCGCGTGCGCGCGGGTGTGCACTCGCGCAGGAACTGCAGGCCCCACAGCCACTGGCGCATGTCGGCGCGCAAGCGAAACAGCAGCGGCGCGTCTTCCTTGCCCAGCCACTGCAGCAGCTTCAAGGGTGCGCCCGGGTTGGCCCAGGGCTCGGCATGGCTGACCGAGATCTGCCCGCCGTTGGCAAAGCTGGTCTCGGCCGCTGGCGTGGCCTGGCGGTCGAGCACCGTCACCTCATGGCCGAGCTGACGAAGGAAGTAGGCGGAAGTGACGCCGAGCAGGCCGGCGCCGAGGATCACCACATGCATCGCGTTGCTCCAGGGTCAGTCGCGCACGAGAAAGCGCTCCGCCAGCCGCACCCAGAAGGCGCTGCCGACGGCGATGTTGTCGTCGTTGAAGTCGTAGCCGGGGTGGTGCACCATGCAGTTGCCCGGCGCGTTGCCGTTGCCGATCAGCACATAGGCACCGGGCACCCGCTCCAGCATGAAGGCGAAGTCTTCGCTGCCCGTCAGCGGCGGGCCCTGCAGCGTGACGCGCTCCTCACCCAGCAGCTCCAGCGCCACCGCACGCGCAAAGGCCGTTTCGGCGGGTGTGTTCACGAGCACCGCGTAGCCGCGCCGCCAGGCCACATCGGCTTGCACGCCGAAGCTCTGCGCCTGGGCTGCGGCCAGGGCACGGATGCGGCGCTCGAGCAGTTCGCGCACGTCGCGGTCGAGGGCGCGCACGCTCAGCTCCAGCGTCGCCGCGGCCGGGATCACGTTGTTGGCCTGGCCGGCGTGCAGGGCACCCACCGTCACCACGGCCGCCTGCAGAGGATCGACGTTGCGCGACACCACGGTCTGCAGCGCCATCACCAGGCTGGCCGCGGCCACCACGGGGTCGGCCGCCAGATGCGGCATCGCGCCGTGGCCGCCGGTGCCGGTGAGCGTGATGGTGGCGTAGTCCGACGAGGCCATGGCCGCGCCCTCGCGCAGCACGAGCTGCCCCTGCGGCACGCCAGGCATGTTGTGCATGGCGAAGACGGCGTCGCAGGGGAAGCGCTCGAAGAGGCCGTCGTCCATCATGCGCAGCGCGCCGCCGCCGCCTTCTTCGGCGGGCTGGAAGACGAGGTTCAGCGTGCCTTCGAAGGCGCCGTCCTCGGCCAGCCGGCGCGCCGCCGCCAGCAGCATGGCGGTGTGGCCGTCGTGGCCGCAGGCGTGCATCAGGCCCGGGCGCTGGCTGGTCCAGGCGCGGCCGCCCGCTTCGCCCGGGGCTTCCTGGATCGGCAGCGCGTCCATGTCGGCACGCAGGCCCAGGCGGCGCGTGCCCTGGCCGCGCACCAGCTGGCCCACCACGCCGGTGCCGCCCAGGCCGCGTGTGACGGCATAGCCCCAGCCCTCGAGCTTGCTCGCCACCAGGGCCGCGGTGCGGTGCTCCTCGAAGGCGAGTTCCGGGTGCTGGTGGATGTCGCGGCGCAAGGCCACAAACTCGCCCACGCGTGCGTGCAGGGCTTCAAGCAGGTAGGTCATCGCGGCCTCCTTCAGGCTGAACCGCTCACTGCGGCTGCAGGCTGATCTGGCGGGCGATGGCGCGGTAGCGTGCCGTCTCGGCTTCAAAGAAGCGCGCCGAGTCGGCCAGGCTCATCGGCGCCGAGGGGTGCTGGGTTTGCGCCATCAGCGCGGCGCGCACGCCGGGGTCCTGCAGCGTCTTGCCGATGGCGGTGTGCAGGCGCTGCACCACGTCGTCGGGCGTGCTGCGCGGCACCATGAAGCCGGTCCAGATCTTGAAGGCGAAGTTCTTCAGCTCCTTGCCTTCGCTGGCCGTCGGCAGGTTCTTCAGCAGCTCCGAGCGCTGCGCGCCCAGTTGGCCGATCACCTTCAGGCGCCCCTGCTCGGCCAGCGCACCCATGCCGGCGCTGTAGACCAGCACCGCGAAGTCGACCTGGCCACCGCCGATGTCTTGCAGCAGCGGCGCGTTGCCTTTGTAGGGCACGTGCGCCAGCTTGATGCCGGTCTGCGCCTGCGCCTGCTCCAGGATCAGGTGGTACAGCGAGCCGATGCCGACGCTGCCGTAGGTGAGCGGCCGGTCGGCCGACTTGCGGGCCAGCGCGATGAGCTCGTCGACGCTGTTCACGCCGAGGTCCTTGCGGGTGACGAACACCATCACCGCGTCGGCCACCGGGTGCACGAGGCGGAAGTCCTCGGTCTTCAGCTTCACCGCGGCATTGGCCAGCGGCGACAGGATCACTTCGTTGGGCGAGCCCTGGAAGAGGTAGTAGCCGTCGGCCGGCGCTGCCAGCACCTTCTGCGCCGCCAGCGCGCCACTGACGCCGCCGAGGTTCTCGACCAGCACCTGCTGTCCGAGTTCCTTGCCGAGCTGGGTGTTGAAGATGCGGGCGATGGCGTCCGACGGGCCACCGGCCGGGTACGGCACCATCAGGTTCACGGGCTTCATGGGATAGGCCTGCGCCTGGGCTGCGCCGGTGCCAGCCAGCAGGGCTGCCGTGGTGAACAAGCCGCCCAGCAAGGCCGGCAGACGAAGGGTTCTGATCATCGACATGGGAACTCCTGAAGCGGTTGAGGCCAGCACGGCCAATGGGTGTGCCGCTTCAATGTAGGAGTGCCCAAACTGCATGTCCAATGCATTGTTCTTTGCATTAGCATGAGTTTCACAGCCATGCTCAAGCAGGAGTTGCCATGACCCTCGTGCAGCTGCGCCACCTCGTCTCGCTGGCCCAGACCGGCTCGTTCAGCCGCTCGGCGGCGGCGCTGTTCATCACCCAGCCCGCGCTCAGCCGCAGCATCCGGGCGCTCGAGGCCGAGCTCGGCCAGCCGCTGTTCGACCGCGTCGGCCGCCACACCGAGCTCACGCCCTTCGGCCGCGAGGCACTGGAGCGCGCACGCCAGCTCACAGGGGCCGCTGACGAGCTGCGCGAGCGCGGCCAGCGGGCGGCCGATGGCTCCGAAGGCCAGTTGCGCATCGGCCTGGGCTCGGGCCCGGGGGCGATGCTGATGACGCCGCTGCTGCTGCAGTGCGCGCTGCAGCGGCCGCGCCTGCAGGTGCAGGTGGCGCGCGCCGGCACCGAGCTGCTGGTGCAGGCGCTGCGCGAGCGCCAGCTCGATGCGCTGGTGGTGGACGTGCGCTCGCTGCGCCCGGCCCCCGACCTGCAGACGCAGCAGCTGCACGAGATGCGCGGCGCCTTCCTCGTGCGGCGCGGCCATCCACTGGCGCGCAAGCGCAGCGCGCCTGAGCTGCAGGACCTGCGGCGCTACCCGGTGGCCAGCACGCCGCTGTCGGACGAGGTGGCGCGCGTGCTGGTCGAGCGCTACGGCCCCGAGGCGCACCCCGAGGTGCTGGTCACGCTGCGCTGCGACGAGCTGCCCAGCCTGGTCGACGTGGCCCGGCACAGCGACACTGTGCTGCTGGCCATCCAGGCCGCAGCCCCCGACCTGGTGGCACTGCCGGTCGCGCCCGCCCTCGCGGCCACGGCCCGCTTCGGCCTGGTCACGCTGCGACAGCGCACCGAGCCGCCCGCCCTGGCGGCCTTGCGCACGCTGATGCAGGAGCGGCTGGTCGACACGCCGGGCTGAACGAGACCGCGAGACCGCGGCGCCCGCTCACTTGCGCCGGGCCCGCGGGTGCGCCGCGTCGTACACCTTCGCCAGGTGCTGGAAGTCGAGCTTGGTGTAGACCTGCGTGGTGCTGATGCTGGCGTGGCCCAGCAGCTCCTGCACGGCGCGCAGGTCGCCGCTGCTCTGCAGCAGATGGCTGGCGTAGCTGTGGCGCAGCATGTGCGGGTGCACCTTGGTGGGCAGCCCGGCCTGCTGCGCCTGCTGCGCCAGCCGCAGCCGCAGTTGGTTGGGGCTCAGCCGCGTGCCGCGCTGGCTGACGAAGAGCGCGCGCTCCTCGGCCGCGGCCAGCACCGGCCGCTGCGCCAGCCAGGCCTGCAGTGCCGTGACGGCCGCCGCGCCCACCGGCACGCTGCGGCGCTTGCTGCCCTTGCCGAGCACGTGCGCGGTGGCGCCGTCGCGGTCCAGCAGGTCGATCCAGCCGGCGGCCTGCCCGCCCCCCTGCACATCGAGCCCGAGCAGCTCGCCGATGCGCAGGCCGGCGCTATAGAGCAGCTCGCCGATGGCGTGGTCGCGCGCGGCCAGCGCGGCCGCATGCGGCCCTTCGCCGGCCAGGCCCGGGTGGGCTGCCAGCGCCACGGCCTGCTGCACGCTCAGCGCCTTGGGCAGTGGCTTGGGCGCCTTCGGTGGGCGCAGGCCGTCCACCGGGTTGGCGGCCACCTGGCCCTGCTGGCCCCACCAGCGGTACAGGCCGCGCCAGGCCGCCAGGGCGATGGCGATGCTGCGCGGCGCCAGGCCGGCCGAGCGCAGCTGCACGACGAAGCCGCGCAAGTGGTGCACCTCGGCGCGCTGCAGCGTCACGCCCGCGGCGGCGGCCAGGCGCTCCAGCCGCAGCAGCGCCTCGGCGTACATGGCCAGCGTGCGCTCGGCCAGCCGCCGCTGCACGGCCAGGTGCTGCAAAAAGGCCTGCAGCTCGGGCGATGACGGCGTGGCCATCGCGTGCGGCGCTGCGTCAGCCGGCCGGAGCGGGTGCGGCCGGCGCCACGAACGGCGCGCGCAGCCGCGACAGCGAGGCGCTGGCGACCTCGCCGATGCGCATCAGGAAATCGGTGCCCATCTCGGCGGCGTAGCGCGTGGGGTCGGGCGAGGCCAGCACGAGCAGGCCGAAACAGTGCTCACCCTGGCGCAGCGGCAGCATCGCCAGCGACGCCACCGTGGCGCCGTCGTCGAGCCAGCGCACGGCCTCGAAGCCGCTGTTGGCGCCGCAGTACGGCATGCTCAGGCTGGCGGCGAAGGTCTTGACGTCGTCGCTCGCGCCCTGGGCCCAGGGCTCGCCCGCAAACTCGGGCGCCAGGCTCCACAGGCGCAGGCCGGCCTGCGGAATGAGGAACTCGTGCTTGAGCGTCTCCACCAGGCGCGCCGGCAGCATGGCCGCGTCGGTGGTGAGCAGCAGCCGCCGCGTCGTGCGGTGGATGCGGTCGGCGATGGAGAGGTTCTCCTGGCCGTGGCGGATCATCTCGACGATGCGCATCTCCAGGCCCTTGATGCGCTCGCGCAGCATCTCCATCTGCCGCTCCTGCAGTGACACCGCGCGCTGCCCGTGCGGGCTGGTGAGCGTGATGCTGGCCATGAGCTCGGCGTGGCGTTCGAAGAAGGCCGGGTTGTGGGCCAGGTACTGCGCAATGTCGGCCTCGGTGATGCCGGCGATCGGGCCACCAAGCTCGGGGGTCTGGGTCACAGTTCGATTTCTCCTCGGTAGACGGTCTCGGCAGGGCCGGTCATGAACACGGAATCGGCGGCGCCGCCGGCCCAGCGGATGCGCAGCGCGCCACCGCGGGTGTGCACCTCCACGTCGGCGTCCAGCCAGCCCAGGCGAATGCCGGCCACCACGGCCGCGCAGGCGCCGGTGCCGCAGGCCAGCGTCTCGCCCGCGTCGCGCTCGTGCACGCGCAGCTTCACGTCGCGGCGCGACACCACTTGCAGGAAACCCACGTTCACCTGGTTCGGGAAGCGCGGATGCCCCTCCACCAGGGGGCCGATCTGCGCCACCGGCGCGGTGTCCACATCGTCCACCCGCGTGACTGCATGCGGGTTGCCCATCGACAGCACGGCCCAGCGCCAGGGGTCCACGCCTTCGAGCGGCCAGCGCTCGAAGCCACCCTCGATGCGCGCACTCAAGGCGCCCGGGTCGAAGGGAATCTCTTCATGGGCGAACACCGGGCGGCTCATGTCCACGGTGACGCGGCCGTCGTCCTCGAGCGCCAGCTCGAGCACCTGGTTGACGGTGGCCACGCGCACCCGCCGCTCGGTGGTGAGGCCCTGCTCGTGCACGAAGCGCAGGAAGCAGCGCGCGCCGTTGCCGCAGTGCTCGACCTCGTTGCCGGTGGCGCCGTTGAAGATGCGGTAGCGGAACTGGATGCCGGCCTGCGCGGCGGCGGCATCGGCCGCCTCGACGGCCAGGATCTGATCGGCACCGATGCCGAAGCGGCGGTCGCCCAGATGGCGCAGCTGCTCGCGGCTCAGCGCCAGCGGCGCCTGCGTGGCGTCGAGCACGACGAAGTCGTTGCCCGCGCCCTGCATCTTGGTGAAGGCCAGCTTGGTGTGCGCCATGTGGGCGCGATTATCCCGCCCGGGCCGCATCCGTCGTGAGTCAGTCGTACAGCGGCGGCGCGCCGGGTGGTCGGGCCTTGAAACGCTTGTGCACCCACAGGTACTGCGCCGGCCGCTCGCGGATGGCGTCTTCGATGTAGCGGTTCATGCGGGCCGCGTCGGCCTCGGCGTCGTCGGTGGGCCAGTCGGTCCAGGGCTCGCCGAAGATCACGCGCCAGCCCTGCCCGCCAGGCAGCATCTCGGCCACCACCGGCTGCACCGCCAGCCCCAGGCTGCGCGCCAGGCGGCTGGGCGCCAGCAGCGTGGCCGCCGGCTGGCCGAAGAAGGGCACGAAGGCGGCGCCGCCGAGGCCGAAGTCCATGTCGGGGGCGTTGAAGAACACCTGCCCGCGCCGGATGCCGCGCACGATGGCGCGCGCGCCCTCGTCGCGCTTGAGGAACTCCGCCAGGCCGAAGCGACCCCGGCCGCGCAGCAGCGCCGCGTCGAAGACGGCGTTGCTCTGCGGCGTGTACACGTCCAGCACCTTGCGGCGCTGGAACAGCTGGGTCGCCGCACCCGCTACCTCGAGCGCCAGGAAGTGCGGCACCAGCCACATCACGGGCCCGTCGTGGCGCTCGGCAAAGCCGACATCACCTTCCACCCGGATGAGCCGCCGCAGCCGCGCCGCCGGCGCATGCCACAGCAGGCCGCGCTCCAGCAGGCTGCGCGCCAGCAGCGCAAAGTGCTCGCGCACCAGCGCCTCGCGCTCGGCGGGCTTGAGCTCCGGCAGGCACAGCGCCACGTTGGCCAGCGCCACGCGGCGGCGGCTGCCCGCCAAGCGGTGCAGCAGCCGGCCCACGGCGCGGCCCAGCGCCGCCTGCAGGCCCAGGGGCAGCAGGTGCAGCAACCACACCAGCGCGAGCAGCGCCCGCGCGCCCATACGGCCCATCAAGGCGCTGCCTCCGGCGGACGCGGCTGCTTGAAGCGGTGGTAGCCCCAGAGGTACTGCGAGGGCGCACGCGCGATCTGCCACTGCATCGCGCGGTTCAGCACGGTGGCGGCGGCCAGCGTCCAGGCCTGCTCGTCGCCACCCGCGGGCCAGGGCGGCGGCAGCGGCTCGGGCAGCGGGGCGAGGTGGATGTCGTAGCCGCCGCCCTGCGGCCGGCGGGTCACGGTGATGATCAGCAGCTCGCAACCGGTCTGCAGGGCCAGCCGCGCCGCCAGCGTCATGGTGTAGGCCGGCTCGCCGTAGAACGGCGCCCACACGCCCATGCCGGCCGGCGGCACCTGGTCGGGCAGCATGCCCAGGGTCTGCCCGGCCTTCAGCGCGCGCATCAGCTGGCGCACGCCCGACAGGTTGGCCGGGGCC
>JAIYDH010000198.1 GCA_027487585.1 Rubrivivax sp.
GGCGACTGGGGCTTTTCGTTCATCAGCCGGCTCGATGTCGACACGCTGATCTGGCAGCGGCTGCCGGTCACCATCGCCATCATCGGCCTGAGCCAGCTGGTGGCGCTGGCCATCGCGCTGCCGGTGGGCATCCTGGCTGCGGTGAAGCCCTACTCGTGGTTCGACCGCATCGCCAGCACGCTCAGCTTCATCGGCTTCTCGCTGCCGACCTTCTTCACCGGGCTGCTGTTCATCCTGCTGTTCAGCATCACGCTGGGCTGGTTCCCGTTCGTCTTCCAGAGCGAGGTGCAGGCCACCGGCTTCGAGTGGTGGGTGGTGCAGTTCAAGCAGAGCATCATGCCGATCATGGTGCTGGGCCTGTTCCAGGCCGCGAGCTGGATGCGCTACGTGCGCTCCAGCGTGCTCGACGTGGTGCGCCTGGACTACGTCACCACTGCGCGCAGCAAGGGCCTGAAGGAGCGCGTGGTCATCGTCAAGCACGTGGTGCGCAACGCGCTCATCCCGGTGGTCACGCTGGTGGCGCTGCAGATGCCCGGCATCTTCGGCGGCGCCATCGTCACCGAGCAGATCTTCCGCATCCCCGGCATTGGCAGCCTGCTGATCGACAGCATCCTGCGCAACGACACGCCGGTGATCATGGCCGTGACCTTCGTCTTCGCCATCCTCGTCGTGGCCTTCAACCTGATTGCAGACCTCCTCTATGGCTGGCTCGACCCCCGCATCTCCTACCGCTGACGCGGCAGTGCGCGCGCCCGTCAGCACCTCGCCCTGGGCCGAGGCCTGGCGGCGCTTCAAGCGCCACCGGCTGGCCTACGGCAGCCTGTGGCTGCTGGCACTGCTGTCGCTGGCGGTGCTGCTGGGCCCGCTGGTCTACAAGGTGGGCATCAACGACATCGACTTCATGGCGCGCCTGAAGGGCCCGAGCCTGGCGCACCCGATGGGCACCGACGACCTCGGCCGCGACCTGCTGGCGCGCATGCTCTACGGCGGCCGCATCTCGCTGGCCGTGGGCCTGGCGGCCATGCTCACCGGCATCTTCATCGGTGTGCTGGTGGGCGCCATCGCCGGCATCTCGCGCGGCTGGGTCGACGCCTTCCTGATGTGGCTGACAGACTTGTTTCTGAGCCTGCCGCAGCTGCCGCTGCTGCTGCTGCTGATCTTCTTCTTCCGCGACCCGCTGAAGGCGGTGTTCGGCCCCGAGGTCGGCATCTTCCTGCTCATCGTGCTCGTCATTGGCGGCCTGTCCTGGATGCCGGTGGCGCGACTCGTGCGGGCGCAGTTCTTCAGCCTGCGCGAGAAGGAATTCGTCGAAGCGGCACGCGCGCTGGGCGCCAGCACGCAGCGTCAGGTGGTGCGGCACATCCTGCCCAACGCGCTGGGGCCTGTCATCGTGGCGGCCACCATCAACATCGCCGCGGCCATCATCGCCGAGAGCACGCTCAGCTTCCTGGGCCTGGGCTTCCCGCCGGACATCCCGACCTGGGGTCGCATCCTCAACGACAGCCGCGACTACCTCGACATCGCCGTGCACTGGGCCATGTTCCCCGGCATGGCGATCTTCATCGCCGTGCTCACCATCAACTTCATCGGCGACGGGCTGCGCGACGCACTCGATCCCAGGCGCGTTCTCTGATTCCATGGCATTGCTCGACATCCAGGGTCTGAAGACCCATTTCAAGACCGACGACGGCTGGCTGCACGCCGTCGACGGCGTGGACATCGCCATCGAAAAGGGCGAGACAGTCTGCGTGGTCGGCGAGTCCGGCTGCGGCAAAAGCGTCACCGCCAAGACGGTGATGAAGCTCATCGACATGCCGCCGGGCAAGATCGTCGCCGGCCGCGTGCTCTGGAAGGGCCGCGATCTGGTGCCGCTGGGCCCGGAGGAGATGCAGAAGATCCGCGCCAAGGAGATCGCCATCGTCTTCCAGGAGCCGATGACGAGCCTGAACCCGGTGTTCACCGTCGGCGACCAGATCTCTGAGAGCGTGCGCCTGCACGAGGGCCTGTCGAAGAAGGCCGCGCTCGAGCGCGCCATCGAGATGCTCAAGCTCGTGAACATCCCGACGCCCGACAAGCGCGTCAACGACTACCCGCACCAGTTTTCCGGCGGCATGCGCCAGCGCGTGATGATCGCCATCGCGCTGGCCTGCAGCCCGCAGTTGCTGATCGCCGACGAGCCCACCACGGCGCTCGACGTCACCATCCAGGCGCAGATCCTGGAGCTGATGCAGGACCTGAAAGACCGCCTGGGCATGGCGGTGATGCTGATCACCCATGCCATGGGCGTGGTGGCCGAAGTGGCGCAGCGCGTGGTCGTCATGTACGCCGGCCAGGTGGTGGAAGAGGCCCCCGTGGAAGCGCTGTTCGCACGGCCGCGCCACCCCTACACGCAGGGCCTGATCCGCAGCATTCCGCGCATCGACACTGCGGCAACCGCCGCCGGCCACCGCCAGCGGCTCGAGGCCATCCCGGGCACGGTGCCCAAGCTGGTGGCGCCCAAGGCCGGCTGCCGCTTTGCCGCGCGCTGCCGATTCGTGCAGCCCTCGTGCACCACGGCCGACCCGCCGCTGCGCGAGATTGCACCCGGCCACAAGGTGGCCTGCTTCCTGGCGGAGAGCACCTCGTGAGCGCGCCGTTGCTGAAGGTCGACAAGCTCGTCAAGCACTTCCCGGTGAAGGGCGGGCTGCTCAAGCGCGAGGTGGGCCGCGTGCAGGCCGTCGACGGCGTGAGCTTCGAGCTCGCCAAGGGCGAAACGCTCGGCGTGGTCGGCGAAAGCGGCTGCGGCAAGAGCACCACCGGCCGCTGCATCCTGCGCCTGATCGAGCCGACTTCGGGCGAGGTCACGTTCGAGGGCAAGAGCGTCACCGGCGCCGGCAAGGAAGAGCTGCGCGCGCTGGCGCGCGACATGCAGATCATCTTCCAGGACCCGTACGCGAGCCTGAACCCGCGCATGACGGTCAGCGCCATCATCGGCGAGGCGCTCACCATCCACAAGCTCACCAAGAGCAAGGCCGAGTACGACGCGCGCATCGTCGAGCTGCTCGAGACCGTGGGCCTGAGTGCCGACCACATGCGGCGTTATCCGCATGAGTTTTCCGGTGGCCAGCGCCAGCGCATCGGCATCGCACGCGCGCTGGCGGTGAACCCCAAGCTGATCATCTGCGACGAGGCGGTGAGCGCACTCGACGTGTCGATCCAGGCCCAGGTCATCAACCTGCTCGAAGACCTGCAGGCGCAGTTCGGCCTGACCTACATGTTCATCGCGCACGACCTGAGCGTGGTCGAGCACATCTCCGATCGCGTGGCCGTGATGTACCTCGGCCGCATCGTCGAGATCGCCAGCGCGGCCGACCTGTACACCGCGCCGCGGCATCCGTACACCGAGGCGCTGCTGTCGGCGGTGCCGATCCCCGACCCGCAGGTGCGGCGCAAGCGCATCATGCTGCAAGGCGACGTGCCCAGCCCGCTGAACCCGCCCACCGGCTGCCACTTCCACACCCGCTGCAGCATTGCGCAGAAGGGCCTGTGCGACGTGCAGCGGCCCGAGCTCAAGGCCGTGGCCGGCAGCGGCAACGGCCACCAGGTGGCCTGCCACTTGCGCAGTTAGGTACAGCCTGGCGCGAGTGGCTCAGCGGCCACCGCCGAGCAGCCGGGCCGGCAGCGTGAGCACGGCGCGCAGCAGGCTGAACACGGCGTCCACCGCGATGCCCAGCAGGCGCAGCGACAGCGTCAGCAGCCAGACCAGGGGCCACAGCAGCAGGGCCAGCAGCGCCAGCGGCCAGCTCACCGCCAGCAACAGGCACCACAGCAGGAAGGCGATCAGCGCCTTCATCGCAGGCCGCGTCAGCCGCGCGTGGAGGACGCAGGCTCGCTGGCGGCCAGTTCGTGGGCCGCGTCTTGGGCCGCGTTATGCGGCGCCTGGGCCAGCGAGTCGATGCCGCCGAGCATGCCCAGCGTGACGACGAGCGCCAGGCCCAGGTTGACGGCGCGTTGCAGCAGCGAGTCGAGGGTCTTGAAGTTCATGGCGGGCTCCGGTGGAAGGGTGATGCCGTGTGCGAATGACTGCATCTTCGGCGGTACCGCTCCGCGCCATGAGGCCCTTGCGACGGGCTGCGATTCAGCCGGGATGAGCGGTGTCTGGCGCCGGCCAACGCACAAGGGCACCGAGGCGCGGCGCCGCCGGCCACTGGGCGGCGCTCAGCGTGGCACCTTCTGCGACGGCAGCGCGCGGCAGGTGCGCCAGCGCGGTGATCCACCCGCCGTGGCCCACCATCAGCACGGCGCGGTCGCCTGCGCCGCGTCGCTCATCCACGAAGGACTGCAGCCGTGCCGCCAGCCGGGCGAGGCTCTCGCCCGCGCCGGGCGCGTGGTGCAGCAGGTCGGCCTCCCAGGCCTGCACCTCGCGCCAGGGCACCTCGCTCCAAGGTCGGCCGTCCCAGCGGCCGAAGTCCAGCTCGGCCAGGCGGGCGTCGACCCGGCACGTGTAGCCCCAGCGCGCCAGCCAGCGGCCCACGGCACGGCAACGCTGCAAGGGCGACACCCACACCAGGCGCGGCAGCCGCTCGCGCCGCGCCGTGGCGCGCAGGCGGTGGGCCAGGCGCTTGGCGCGGCGCGCGTCCACCGGCAGATCGGTGCGGCCGATGCAGCGGCCGGCCGCGCCCGTGGCACGCGGGTGGCGCCAGCACCAGAACGCAGGAGTCTGGTCCCCGTTCACCGCGACAGCGCCGCCAGCGCGGCCAGCAGCAGCACCAGTTCCACCAGCTGCTGGGTCGCGCCGAGCGTGTCGCCCGTGAAGCCGCCCAGGCGCCGGCGCAGCCAGCGCCCCATCAGTACCGTCACCAGCGGCACAGCCAGCGCCGCCGCCACCAGCGCATCGGCCGGCACGAAGGGCATTGCCGCCACGAAGGCGATCAGCACCCAGCCGGCCGTCACCACCAGCGTCAGCCCGTCGGCCCGCTGCGCCAGCGGCTTGGCCTTGGCGTGTTCGGCATCACCCGCGTAGGGCAGCAGCGCCAGCAGGCCCACGGTGGCGGCGCGCGACACCGCATGGGCCAGCGGCAGCAGCGCCAGCGCGGCCACCAGGTCGCGCACCGCCAGCGCGTGCAGCGTGGCGGCCTTGATCGCCAGCACCAGCACCAACGCCACC
>JAIYDH010000113.1 GCA_027487585.1 Rubrivivax sp.
ACGACAACGGCCGTGCACGCACAAGGCGGCAAGATCTTCGTGCAGTTCATGCACTGCGGCCGCGTGGCGCATGTCGCCAACCTGCCGGCTGGTGCCGAGGTGCTGGGCCCCGGCACGGCGGTGTGCCCGGGCGAGATGTATACCGACACGCTGGGCATGCAGCCGCACAGCCCGCCGCGTGCGATGAGCAACGATGACCTGCTGCACGTCGTCGACGAACACGTCATCGCCGCGAAGCTCGCCATGGACGCGGGCTTCGACGGCGTCGAGCTGCACGGCGCCAACGGCTACCTGATCGAGCAGTTCCTCAACCCGCTGGTCAACCTGCGCAGCGATGGGTACGGCGGCAGCATCGAGCGCCGCAACCGCCTGGCGCTGGAGATCGCACGCGCCACGGTGGCCGCCATCGGCCGCGACCGCGTGGGCATCCGGCTCTCGCCCTACGGCGTGTTCAACGGCACCGGCGAGTTCCCCGAGGTGCAGGCGCAGTACCTCATACTGGTGCACTCGCTGTCTGCGCTGGGCCTGCTCTACGTGCACCTGGTCGACCACTCGTCGATGGGCGCGCCGCCGGTGCCCGCCGACTTCAAGCTCAAGCTGCGCGAAGGCTTTGACGGGCTGTTCATCCTGTCTGGCGGTTTCGACCGCGCCAGCGCCGAACAGGCCTTGATCGACAAGCGAGGCGACCTCATTGCCTTCGGTCGGCCGTTCCTGGCCAACCCCGACCTCGTGGCACGCATGCGCCAGGGCGCTCCACTCAACACCCCCGATGCCGCCACCTTCTACGTGCCCGGCGCGAAGGGCTACACCGACTACCCGGCGCTTGCGGCCTGATCCGTGCAAGCCGCGGGGTGAGCTGCCCATGCGGGTGAATTGATGGATACCGGTTGGCAGCGTCTGCCCTTGCTGTGGCTGCTGGCGCCGCTGCTGTGGCTGCAGGCGCGGCATGTGCGGCGCGTCACGCCGCCGATGCCCGAGCCGCCGGGCCACCGCGCCGGCACCTGCGGCCGCGGCTCCCTGGTGCGCCTGCTCGTGGCTGGCGACTCCGGCGCGGCGGGCGTGGGTGCCCCGACACAGGACCAGGCACTCTGCGGCCAGCTCGTGCAGCGCCTGAGCCTGCATCACACGGTGCAGTGGTGTGTGCTGGCGGTCAACGGGCTGGACTCGCCGGGGCTGCTCAAGCTGCTGCAGGACGCCCCGTGCACGCGCTTCGATGTGGTCGTGCTGTCGATGGGTGCCAACGACGCCACCGGCCTGTGCGCGCCTCGGCGCTGGGCACAGTGGCAGAGCCGCCTGGCCGATCTCATCGACCTGCGCTTCGCGCCGGCCCTGCTGGTGCACAGCGCCGTGCCGCCCATGCATGCCTGCCGGGCACTGCCGCAACCGCTGCGCTGGTTCATGGGCCGTTGGGCCCGGCAGATGAACCAGAGCCTGGCCGAGCAGCTGTTCGAACAGGTCGGGCGCACCATGCACTGGCATCCGGAGTCAACGACCGCGGCGGGCCTGGCGGCAGACGGCATCCACCCGAGTTCCGAGGGCTATGCCGTCTGGGCCGACGGCTTGAGCCGGCGCATCCTGGCCGCTGAGGCCGTCTGCGCGGCGCGCGCGGTTTGATCGGGCGGGCACCCGTCTTCCCGAAAGGATGCCCGGCTGCCTGAGTCGGTCGAATGACCGGCCGGAACCCGGCTTTTCGGGCGATTGGCGCGACGGCCCGGTGCCGACACTGCGACCCCAAGGCCGGCGATGCACGCTGGCAGCCGAGGTCGCCGATGCAAGCCCATCTCCTGTCTGGTTCGTCGATGGTCGCCGCCCCGCTGGTGCCGCTGGTCGCGCCGGTGCGCGTGGAGCAGCTGCGCGAGCTGAGCACCTGGATGGCGCTCGACGGCCAGCGCGTGAGCCTGAGCCGCCTGTGCGTGGACCGTGTCTACGCGCTGGAACAGCTGGCGCGGGCCCATGCCAGCGACCTGGAGCCGCTGCGCGAACTGGCGGTCAAGCTTTTCGCCGCATTCGAGCGCAGCGACGCCAGCGCGGCACGCTGAGCCGCCCGCCCCAGCTGGTTGTGGCCTAATCCGGGGTTTTGTCCGAAACCTTCTGGAGCCAGCCATCATGGGCAACAAGATCGTCACCGAAGCCGACCGCAAGGCCTCTCCGCGCCCCGTGGCGCCCAACGGCGTGACCGTCACCACCGTCCGCGGCCAGCGCATCAGCCTGGAGCGCGGTTCGCACACCCGCAGCAAGAAGAACACCGGCAAGCGCGCCAAGAGCGGCGGCTGATCGACGCGGGCGCTTCAGCGCCCGCGCACGAGGGTGACCTGATGCTGCGCATCACCGAACTGCGCCTGCCGCTCGACCACCCGGAGCCGGCGCTCCGCGAAGCGGTGCTGGCCAGGCTCGGACTGCCTGATGCCGCCGTCGGCGACATCCGGGTCTTCCGCCGCGGCTACGACGCACGGCGCAAGTCCGACATCCAGCTGGTCTACACGCTCGACGTCGTGCTGCATGGCGACGGCGCAAGCGCTGCCGTGCTGGCCCGCAGCGCGGGCGATGCCCACCTGCGCCCCGCACCCGATACCGCTTACCGCTTCGTCGGCCGGGCCGCGCCCGGCAGCCGCGGTGGCCGCTTGCGCCCGGTGGTGGTGGGTTTCGGGCCCTGCGGCCTGTTCGCTGCGCTCATCCTGGCGCAGATGGGCCTGGAGCCGCTGGTGCTGGAACGCGGCAAGGACGTGCGCCGCCGCACGCAGGACACCTGGGGCCTGTGGCGCAAGGGTGTGCTCGACCCCACCAGCAACGTGCAGTTCGGCGAAGGCGGGGCCGGCACCTTCAGCGACGGCAAGCTCTGGAGCCAGATCTCCGACCCGCGCCATCTCACGCGCAAGGTGCTCACCGAGTTCGTGGCGGCCGGCGCGCCGGAAGAGATCCTCTGGGTCAGCAAGCCGCACATCGGCACCTTCCGGCTGGTGAGCATGATCGAGAAGATGCGCGCCGACATCGAGGCCCTCGGCGGCAGCATCCGCTTCGAGCAACAGCTGTCGGATCTGCACATCGAAGACGGCGCGCTCCGCGGCATCACGCTGGCCGGCGGCGAGCAGATCGACTGCGAGCACCTGGTGCTGGCGCTCGGCCACAGCGCACGCGACACCTTCCAGATGCTGCAGCAGCGGGGTGTGTTCCTTGAGGCCAAGCCGTTTTCGGTGGGTTTCCGCGTCGAGCACCCGCAGGGCGTGATCGACCGCGCGCGCTTCGGCAAGAGCGCCGGCCACCCGCTGCTGGGGGCCGCCGACTACAAGCTCGTGCACCACGCGAAGAACGGCCGCAGCGTCTACAGCTTCTGCATGTGCCCGGGCGGCACCGTGGTCGCCGCCACCTCGGAGGCCGGGCGCGTGGTGACCAATGGCATGAGCCAGTACTCGCGCGCCGAGCGCAACGCCAATGCCGGCATCGTGGTCGGCATCTCGCCCGACGACTACCGCCAGACCCCGGGCGAGGGCCCGGTGAACCCGCTCGACGGCATCGCCTTCCAGCGCGCCTGGGAAAGCCGCGCCTTCGAGCTGGGCGAGGGCGGCTATCGCGCGCCGGGCCAGCTGCTCGGCGACTTCGTCAAGCGCCAGCGCTCGCGCGTGCTGGGCGAGGTCGAGCCCTCGTACAAGCCGGGCGTGACGCTCACCGACCTGGCCGACCCGGCCCGCCCCAGCCTGCCCGGCTACGTGCTCGACGCCATCCGCGAGGCGCTGCCGGCCTTCGACCGCCAGATCGCCGGCTTCGCCCGCCCCGACGCCGTGCTCACGGGCGTGGAGACCCGCACCTCGTCGCCGCTGCGCATTCGCCGCGGGCGCGATTTCCAGAGCGTCAACGTGCGCGGCCTGTACCCGGCCGGCGAGGGCGCGGGCTATGCCGGCGGCATCATGTCGGCCGGGGTCGACGGCATCGAGGTGGCCGAGGCGCTCGGCCGCGCACTGCTCGAGACCGAGGCGGGCGAGGTGGCCTCAACCCCCGCCTGAGGGCGTGGGCCCGGGCATCGTCGCAGCGGGCTTCGCCATCGGCCAGCCGCGCCGGATCGGCCGGCAGTTCGGCGATGCGGCGAGACAAGGGGCTCATCGGCAGCAGCAACGCGCGCGCCTCCGCACCGCGCGGCTGCTGCTCGCCTTCTAGCGCTTGGTCTCGACCGGGCGGGCACGCGGCCCGGGCAGCAGGCCGCGCGACCCGAAGCCACCGAGCAGGCGGCGCGCTGCGATGCCGGCCACCTGGTGGTTGCGGTCGCTGAAGTTGGACGCCACCTGCTCGATCACGGCCTGCAGCAGGGCGCCGACGAGGCCGCCTTGTTGCTGGCCGCGCTGCTCGGCACTGCTGGCGCTGGCGCTGCCCGTCCAGAGGGTGCGGCCGTCGCGGAGATCGACCAGGCGGGCATCCACCGTCACCACCGAGTCGGAGCTGATGACGCGGTAGACCGAGCCGTAGCGGCGGATGTCCATGTACAGCGCCGCGTCGGCGCCGAACACCTGACGCAGCCGCTGCACCGAGATCTGCTGGGCGTCTTGCGGTGTCTGCACGCCGTTCAGGCGCAGCGTCTCGTTCACCAGCGCGACAGGCATCACGTAGTAGCCGGCTTCGGACAGCGGGTAGACGGCTTGCGCCGTCAGGCTGGCGGGTGCTTCCACGTCGGGTGTGTTGTTCACCGGCGGCATCACCAGCACCGAGGCAGGCCGTGCCTCGCGCAAGGCGGGCCAGGGGTCGGCCGAGGGCGCTTCGACGGTGGCGCAGCCCCCCAGCAGGCCCGCGAAGACGGCGATCAGGGCCAACGAAACGCGGCGCATGCAGATGCTCATTTCGGGGCCTCACCGGCGGACTTGCGCGCGTTCTTCAAGAGGAGGTCCATGTAGGCAGCCGACTCGGGGTACAGCGTCTTCTCCATCTGCAAATGGCGCACAGCCTGCGCCTCGTTGCCGAGCTGGGTGTAGAGCAGGGCCAGGTGGGCGTGCAGTCCCGGCGGCGCGGCGCGGGCGGCGCCGGCGCTGCGCTGCAGGTGCTCTTCGAGCAGGCTGGCCTGGCGCGCGGCGTCGCCGCCTGCCTGTCGCAGGTGCACGGCCAGCGCCTGGGGATAGGTGCCCCAGTCGTACAGCGTGCTCGGAGCGGTGGCGCAGCCGGTGATCAGGGCCGTGGCCAGCACGGTCAGCCAGACCGCAGTGCCCCTAGAGGGCAGGCGCGGCGACATCAGGGCCGCTGCGCCTTCCAGGCGCCGCTTTCCAGCCCGGTCACGAGCCGGTCCACGGCCTCGCGGATGGCCAGGTCGAGCACCTTGCCGTTGAGCGTGGCGTCGTAGCTGGCGGTGCTGCCGAAGCCGAGGATCTCGCGCTCGGACAGCGTGTACTCGCCGCCGCCGGCCACGGAGTACACCACTTCAGAGGTCAGCGGGTTGACGATGTTCAGCGTGACCTTGGCGTAGGCCACCTGCGTCTTGCCGCGACCGAGCAGGCCGAACAGGGCGCGGTCGCCTACTTCCTTGCGGCCGAACTCGCTGACGGCGCCGGTGACGAGGAAGTCGGCGCCCTTGATGGCCTGCGCAGCCTGGCGCAGGGCGGCTTCCTGGCGCGCCTCGGCCATGTTCTCGCGGTCGAGCACGTTGAAGCGGTTGGTCTGCTGCAGGTGCGAGACGAGGATGGTCTTGCTCTGCGAACCGAGCCGGTCGCCGCCTTCGGCGAAGATGCCGCGGCCGAAGCTCGAGCGGTTGTCGAAGTTGCCCACCGCGATGGGCGCCTTCGGGCCGGTGTAGGCCGGCGCGGTGCTGGCGGCGGCGGCCGTGCGGGCCGGCTCGACAGCGCGCGAGGTTTCGGTGGTGGAGCAGCCGGCAGCCAGGGCGGCGGCCAGCAGCGCGAGGAGGGTGGTGCGGAGTGTCTTCATGCCCGCAGTATGCCGTCAGCTGTCGAGCAGCAACTCGTCCCAGGCGTGCACCTGTTGAGTTTGCTCCCCTAGGCCGAGGATGCCGAGTCGCATGGTGTCGCCCGGTTGCAGGTACTGCGGCTGCGGTTTCATGCCCATGCCTACGCCGGGCGGCGTGCCGGTGGAGATGAGGTCACCCGGGTGCAGCGTCATGAAGCGGCTGCAATAGGCCACCAGTTGCGCGACGCCGAAGACCATGGTGCGCGTGCTGCCGCGTTGCCTGGGCTGGCCGTTGACATCGAGCCACATGTCCAGCGCCTGCGGCTCGGGCACCTCATCGGCCGTGACGAGCCACGGGCCCACAGGGCCGAAGGTGTCGCAACCCTTGCCCTTGTCCCAGGTGCCGCCACGCTCGAGCTGCCACTCGCGCTCTGAAAGATCGTTTACGACGCAGTAGCCGGCCACATGGCGCAGCGCGTCGGCCTCCGACACCTGGCGAGCCCGCGTGCCGATAACGACACCGAGCTCGACCTCCCAGTCGCTCTTCACGCTGCCGGGTGGCAGCACGACGGCATGGTCAGCGCCCACCGCCACCGAGGGCGGCTTCATGAACACGATCGGCTCCTTCGGCACCGGCAGGCCGGCCTCGGCGGCGTGGTCGGCGTAGTTCAGGCCGATGCAGATGAACTTGCCCATGCCGCGCCAGGGCACCGCCACGGGGCCGGCGGTGGCGGCATCGACAACCGGCAGCGCACACGGGTCCAGAGCGCGCAAGGCGGCCAGCGCGGCGGGCGACAGCGTGGCCGGCGTGATGTCGGGCAGCAGCGCGCCCAGGTCACGCAGCACGTCGTCGGCGTCGAGCAGGGCAGGGCGTTCGTGGCCAGGGCGGCCGAGTCGGAGCAGCTTCATTGGGGATTCATCCGCGGCCCACGTAGGGCATCTGGGTGGCCATCACGGTGGTGAACAGCACGTTGGCGCTCAAGGGCAGGCGCACCATGGCCATGAAGGTGTCGGCCACCGCCTGCAGCTCCATGCGCGGCTCGGCGCGCACGCTGCCGTCGGCCTGCATCACGCCTTCGGCCATGCGCGCGGTCATCTCACTGGCGGCGTTGCCAATGTCGATCTGGCCGACGGCGATGTCGAACGGCCGGCCGTCGAGCGCCGCGGTCTTTGTCAGGCCGCTGACGGCATGCTTGGTGGCCGTGTAGGCAATCGAGCCCGGCCGCGGCGCGTGGGCCGAGATCGAACCGTTGTTGATGATGCGGCCGCCCATCGGCTGCTGCGCCTTCATCAGCCGGAACGCGTGGCTGAGGCAGTAGAACGCGCCGTTGAGGTTGACGTCGACGACACGCCGCCATTCCGCGGCCGTGACGAGATCGGGCGTCTTGCCGCCCAGGCCGCCGCCGGCGTTGTTGAACAGCAAGTCCAGGCGCCCGTGGCGCGCGGCCACGGCGTCGAAGGCGGCGGCCACCTGGACATCGTCGCTGACGTCGCAGGGGTGCACGTGGGCGTGGCTGGCGGCGGGGCCGGCGGCGCTGCGGGTGGCCTCGAGCGCGTCGGCGCGGCGGCCGAGCAGCGCGACCTGCCAGCCCTCGGCCAGCAAGGCCAGGGCGCAGACGCGGCCGATGCCGCTGCCGGCGCCAGTGACGATGGCAATGCGATCCATGGTGTGGGGTCTCCTCGGCCGCGAGTATCCATGCCCTGGCGGAGCGCTCGGCGCCGGGTCGGCCGCCACAATCGCGCGCTTTCGCTCACACGGTTTGCATGTTCTCGGCCTGGCCCTTCATCACCGACCCCTGGTTCTACGCGCTGGCCGTGCCGGCCGTGCTGATGACGGGCCTGGCCAAGAGCGGCTTCGCCAGCGGCTTCGGTTCACTGGCCACGCCGATGCTCGCGCTGGCCGTGCCCGCGCCGCAGGCTGCGGCAGTGATGCTGCCGCTGCTGATCGCGATGGACGCCACGGGCCTGCAGCAGATGTGGCGCCACCGCGACCGCGCGCTGGTGCGGCAACTGGTGCCCTGGGGTGTGCTCGGCATTGCCATCGGCACGCTGCTGTTCGGCCTGCTGAGCGACCGCGCAGTGTCGGGGTTGCTGGGGGCGTTGACGCTGCTGTTCCTGGCCCAGCGGCTGCTGTGGCCGATCCGCGCCGAAGGCACGCCGCCGCCGCGCTGGGCCGCGCCGCTGTGCAGCACAACCTCGGGCTTCACCAGCTTCGTGGCCCACGCCGGCGGGCCGCCGCTGATGGCCTACGTGCTGCCGCTGAAGCTGGCACCGGTGGTTGCCAGCGCGACGATGGCGGTGTACTTCGCCGTGATCAATCTCGTGAAGCTGGTGCCGTTCGGCGCACTGGGCCTGCTGGATGCGCGCAATCTGGCGACATCGCTGCTGTTGCTGCCCGTGGCGCCGCTGGGGGTCTGGCTCGGCGTGTGGCTGGTGCGCCGCATCGACCCGACCTGGTTCTACCGCCTAGCCTACGTCGGCATGGGCGTGGCCGGCTCCAAGCTGCTGTACGACGGCGTGTTCGGCCGCGCCTGAGGGTTGCCTGGCCTCGGTAGCATGGCTTCATGGACACCTTCACCCAAGTCATCCTCGAGACCGGCCCCGACGGCCGCGCGCGCTTCCGCGAACAGGCTGTTGCGCTGACGGAGGGCTCGCCGATGTCGCGCCTGAGTCAGGTCATGCCCAGCGGGGGCCTGCAGCTGCGCCGAAGCCCCGCGGGTTTTGCCAGCAGCTTCCACTGCACCACGCACCCGCAGTGGCTCTTCGTGCTCGAGGGCCGCATGGAGATCGGCCTGCCCGACGGCAGCCTGCGCGTGTTCGGCCCGGGTCAGCACTTCTACTCGGCCGACACGCTGCCCGAAGGCGCCACCTTCGACCCCGCTGTGCACGGCCACTGCAGCCGCGCGCTCGACGATCAGCCGCTCGTCACGGCCTTCGTGCGCAGCTGAGCCGCCGGCTCAGCCGATGCGGCCGAGCAGCAGGTACTCCATGAGTGCCTTCTGCACGTGCATGCGGTTCTCGGCCTCGTCCCAAACCACGCTCTGCGGGCCGTCGATGACCTCGGCGGTGACTTCCTCGCCGCGGTGCGCCGGCAGGCAGTGCATGAAGAGGGCATCGGGCTGCGCCACGGCCATCATCTCCTCGTCGACGCACCAGTCGACGAAGGCCTTGCGGCGCTCTTCGTTTTCGGCCTCGTAGCCCATGCTGGTCCACACATCGGTGGTGACGAGGTGCGCGCCCTCGCAGGCCTGCATCGGGTGGTTGAAGAGCTTGAAGCAGGACTTGTCGCGAATGCCCGCCACGGCGGCGTCGATCTCGTAGCCGCTGGGCGTGCTCACGTGCACCGTGAAGCCCAGCACCTCGGCGGCCTGCAGCCAGGTGTTGGCCATGTTGTTGCCGTCGCCCACCCAGGCCACGACCTTGCCTTCGATGCTGCCGCGGTGCTCGATGTAGGTGAAGATGTCGGCCAGGATCTGGCACGGGTGGTACTCGTTCGTGAGCCCGTTGATCACCGGCACGCGCGAGTGCGCCGCGAAGCGCTCGATCTTGCTCTGCTCGTAGGTGCGGATCATCACCAGGTCGACCATGCGGCTGATGACGCGGGCGCTGTCCTCCACCGGCTCTGCGCGGCCGAGCTGGCTGTCGCCGGTGGTCAGATGCACCACCGAGCCGCCCATCTGGTACATGCCGGCCTCGAAGCTGACGCGTGTGCGCGTGCTGGCCTTCTCGAAGATCATGGCCAGCGTGCGGTCGACCAGCGGCACGTAGCGCTCGTAGTTCTTGAAGCGCGTCTTGATGATGCGGGCGCGCTCCAGCAGGTAGGCGTACTCCTCGGTGCGGAGATCCTTGAACTGCAGGTAGTGGCGGATCAGCGAGGCGCCGGGCTTCATCGGCGCCTTCAACCGTGGGCCAGGAAGTCGCGCACCAGCGGCACCAGGATGGCGGCCACCTGGCGTGCCTCGTCGGCCGTCATGATGAGCGGCGGCACGAGGCGGATCACGCTGTCTGCCGTGACGCTGATCATCAGCCCGGCCTCGGCCGCGCGGCCCAGCAGCACGCCGCAGGGGCGGTCGAGCTCCATGCCGATCATCAGGCCGGCGCCGCGTATGTCCTTCACCTCGCCGCTGGCGATGTGGGCTGCAAGGCCCTCGCGCAGCGCGCCGGTGAGCACATCGCCCACGGCAGCGGCGTTGGCCAGCAGGCCGTCTTCTTCCATGATGCGCAGCGTCTCCACACCCGCGCGCATGGCCAGCGGGTTGCCGCCGAAGGTGGTGCCGTGGTTGCCGGGGCCGAGCACGTTCAGCGCCTTCGGGCCGACGACGATGGCGCCCACCGTCACGCCCGAGCCCAGGCCCTTGGCCAGCGGCATCACGTCGGGCATCACGCCTGCCCACTGGTGCGCAAACCACTTGCCGGTGCGGCCGATGCCGCACTGCACCTCGTCGAGCATCAGCAGCCAGCCGTGTTGATCGCACAGGCGGCGCAGGCCCTGCAGGTACTCGGTGCGCGCGGGGTTGATGCCGCCTTCGCCTTGGATGGTTTCCAGGAACACGGCCACCACATTGGGGTTGGTGGCGGCCACCTGCTCGAGTGCGGCCAGGTCGTTCAGCGGCACGCGCACGAAGCCCTCGACCAGTGGCTCGAAGCCCTTCTGCACCTTCGGGTTGCCGGTGGCCGACAGCGTGGCGATGCTGCGGCCGTGGAAGGCCTTCTCGTAGACGATGATCTCGGGCCGATCGATGCCCTTGTCGTGGCCGTACTTGCGCGCGATCTTCAGGGCACCTTCGTTGGCCTCGAGGCCCGAGTTGCAGAAGAACGCGGCGCTCAGGCCCGACAGCTCGCACAGCTTGGCGGCCAGTTGTTCCTGCAGCGGAATCTGGTAGTAGTTGCAGCAGTGGATCAGCTTCGCGGCCTGGTCCTGCAGCGCCGGCACCAGCTTCGGGTGGGCGTGCCCGAGCGTGTTGACGGCGATGCCGGCCAGCGCGTCGAGGTAGCGCTTGCCCTCGGTGTCCCAGACCCAGCAGCCTCGGCCGTGCGACAACGCCATCGGCAGCCGGCCGTAGGTGTTCATCACATGGGGCATGGGCCGGGTGACCGCGGGCTCGGGTGCGTTCATCGCGTGGCGCTCCAGGGTGGGTGCAAGGGGCAGGGGAGGGCGGATTCTAGGCGTCCCACTCCGGTGCATTGCGCACGCGCAATGCCGATGTTGCATCGCAGCAGGCAAGGCACAATCCAGGCCTGCCACCGACGGCGTGAACGGCCGGTCGGCCAGTGATGACTGTCTTCAAGCCCCGTCAATTCCACATCCACGGCCTCACGCTCGAAGGCCGGACGTTTCGTCCCAGCGACTGGGCCGAGCGCCTGGCCGGCGCGATGAGCAGTTTCCGCCCCGGTGGCGGCAGCGGGGGCATAGGCGCCTACATCGGCTACTCGCCGTACTGTGTGCCGCAAGTGGTGGACGGCGTGAAGTGCGTGCGCGTCAGCGAGGCGCTGAAGGACATCGAGCCGATGGCCTGGGAGTTCGTCATGAACTTCGCGCGCGACAACCAACTGCGCGTCAGCGAGGTCGTCGCCGAGGGGGGCTGACGCGCCGCAGCGCAGCGGCAGGCAGCAAAAAGGGCCCTCGAAGGGCCCTTTGTGTGGGAGCTGGCGTGCCGTGTCAGGCGGCCAGTGCCAGCGCCTTGACCTTGGCCGACAGCCGGCTCTTCAGGCGGGCAGCCTTGTTCTTGTGGAACACGCCCTTGTCGGCCACCGAGTCGATGACGCTTTGCGCGAGCTTGAAGGTCTCGCCGGCCTTGGCCTTGTCGCCGCCAAGAACGGCCTTCTGCACGTTCTTGACCACGGTGCGGAAATGCGAGCGCAGCGACGTGTTCGCGGCATTGATCTTCACGTCTTGGCGCACGCGCTTGCGGCCCGAGGCGATGCGAACGGTCTTCTTCTTGGCTTTGGACGAGGTGGCCATGAACGGGTAGGTTGGTTGCCGAAGTGCAAAAGCCGCGGAGTATAGCGTGCGCCGGCAAAGGCGTCCAGTCACTGCGGGCGCGCTTCTATACTCCGCCGCTTGAACTGCCTGCCCTGGTGAACCTACTCCGAGCCGCCTCCACCGTTTCGCTGCTGACGCTGCTGTCGCGGGTGACGGGTCTCGTGCGCGACCAGCTCATCGCGGCCCACTTCGGCGCCGGGGCGCT
>JAIYDH010000149.1 GCA_027487585.1 Rubrivivax sp.
GACGCGGCCTGCTGGCCGTGAGCCACAACACGCTGGCGGTGGTCGGCCTGCTGGCCACCGTGGTGGTGGCCTTCGGCGTGGGCCGCCCGGACCTGCGCCACGAGTTCGAACAGAACGCCCTGCAGTGGCTGCAAGAGCGCCACGAGACGCGCGAGCTGGCCAGCGGCAACATACTCACCTCGCTGGTGGAAGCCGGTGCCATCTCACGAGCCACCGCTGTCGACGTGAAGGCGCTGCAACGCGACCAGCAGACGCTGACGCAGTGGATCGCCCGCCGCTACAAGGTGGCCCCCGAGCCGGTCGGCGCCCTGGTGCGCGAGGCCTGGGCCCTGGGCGAACGCGCGCGGCTCGACCCGACGCTGATCCTGGCCATCGTGGCCGTCGAGTCCAGCTTCAACCCGTTCGCCCAGAGCCCGATGGGTGCGCAGGGCCTGATGCAGGTGATGACGCGCGTACACGACGACAAGTACGAGGCCTTCGGTGGCACGCACGCCGCCTTCGACCCCATCACCAACCTGCGCGTGGGCGTGCAGGTGCTGCGCGAGTGCATCGCCCGAGCCGGCAGCGTGAGCGAGGGCCTGCGCTTCTACGTCGGCGCCGCGCTGCTCGACAGCGACGGCGGCTACGCCGCCAAGGTGATGGCCGAGCAGGCCCACATGCGCAACGTGGCCGACGGCCGGGCCGTGCCGAGCAATGCTTCGAACACGCCGCAATCCAGCGCCCGCGAGGCCGCCGCCGAGCCGGCCAACGCGCCCGCGCCGATGCCGGCCGCCGCCCCGGCAGCATCGGTGCCGGCCCCCGTGCCCGAGCGGGTGGCCCTGGCCCGCTGACGCCGACGCGCCGCCGACCCCGGCGGTACACTGGCCGCCTGCGCGACTGGCGATAAGGGCCCCCCGGCCCCGAGGTGGACGACCACCGGGAAGCGCAGGCCGCCGGCGGTGCTTTTCCGCCGGGCCGGCGTCAGCCGTTCGCCTGGGCAGCCCCCGGCCGTGCCGCAGGTTCTCAGCACGAGAGCCCCTGCCGCACCCGTTGGCCCTTCTTCCAGAAGACACCCGAAGAGGACTGCCATGTTCGCCCGTTCCGTTTCCACGCTCGCCGCCGTCGACCCCGAGGTCTGGGCCGCCATCCAGGCCGAGAACCGCCGCCAGGAAGAGCACATCGAGCTCATCGCCAGCGAGAACTACACCAGCCCGGCCGTGATGGCCGCGCAGGGCTCGCAGATGACCAACAAGTACGCCGAGGGCTACCCCGGCAAGCGCTACTACGGCGGCTGCGAGCACGTGGACGTGGTCGAGACGCTGGCCATCGAGCGCTTGAAGCAGTTGTTCGGCGCCGGCTTCGCCAACGTGCAGGCCAACTCCGGCAGCCAGGCCAACCAGGCGGTGTTCTTCGGTCTGCTGCAGCCGGGCGACACCATCATGGGCATGAGCCTGGCCGAAGGCGGCCACCTTACCCACGGCATGCCACTCAACATGAGCGGTAGGTGGTTCAAGGTGGTGAGCTACGGGCTCGACGCGAACGAGGCCATCGACTACGACGCCATGGAGCGGCTGGCCCACGAGCACAAGCCCAAGATCATCATCGCCGGCGCCAGCGCCTACAGCCTGCGCATCGACTTCGAGCGCTTTGCCAAGGTGGCCAAGGCCGTCGGCGCGTACTTCATGGTCGACATGGCGCACTACGCCGGCCTCATTGCCGCGGGTGTCTACCCGAACCCGGTGCCGCACGCCGACGTGGTGACCAGCACCACGCACAAGAGCCTGCGCGGCCCGCGCGGCGGCATCGTGCTGATGAACGACGAGGCCATCGCCAAGAAGGTCAACAGCGCCATCTTCCCCGGCATCCAGGGCGGCCCGCTGATGCACGTGATCGCTGGCAAGGCGGTGGCCTTCCACGAGGCGCTGCAGCCGGGCTTCAAGGTCTACCAGCAGCAGGTGCTGGCCAACGCCCGCGTGCTGGCCGAGACGCTCATTGAGCGCGGCCTGCGCATCGTGAGCGGCCGCACCGAGAGCCACGTGATGCTGGTCGACCTGCGGCCCAAGGGCCTGACGGGCAAGGAAGCCGAAGCCATCCTCGGCGAGGCCCACATGACCTGCAACAAGAACGGCATCCCGAACGATCCGCAGAAGCCCATGGTGACCAGCGGCATCCGCCTGGGCACGCCGGCGCTCACCACGCGCGGCTTCAAGGAGGCCGAAGCCCGCGCCACCGCGCACCTGATCGCCGACGTGCTGGACAAGCCGCACGACGCCGCGAACATCGCCGCCGTGCGCGCCAAGGTGGCCGCGCTGACTCGCGACTTCCCCGTGTATCGATGAGCCCCCAGGCTTGCGGCCCGGCGGCGGCGGGTTGAACCGTGCGCTGCCCCTTTTGCGCCCATGAAGACACGCAGGTCGTCGAGACCCGCGAGTCCGACGAGGGCGACGTGGTGCGGCGGCGCCGCCGCTGCCTGCACTGCGAAAAGCGCTTCACCACCTACGAGCGCAGCGAGATCCAGATGCCAGCCGTCGTCAAGAAGGACGGCTCGCGCGTGGAGTTCGACCCCGCCAAGCTGCGCGCCAGCATGACGCTGGCGCTGCGCAAGCGGCCTGTGAGCCTGGAGCAGGTCGAGGCGGCGATCGAGCGCATCCAGGACAAGCTGCTGGCCAGCGGCAGCCGCGAAACGCCCAGCGCCCGCCTGGGCGAGCTGGTGATGCGCGAGTTGAAGCGCATCGACAAGGTGGCCTACGTGCGCTTTGCTTCGGTGTACCGGCAGTTCGAAGACGTCGACGAGTTCCGCCAGCTGATCCGCGACATCTGATCTGCCGCCTCGGTGGAGCGGCCATCCCCCGGCCGGGGGACCCCGCCGGGTGCCCCCGCCCTGGGCCCGCGCGATGGGGACGCGGGCGGCAACAGCGATTCCTACAGTGAGCGCCATCCCAGCCCATGCAGGAGCGCTCCGATGAACCCCCACCCCACTTTCCGCGGCACCTGCCGCACCCTTGGTCGCCAAGCAGGCACGAGCCTGGTCGAGTCCGCCATCGTGCTGGCGATCGTCGCCATACTGGCCGGCACCGTGCTGCCGGGCTGGAAGGACGCCCGCGAGCGCCGCTTGCTAGACGCCGCCTCGGCGCAGGTGGCCACCGACCTGCGCCTGGCGCGCAGCCTGGCCGTGGCGCAAGGACGCCCGGTCCGCCTGGCCGTCAACGCGGGCGCGGCCTGCTACGTGGTGCACACAGGGCCAGCGCGCGCCTGCGACTGCGACGAAGCGGCACGCTCGGTCTGCGCCCATGGTGCCCTCGCGCTGCGCGTGGCCACCATGCCGTCGGGCGCCCGCATCAGGCTGTCGTCTTCATCGGCCTCGATGCTGTTCGACGCCGACCGCGGCACCGTCACGCCCACCGGCACCCTGCGCCTGCAGGCGGCCGACGGCCGTGCGGTGCACCAAGTCGTCAACATCATGGGCCGCGTGCGCAGTTGCTCACCAGGAGGCCAGGTGGCGGGGCATCCTGCGTGCTGAGCGCCCCCCGCGGTTGAGTGGCGTGGTTGACGAGCGGCTTTCCAGTAGCGACGAACGGAGACAGGCCACTCGCAACCCGGCGCGCGCTACCCCACAATCGCCGCGTGAACAAACTCCGACAAATCGCGCCGCAGCAGCGCTCGAACGCTGGCTTCACGCTCATCGAAATGATGATCGTGGTGGTGGTGCTGGCTCTGCTGGCTGCGGTGGCCCTGCCGAGTTTCCTCGACTCGCTGCGCAAGAGCCGTCGCACCGAGGCCTTCACGGCACTGTCGGCGGTGCAACAGGCGCAGGAGCGCTGGCGCGGCAACAACGCGACGTACAGCAACAATCTGACTGGGCTTGGGCTGCCCGCCACAACGCCCCGAGGCCTTTACACGATTCAGCTCAGCGGCACCAACGCCACGGAATACACGGTGGCGGCCGTGGCCGTGGCGGGCACCTCGCAGGCGGCTGACGCCGCCTGCCGCACGCTCGCCGTGCGAGTGACCGGCGCGCAACTCACCTACGCCGGCTGCGACGGCTGCAGCCTCGCCGCGACGGACTTTGCGGCCACCAACGTCTGCTGGAGTCGATGAGCATGAGCCGGCTGCGGGCAGCAAGTCGACGGTCATCCCGCCAAGCCGCGGGCCTGACGCTCATCGAACTGATGGTGGTCGTTGCCATCGCCGTGATCATCCTGGGGCTGGCCGCGCCGTCGTTCAGCGAGTACATCGTCACGCAGCGGGTGCGCAGCGTCCATGCGCAGTTGGTGACCGACCTGCAACTGGCCCGCTCGGAGGCGGTGGCGCGATCGGTTTACGTCAGCGTGCGCTTCCAGGAGGACAGCGGGCCAGGCGATCTTACGTGTTATGTGATCTTCACCCGACCAGACCCCACCAGCGGCACTGAACTCTGCGATTGCACGGCAGCGCCGGGTTCTCGTTGCAGCACGCACCCAACGACCACGACCGAGGTCCGAACGGTCACGATTCCCCGTAATCTGAGGGTTAGCGTGCTAACGCCCTCGGGGCAGACCTCAACAGTAACCTTCGAACCGCGGTATGCGGCATTAAGGTTCCCGGCATCAGACATGGCCACTCTCGTGGCGGCCGGCTTCCAGATCGACACATCCGCAACCGCAGGTGCCAGCCGCAGCTTGCGGGCGGTGATACAGCCGTCGGGACGCGCGAAGTTGTGCACCCCAACGGGTTCGACCTTGGGTGGCACCGCATGTTGATGTCCGGTCGGTACATTCGCCACCGTCAACGCGGCCTTTCGCTGGTCGAGCTGATGGTCGGCATCACCATCGGGCTGATCGTGGTCGCTGCGGCCAGTCTGCTGGTCAGCGGCCAGCTCACGGAAAGCCGCCGCCTGATCGCAGAGGCGCAGGTGCAGCAGGACCTGCGCGTCTCAGCCGACGTCATCGTCAGGGAGCTTCGTCGCAGCGGTGGGATCGGTCTGCATGGCAACCTGCAGCCGATGGTCTGGTCCCTGGGAAGTGCTACCGATCCTAGGCCCAACGCCTTGTCCGACGACCTGTCAGTCTCCGGCTTGGGCGACGAGGTGGTCTTCAACTATTTCCCAGAAGGTCCTGGCTCGCTCGCGACGGCATTGGGTTTCAGGCTCACCGCCGGGGTCCTCGAGACCAACATCAAGGCGGGTGGCTGGCAGGATCTAACCGATCCGGCCACCATGGAGGTGACTGCCTTCAACGTGACCCGCGTCCCGGACAGCGTGTCGCGGATTCCCTGTCCGAAACCCTGCCCCGCGGGAGACACCGCCTGCTGGCCCAGCGTGAACCAGAGCACCCTCGTAGTGCGGATCACGGCTCGCCACCGCGCCTTCCCGGAGATTGTGCGCACGCACGAGTCGCGCATCAGGCTGCGCAACGATCACTTTGCCTTCTACAGGGTGATCAGTGCGCTCCTCGGTGAGGTTTGCCCACCATGAAGTCGGCGCAGCAACGGGGCGCGGCGGCCCTCGTGGTCGTGATGGTGCTGTTCTTCATCATCTCGATGGTGGCGGCCTACACAAGCCGCAACATGATCTTTGAACAGCGAACGGGGGTCAATTTCCAGCGTGCCACCCAGTCGTTCGAAGCTGCGGAAGCCGGCATGAATTGGGCCCTGATGATGCTCAACAGCGGCCGCATCGACGCGCAATGCCGGGCCACGACCAGCAGCGCTAACGACAGCTTTCGCCAGCGCTACCTGGACATCAGTGTCAGCACCGGCCTCATCACGCCACGGTTGTTTGGTGGGGTTCCGCTCACACCGACCTGCGTCTTCGACGAGGGCGTGGGCACCTGGCGTTGTTCCTGCCCAGACAGCGCAGCACCGGTGTTGGCGGCACCCACGGGTAGTTCGGTGTCGCCCGCGTTCCGGATCCGCTTCAGCGTGCCTGTAATCTCCACTCCTGTCGAACCTGGGCTCGTGCGCATCGACGTGGTCGGGTGCACCCGGCTCGACAACGCCTGCCTGGACCCGGCTGGTGCAAGTCTGGTGAACGAGGGGCGAACCATGGTCGGAGCCGTCCTCATGCTCAGCGGCCGCGCGACGGCCTTCCCGCAGGCTGCCCTTGCCGCCCGTGGCAACGTAACTGCCACCGGGTTGAACGTCATCAATGCGGCGTCCGTCGGCAGCGGCTTCACAGTACACGCCTCGGGAACCATCAATACAGGTGGGCTCGCCTTGACCACCAGCGCTGGCAACGCGCTCGGTGGCTCGACACTGCAATTGGATAGTGGCCTTAACCCGGCGGACATCGCCGCATCCGGCGCTGCTCCTGGCATCGTTGCCGCCGACCGCTTCTTTGCGGCCATGTTCATGCTCACTCCGCAGCGGTGGATCCAGATGCCGGCCGTGGTCACGGTGCCTTGCCCCTCGAGCGGATGCGATGCGGCCACCGTCCGCACCGCCATCGCCAACAACCCCGGGCGTCCGCTGTGGCTCACCAGGGGCTTACTGGTCGACTCCGCCGGCGACATCGGCAGCGCTGCGCAGCCCGTGATGATGGTTGTCAATGGCAACCTCGCGTTCACCACGGCGGGCGTCACCGTCCACGGCCTGCTGATGCTCAGGCCACCCGCGGGCTGGGACACCAGCGCGAGCACACAACCCGGCACCATACGCGGAGCCGTCGTCGTGGACGGCGCGGTGACCGGCGCCAGCAGCCTGGTGGTCCAGTACGACAGCGACGTGCTGGCGAACCTGCGTACGTCTTCGGGCACCTTCTTCAGGGTCGCGGGCTCGTGGCGCGACTGGGCCATACCATGAGACACCCGCAGACCTTGCGTTCGGCCCGGTGGCTCGCTGCGGGGGTGTCGCTCATCGAGGCCCTGGTGGCGATGGCGGTCCTGGCCTTCGGCATCCTCGGCGTGGTGGGCATGCAGAGCACCATGCGCACGGGGGCGGACATTTCGCGCCAGCGGTCCGAGGCGGTTCGCATTGCCCAGGAAGAGCTGGAGGAGCTGCGCAACTACAGCGTGCTGCGGGCCTCTGAGGCGGCGTCGGGGCAACTGGCGTTCGACGGCATCGTCGCGGACGCGGCCGACGTTGCGGCCAGCAACACGAACACCACGTTCCGCCGCGAGACCCTGGTGCCCGCCCCAACTGCATCCGACGCCATGGCTTCGGTGCGGCAGGTGCGCGTGATCGTCACGTGGGCCGATCGCTCAGCCTCGGCATCCAACCAGCGCGTCGAACTGAGCTCCGCGATCGCGGGGCTGCCGGCAGAGATGTCTGCCTTGCACGCGCTGCGGACCGATCGCAGCGCGCTCAGGCAAGCCTACGGCAGGAACGCCGCGATTCCCAGGGTCGCGACAGACAACGGCGATGGAACCAGCACCTTCAGTCCGCCAGGCCTGGCCGGAGTGACCTGGGTCTTCAACAACGCCACGGGCCTGATCACCCAGGTCTGCTCACCGTCCTGCACGTCGGCGGAACGGTGGCTGTTGTCGGGTTTCGTCGCCTTCGCCACGGGCTCGGCACCGACCTCTCTCGAAGCCGAAATACCGACGGACGCGGTGGTCAGTTTGTCGATGCGGGTCCGGGTCACTCAACCTGTTTCGACACCGAATCAGGACTGCGCCACCCAGGCGGTCGGGTCAGATCGTCTGGCCTACTACTGTGCCGTGCCCACCCAGACTCTTTCTGGACAGCGGCTGTGGTCCGGCCGCGTCGAATTCGGTACCTTGGCCTTGTCAAGCACACTGGCCGACAACACGGCCAGCAACTACAAGGTGTGCCGATATACCCGTGACGGAGCGAATCTGTCTCCCTCGGTGCCTGCGGATATACCGACTGGTCAGACCGTCAACGACTACAACAGCCGCCACCCCTACACCTACTACCGGGTCAACGGCCCGCTGCAGAACAAGAACTTCCTGGTGATCAGTGCCGGCTACAACGGCTTGGTAAACGTGTGTCCGCCGGAAGACACGGCGACGCCCATTGAAAGCAACACGTGGCCTCACCAGCCGATCACCTGAACCAGCTGGCGCCAGAAACGAGTTGCCAGGGCCTCAGGCCCCTCGATCACGAACGGTTGCATCTGGCCCGAAGTCTGGCGGAGCGCAGTTTTGGGCTGACGGAACCCAACCCGCGGGTGGGCTGCGTCATCGGGCTGGGCAACGGGCAATTGCTCGCCGAAGGCGCCACGCAGCAGGCCGGGGGCCCGCACGCCGAGGTGATGGCGTTGCGCGATGCGGCGGCGCGTGGTGTCGGCATCCGCGGAGCCACGGCCTGGGTGACGCTGGAACCCTGCGCCCACCACGGCCGTACGCCGCCATGCTGCGACGCGCTCATCGAAGCCGGTATTGCCCGGGTGGTCATCGGGTCGCCTGACCCCTACCCCTCGGTCAACGGCGCGGGCATTGATCGCCTGCGCGCCGCCGGCGTCCAGGTCGACCTGGCCGACGGCCCCGAGCGCGCGGCCTGCCGAGAACTCAACATCGGCTTCTTCTCCAGGGTTGAGCGCAGCAGGCCCTGGGTGCGGCTGAAGGTGGCCACATCAGTGGATGGCTGCACGGCCTTGCCCGACGGTCAGAGCCGGTGGATCACCGGCGAGGCGGCCCGCCGCGACGGGCATGCGTGGAGGCGCCGCGCCAGCGCCGTGCTCACCGGCATAGGGACGGTGCTGGCCGACGACCCTCGGCTGGACGTACGCCTGGTCGAGACGCCAGCCCAGCCCTTGCGCGTCGTGCTCGACTCGCGCTGGCGCACGCCGCCGGCAGCCCGTCTGCTCGCGCCGCCAGGCCGCACCCTCGTTGTGGGGGTCGGCCCTGCGGGGGACGCGGGCGCCAGGCTGCGCGCGGCCGGGGCCGAAGTTGTGGAACTGGACCACCCTGCCGGGAGGGTGCCGCTGGAGTCCCTGCTCACGATGCTGGCCGTCCGCGGCGTCAACGAGGTGCACGTCGAAGGCGGGGCCACGCTGAACGGCGCGCTCCTGGCCGGCGGCTGGGTCGACGAGTGTCTGCTGTACGTGGCGCCCAGATTCCTGGGCTCGGGCCGCCCGATCGCGGACTGGCGTGTGCACGCCGGGGCCACCGCCCTGGAAGGTCGGCCCTCGTGGCGGTTTCTGGAAAGCAGCCAATTGGGCGACGATCTGAGGGTGCGACTTCGGCCCGCGAACACCGCGTACGCCACTTGATGTGGACCGGCAGGCCTGCGAGCGACTGTCGCCTGACTTTACAGACCCCGACTCCGGGGATGGCCCTCGACAGGGCGGTAGAGGAAGAATCTTAATGTAGACAGTGACTTGGAAGAGCCCAGCGCGAGCAGGCACAAGTTCTGCTTAAGTTTTCTGTAGATGGCGCCGCCCGGCCCCTGCCCCTGAACAAATTGGAGCTCAAGTGAAGATCAGAAACATCCTCGCCGCGACTGTCATCACCGCGTGGTCCGGCCTTGCGTGCGCGGGTTTCGTGACGACCTTCGGGCAGTCTCCCAATGGGCTTACGACCTTTCCGCTGACTACGTACCCAGAAGCAGCGGACGCCCGCTCTGCCTTCATGGGTGGCGGGTCTGCCAGTTCCTTCGACTTCGAGTCGGCGGCCGTGAATGCCACGTCGCTCAACATCAGCATCGGCGGGGTTACGGCTGTGCTGTCGGGGGGGGGGGAGAGTCGCGACGGGGCCCTCCGGCGGCACTGATGAAGGCCGGTACAGCGTTTCTGGCGTCAGCGGCAGCTTGAACCAAGGGAGCCGGTATTGGGAGGCCACCGCCCCGGTCGGAGGATCGTCTTCATTCAGACTGGACTTCAGTCAGGCTGTGGATAGTTTTTCTTTCTTGGGGACCGATTTCGGCGACTTCGACGGTCAGTTGTCCCTGGTGCTGACGAGGGCAAACGGCACCACAGTGACGGTCAGCCCTGGGTCCGGTGGTCCATTCGGCGATCCGCTTGATTCCACCTCTGGCGCCGACGCCTCGGTCCTGTTCTTCGGGGTCCGAGCCACCATCGCTGACGATTACTTCAAGTCCGTGCAGTTCGTCAGCACGGGTGGGTCAGGGGCCGATATCTTCGGCTTCGATATGTTCACGGTCTCGGTCGCCCCGGGTGGCCCCGTGCCGCTGCCCGGCAGCCTCGCCCTCGTCGGCGCCGCCCTCGGTGGCCTGGCTCTGGTGCGCCGCCGCCGCTGACGCCCCGCTTCGCTCCCACCCCACCCACGGCGGCCTCTGGCCGCCGTGGTGCTTTGGGCGGCCCGCCTAGAATCCCGCATGCCCATCGCTCCTGTACCCGAGCTGGTCGCCGAGCTGGCGGCCGGCCGCATGGTGATCCTCGTCGACGAGGAAGACCGCGAAAACGAAGGTGATCTCGTGCTCGCGGCCGAGCACGTCACGCCCGAGGCCATCAACTTCATGGCGCGTTATGCGCGCGGCCTGATCTGCTTGACGCTGACGCGCGAGCGCTGCGAACGTCTGCAGCTGCCGCCCATGACCACGCGCAACGGCACGCAACACGGCACCGCATTCACGGTGTCCATCGAGGCCGCCACCGGGGTGACCACCGGCATCAGTGCCGCCGACCGCGCCCGCACCGTGCAGGCCGCCGTGGCACGCGAGGCCAAGCCCGCCGACCTGGTGCAGCCGGGCCACATCTTCCCGCTGCAGGCGCAAGACGGCGGCGTGCTCATGCGCGCCGGGCACACCGAAGCCGGCTGCGACCTGGCAGGCATGGCCGGGCTCTCGCCCGCCGCCGTGATCTGCGAGGTGATGAACGAAGACGGCACGATGGCTCGCCTGCCCGATCTCGAGCTCTTCGCCCGCGAGCACGGCCTGAAGATCGGCACCATCGCCGATCTCATCGGCTACCGCAGCCGCAACGAGACGCTGATCGAACAGGTCGGCGCACGGCCGCTGGTCACGCCGCAAGGCGAGTTCGAGTGCCTGGCCTTCCGCGACAAGAGCGGCGGCGTGCACCTGGCGCTGAAGCACGGCCGCTGGCAGCCCTCGGATGAAGTGCTGGTGCGCGTGCACGAGCCCTTCACCGCGCTCGACCTGCTCGACGCGCAAGGCGGCAGCCACTCCTGGCCGTTGGGCGAGGCGCTTCGTGCGCTAAAGCGCGCGCCGGCCGGCGTGGCCGTGCTGCTCAACGCCAGCAGCGACGCGCAAGCCCTGTTGCCGGCGCTGCGCGGCGACAGCCCGCCCGCGCCCGCCAAGCCGCAGATGGACCTGCGCACCTACGGCGTGGGCGCCCAGATCCTTCGCGAGCTCGGCGTGCGCCGCATGCGGCTGCTCGGCAGCCCGCGCCGCATGCCCAGCATGACCGGCTACGGCCTCGAGATCAGCGGCTTCATCGCCGCCGGAACCTGACTCCATGACTCCCACACCACTTTGTGCCGGCCCCTGCCGGCCCCACGGCCATGCAGGGCGCTGACCAAGGCCGCGACGACGGCGCCGCGCTCGTCGGCGAGGGCCTGCGCATCGGCATCGTGCGGGCGCGCTTCAACGACGCCATCACCCGCAAGCTGGCCGAGGCCTGTCTGGCCGAGCTCGAGCGACTCGAGGTCGACGACGGCGACATCCGCCACGTCAGCGTGCCGGGCGCGCTGGAGATCCCGGTCGCGCTCAAGGCCATGGCCGACAGCGGCGACTTCGACGCCCTCATCGCGCTGGGCTGCGTGATCCGCGGCGAGACCTACCACTTCGAGCTCGTGTGCAACGAAAGCGGCGCCGGCGTGAGCCGCGTCGCGCTCGACCACAGCCTGCCGGTGGCCAACTCCATCCTCACGGTCGAGACCGAAGAGCAGGCCTGGGCGCGCGCCGAAGAGAAGGGCCGTGACGCCGCCCGCGTGGCGGTGGAGATGGCCAACCTGATGGAAGACCTCTCGTGAGCACCGCCGACGCTGCACCCGCTGCCGGCACGCCCGGCACGGCGGCGGCCCCAGCGGCACCCACGCGGCGCTCGCCGCCGAAGTCGGCCCGCCGCCGCTCGCGCGAGTTCGCGCTGCAGGGCCTGTACCAGTGGCTGGTGTCGGCCGCGCCGGTGGCCGAGGTCGAGGCCCACATCGCGCAGCTCGAGCACTTCGACAAGTGCGACCGCGCCCACTTCGATGCCCTGCTGCACGGCTGCATCGAAGAAGCCGCCACGCTCGACGCGGTGCTCGCGCGCCACGTCGACCGCAAGACCTCGCTGCTGTCGCCGGTGGAGCACGCCGCGCTGCTGATCGGCTGCTTCGAGCTGTCGCGCTGCATCGAGATCCCGTACCGCGTGGCCATCAACGAGGCAGTCGAGCTAGCCAAGTCCTTCGGCGGCACCGACGGCCACAAGTACGTGAACGGTGTGCTCGACAAGTGCGCCGGCCAACTGCGCCCCGACGAGGCCGCCGCCGGCCGCCGGCGATGACGGCACCGCGGCTGGCGAGCCGGCTCGAGCACATCGAGCCCTTCTACGTGATGGAGCTGGCCAAGGCGGCCAGCCTCGTGGCCGCCTCGCCCGCGTGCGACCCCGCCCAGGGCGGCGAGCCGATGGTGTTCCTGAACATCGGCGAGCCCGACTTCGGCGCCGCACCGGCCGTGCAGGCCGCGGCCATCGCGGCGCTGGCCGAGGGGCGCACGCAGTACACCGACGCCACCGGCCTGCCGGCGCTGCGCAAGCGCATCGCGGCCTGGTACGGGCAGCGTTACGGCGTTGAGGTCGATCCGCGGCGCATCGTCGTCACGGCGGGCGCCTCGGCAGCGCTGCAGCTCATCTGCCTGGCCCTGTTCGAGCCCGGCGACGAGGTGCTGATGCCCGACCCGAGCTACCCCTGCAACCGCCACTTCGTCGCCGCCTCCGGCGCCACGGCGCGGCTGCTGCCATCCTCGCCCGAGGCGCGCTTCCAGCTCGATGCCGCCGGCGTGAGCTCGGCCTGGACGCCGGCCACGCGCGGCGTGTTGCTGGCCAGCCCGGGCAACCCCACGGGTACCTCGATCGCGCCCGACGAGATGGCCGCCATCGCCACGGCCGTGGCCGAGCGCGGCGGCGTCACGCTGGTCGACGAGATCTACCTCGGCCTGAGCTACGACGACCACTATGGCCAGACGGCGCTGGCGCTGCGGCAGCCCGGCGTGGCCGACAGCCTCGTCAGCATCAACAGCTTCAGCAAATACTTCGGCATGACCGGCTGGCGCCTGGGCTGGCTGGTGCTGCCCCCGGCGCTGGTGGGGCCCGTGGAGCGGCTGGCGCAAAACCTCTACATCTGTCCCAGCACGCTGGCGCAGCACGCGGCGCTGGCCTGCTTCGAGCCGGCGTCGATGACCGAGTACGAACGGCGCCGCACCGAGTTCCGCCGCCGCCGCGACCATGTCGTGCCCGCACTCGAAGCGCTCGGCCTGCCGGTGCCCGTGGTGCCCGACGGCGCCTTCTACGCCTGGTTCGACTGCTCGCGCCACGCCAGCAGCAGCTGGGCGTTCTGCCAGCGCCTGATGCACAGCGCGCACGTGGCGCTCACGCCCGGCCGCGACTTCGGGCCGCATGCCGCCGAGCGCTACGTGCGGCTGTCGTTCGCCAGCAGCCTGGAGCAGCTCGACACCGCTCTGGCCCGGCTGTCGCGCGAGCTGCGCTGATCGGCTGCCCGGGTTGGCGGGGCTTCACCCCAGCAATGCCCGCACACAGGCGACAGGGTCTCACGCCAATGGCGCCTTGTTTGCCGGAATTGGCCGCGCTTTTCGGCAGCTCCCACCCCGGGTGGGCCGCGTAAGCTACCGGGCACCGTGCGCTACAACCTGTTCCAGCGGCCGCGTGCCGGCCATGCCGGCAACGGCGACGACGCATTCGCTTCCACCGTGGCATCGCTGCCCGCGGAGGGCGAAGCTGCGCAGGCACCCGACTCACAGCCGCTCGGCGCGGATTCCGGCTTGCTCGACAGCCAACCGGCTGCCCCGGAACCCGCACCCGAGCTGCCGCCCGAGCAACGGCCCACGCTGGCGCACATCGGCCGCTATGCGCTGAAGGGCCCACTTGGCGAAGGGGGCTTGGGCCAGGTGCACGAGGCCTGGGACCCGCTGCTGTCGCGCCTGGTGGCCGTGAAGACGCTGCAGTTCAAAACCGACCCGCGCGAACGTGTGGCGCTCGACGGACTGTTCCTGAACGAGGCCCGCGCGGTGGCCAGCCTGAACCACCCGCACATCGTCACCATCTTCGACGCCGGCCTGTCGTCACACGGTGTCTACATCGCGATGGAGCTCCTGCGCGGCCGCGACCTGCGCCAGGCCCTCACCGCCGGCTGGAAGCCCACGCCCGCGCAGGCGGCGCTGCTGGTGCGCCGCGTGGCCGACGCGCTGGCCTACGCCCACGCACGTGGCGTGGTGCATTGCGACATCAAGCCGGCCAACATCTTTCTCGACAGGCGCGCCAAGCCCAAGGTGCTGGACTTCGGCATCGCCCGCGTGGCGCACGGCCGCTCGAACGCGCCTCTCGACGGCTGCGTGCTCGGCTCGCCGCACTACCTGGCACCCGAGCAACTGCAGGGCGGCGAGGTCGATGCGCGCACCGACATCCACGCGCTCGGCGTCGTCTTCTACGAGCTGCTGGCCGGCCGCCGCGCCTTTACCGGCGACTCGGTAGAGCAGATCAGCACCGCCATCCTGACCTTGCACCCGGCACCGGCCCACGAGGTGCGGCCCGAGGTGCCGAGGGCGCTGTCGGCCATCGCCGCCAAGGCGATGGCGCGTGAGCCCGGCAAGCGCCACCCCAGCGCGCTGGCCCTGGCCCGGGATCTGCGCCGCTGGCTCGACACGCAAGAGGCCGCCGGCCCGCAGGCAGCCCCAGCCCGCGAACGGCGGCCCAGCAGCGCCACGTCGCGCCGACGCGCGCTGCTGTGGGCCGGCTCGACGCTGGCCGGCGTGGCGCTGCTGGCCACGGCGGTGGGCATGGCGCGCCGCGCCGCTGCGCCCACACCGCTGACGGATGATCCAGCGCCGGCGCCCTCGCTCTCTTCCGCACCGGCACTCCTGGCCACTGCACCGGCGGCTCCCGTTGCTGCGTCGGGTGATCCCCCTGCGGCATCGGCCGCCCCGGAGGCCATCGCGCCAGCGCCCGCAGCGGCACCTGCCTCGCCCAGGCCACGCGCCACGGCACCCGCCAGGCCGGCCCCGGAACACGCCACCGCCACGGCATCGACCTCCAGCACCGCCGCTGCGGCGCCGGCCGCCGCGGCCACTGGCACGCTGCAACTGGCCATCAGCCCCTGGGGCGAGGTTGAGATCGACGGCCGTGCCGTCGGCCTGGCGCCGCCGCTGAACCGGCTGACGCTGAGCGCCGGCGCACACCAGGTTGTCGTGCGCAACGCCGACTTCCCGCCGTTCACGACCACCGTGCAGCTCGAGGCCGACGGCGTGGCCGTCGTGCGCCACCGGTTCGTGCCATGAAGGGGCAAAGGCGCACGCCGGCGCTGCTGCCGTTGCTCATCGGCTGCACGCTGCTGGCCGCTGCCTGCGCCAGCAAACCCCCGGCGCCGTCGGGCCTGGCGGAGTTGCTGGAGCGGCCGGCCGAACGCGCGCTGGTCGAGGGCCTGCGGGCCTATGACGACGGCCAGTACGCGCAGGCCGAGGCCGCGCTGCAGCGCGCGCTCGCCGCCGGCCTGGCGAGCCCACGCGACCGCGCCAGTGCGCACAAGCTGCTGGCCTTCATCGCTTGCACCAGCGAGCGCCTCGCGGCCTGCCAGGCCGCGTTCCGCGCCGCGCGCGAAGCCGACCCGGCCTTTGCGCTCAACCGCTCCGAGGCCGGCCACCCGCTGTGGGGCCCGGTGTACCGACAGGTGCTGGGCACCCGCTGATCCCTTGCGGGCAGCAACCGCGATGCGCCCGGCGCGCCAGGGTGCGCCGCTATCATCAACCGCGCATGCCCGCGCCCACCGTCGAGCCCATCGTCGAGCCCCCTGTCGAGCCCTCCGCCGCACACGCCGCCGCGCCGTCGCCTGACCCCGCCCGGGTGCTGTTCCGCTGGCCCGTTCGCGTCTACTGGGAAGACACCGACGCCGGTGGCATCGTCTTCTACGCCAACTACCTGAAGTTCTTCGAGCGTGCGCGCACCGAGTGGCTGCGCGCGGCTGGCGTGCAGCAGCAGGTGCTGCGCGACCAGGAAGGCGCGATGTTCGTCGTGGCCGACACGGCGCTGCGCTACCACGCGCCGTCGCGCCTGGACGACCTGCTCGACGTGACGGTGGCCCTGGCCGAGCGGGGCAGCGCCTCGATGCGCCTGGTGCAGCAGGCCTGGCGCGGGCCGACGCTGCTGGCCGAAGGCCACATCCGCATCGGCTGCGTCGACCACGGAACCTTGCGGCCGCGCCGCATTCCCAGATCCATCCAGCTCGTCCTCGACGCCCCCTGAGCCCCCGGCCCCACCGACATGAATCCCGACCTCTCGATCACCGCCCTCGTGCTGCAGGCCAGCTTCGTCGTGCAGCTGGTGATGGCCGGCCTGCTGATCACGTCGCTGGCCAGCTGGACCGTGATCTTCAGCAAGCTCTTCGGCCTGAAGCGCGTGCGCAACGCCAACGAGGAGTTCGAGCGCGAGTTCTGGAGTGGCCGCAGCCTCACCGAGCTGAACACCGCCGTGGGCCAGAAGTCCGACAGCGCGCCGATGGAGCGCATCTTCGCCAGCGGCATGCGCGAGTTCCTGAAGCTGCGCGAGAGGCGGCTGGACGCCGGCGCGCAGCTGGACGGCGCGCGCCGCGCCATGCGCGCCAGCTTCCAGCGCGAGCTCGACGTGGTGGAGAGCAACCTGAGCTTTCTCGCCAGCGTGGCCAGCGTCAGCCCGTACGTGGGCCTGTTTGGCACGGTGTGGGGAATCATGCATGCCTTCGTCGGCCTGTCGAACCTGCAGCAGGTGACGCTGGCCAGCGTGGCACCCGGCATCGCCGAGGCGCTGGTGGCCACGGCCATCGGCCTGTTCGCGGCCATTCCGGCGGTGGTGGCCTACAACCGCTTCGCGCGCGACATCGACCGCATCGCCATCCAGATGGAGACCTTCATCGAGGAGTTCTCCAACATCCTGCAGCGCAACGCCGGCGGCGGCACCGGGCCCGGCCAGACGACGATGGCCGCCACGACGACGCAGATGCGCTGAACGCCATGCCCGCCCTCAGCTCCCGCAGCGGCCGCGGCCGGCGCTCGATGAACGAGATCAACATGGTCCCGTTCATCGACGTGATGCTGGTGCTGCTGATCATCTTCATGGTCACGGCACCGCTCATCACCACCGGCGTCGTCGACCTGCCCAGCGTGGGCAAGAGCCAGCAGCGGCCGCCGGCCGTCATCGAGGTCATCGTCGGCACCGACGAGAAGCTGCGCATCCGCGTCGACGGCGCCGAGCCCGAGCCGGTGGTGCTGGCACAGCTGGCCGCGCGCGTGCGAGGCAAGCAGGGCGCGGCGGGCGGGGGCGATGCGGCCCGCGCGGCCGACGTGCCGGTGGTCATCAGCGCCGACAAGAGCGTGCGCTACGAAAGCGTGGTGCGCGTGATGGACACGCTGCAGCGCGCCGGCGTGCGCCGCGTGGGCCTGTCGGTCAAGCAGGCGCAGTGAGCAGCGGGCGATGAGTGCAGCCGCGATGCCCTCGTCGGTGCTCGTGCCGCAGGCGCCTGGCGGGCTGGGCGCGGGCGCGGCACTGGCGCTGGTCGTGCACGCGGCGCTGATCGCGGCGTTGACGCTGGGCGTGGACTGGCGCACGCACGATCCCGCGCCCGTGGCCGCCGAGCTGTGGGCCGCCGTGCCCCAGGTGGCCGCGCCGCCGGCGCCCGAGCCGACCCCGGCACCACCGGCGCCGGCGCCAAGCCCAGCGCCCGCACCCGCACCACCGCCGGCTGCGGCCGCGCCGACACCTGCGCCGGACATCGCCCTGGAGCGTGATCGCGAACGCCAGCGACGCGCCGAAGCCGAGCAGAAAGCCGCCGCCGACCGCAAGGCCGCCGCCACACGCGCCGATGAAGACCGCCGCCAGCGCGAAGCCCAGGCCGCTGCGGCCAAGGCCGCCGCCGAGGAGAAGGCCGCAGAGGACCGCCTGGCCCGCCAGCGCGAGGAAAACCTGCGCCGCATGCTCGGCCAGGCCGGCGCCGTGGCAGGCAGCGGCGGCAGCACGAGCACCGGGGCGGCGGCACAGGCGGCGGCGCCCTCGGCGGCCTACCAGGGGCGTGTGAAGGCGGCCATCCTGCCCAACATCGTCTACACCGGCCAGGCGTCGGCCAAAGCCATCGCCGAGGTCGAGGTGACGCTCGCGCCCGGCGGCACCATCATCTCGCGACGCCTGGTCAAGCGCAGCGGGCACCCCGACTGGGACGAGGCCGTGTTGCGCGCCATCGACCGCACGTCCAGCCTGCCGCGCGACACCGACGGCCGCGTGCCGCCTGTGCTGTTGATCAGCTTCCGGCCGAACGTGTAGCGGCCGCGCCGGCCGCCGCGTCCGCTCGGGCGGCCCCAGGCGCCACGCCTGCACGCTCGAACGACAGCCGGTCGAGACGGTCGCACCAGGCCCCCAGGGCCCGCCCGGCCAGCACGTGGCGGCGCCACACGGCCAGCGCTCGGCCCTGCCCGCAGCGCAGCCAGCGCAGGGCGGGTGGCCGCGTCTTCACGGGCAACAAGGGCCTGGCCGCGGCCGCGCGGCGCAGTTGCAGCGTGAGGGCTGCCGATGCGGCCTCGGCCGCTGCACCAGGCGCAAACCAGTCGGGATGCGAAGCGCTTTGCAGGCCCGGCGTCACCGCGGGCTGGCCGTCGTCGGCCAGCGCCAGGCCGCTGGCGGCCAGCCAGGCGGCGGGCCGCGGCGGCAGCGCCAGCAGGGCGGCGTCGCAGGCCAGACGCGCGCCACTGGCCAGCACGGCGGCATTGGCACGCAGAGCCACGCAGGGCTCGCGGAACACGGTGATGCGGGCACGCGCCAGCAGGCGCTGCACCTCGGCCACGGCTGCCACGGGCCAGCACGGCAGCGGCCCGTCGGCGCCGGCCACGAGCGCGATGCGTGCGCGCTCGTCGCCACGCGGCGCCAGCCGTTGGGCCAGGGCCAGCGTGGTCTCGACGGCGTCGGTGCCGAAGCCCACCACCACGACATCGACCGGCTTGCGCGCCGCCAGCTCGACAAGCCCATCGAGCCCGTCGAAAAGCGCCTCGAAGCGCTCGGCCGGATGCAGCACGAGCGCATGTTCGCGGGCGCCTTCGAGCGCGGCGAGGTCGGCGACGGCGGGCTCGTCGACCGACACCAGGTCGACCTCCAGCTCGGTGCCGTCGGCCAGCGTGACGCGCCGCGCCGCGGCATCGACAGCCGCCACGCGGCCGCGCAACCAGGTGGCACCGGCCGCGGCGGCCAGTGCCGCGGTGTCGTGACGGCAGGCCGCTGCCGGCAGGCGCCCGGCGATGAAGGCGGGCACGCGTGCCGCGTGCACCAGGTGCGGGTCGGGGCTCAGCAGCGCCAGTTCGGCGCCGACCAGGGGTTCACGGGCGAAGGCCGCCAGCACCTGGGCGTGTGTCGGGCCTGCGCCCAGCAGCAAGAGGCGTCGGGGCATGGGACGTGAGTCTGCACCAGCGCGCGCCCTGCGGCTGCGACGGGCGCCGGTGGCCCGGATCGCGCGCGGGGCGCGCGGGTGGCGGATGTGTCTGTCCCAACAAAAACGGCGCGGCAAAGAGCCCGCGCCGTCATCAAGCGAGCTCGGGAGCCGTCAGCTGATCAGGCCCATGTCGGCACTGCTCATCAGGCCCTCGATGTCCATCAGGATCAGCATGCGCTCGGCGTCCTTGCCGTCATCGCCCTGGCCCGGCGTCTTCACGGCGCCGATGCCGGTGATGTAGCTGGCGTCGACCGAGCTGTTGAGCTC
>JAIYDH010000191.1 GCA_027487585.1 Rubrivivax sp.
GCAGTAGCCGCAGTTCGGGTCGACGAACACGGCCAGCTTGCGCGCGCCCGTGCCCTGGCGAATGGTGATGCCGTCCTTCAGCGGAAGGCGATCCCAGGACACGGCCAGCAGCTTCTCGACGCGCTGCTCGGTGAGGTCGGTGCGCGTCTTGGTCTCGATCAGTGCGCCACTGACGAAGATGTGGTCGCCCGTGGCGTCGCTGTAGAGGATGTCGAAGCTGTCGTAGCGCACCTCCCAGACGCCCGCCACCGGGCTGCGGCGGACTTCGTCGATCTTCAGCTGCGGGTAGCGCTCGCTAAGCGCCTTGCGGATGGCGGCTTCGTTGGCCGCCGCCGGAGCGGCCGCCAGCAGCAGGCTGGCGGCGGTGGCGGCCAGGGTGGCCAGTCGGATGAGGGACTTCATGGCGGTCGCCGGGAAGGCGCGGTCGGGTGATCGGGAGCGGGGCTCAGGGTCTCAGGGGCTCAGAGTCCCAGGGCCTGGGCGGTGAGGCGCTTCTTCAGCGGCCCGAGCCGGTCGACGGCACCGAGGCCGAGGTTGCGCAACTGGCGCACGAACGGGCTGGGGTGCGCAAACAGCTGCAGCAGCCCGTCGGTGAGCTGGGCCATGGCTTGCGTGGGCAGGCGCCGCTCGCGGGCGTAGCGGGCCAGCAGCTTGTCGTCGCCGAGCGGGCGCCAGGATTCGCGGTCGTGGCGCTCGGCCAGCACGGCGGCCAATGCCGCCACGTCAGCCAGCCCCAGATTCAGGCCCTGGCCGGCCAGCGGGTGCACCACGTGCGCGGCATCGCCCACCAGCACCCAGCCCGGGCCGTGCACGGCGCTGGCCTCGGCCAGGGCCAGCGGCCACTGCTGGCGCGGGCCGGCCAGGCGCAAAGCCCCGGCTGCACCGCCGGTCGCGGCCATGAGCTCGGCTTCGAAGCCGGCGCCGGGCAACGCCATCAGCGCATCGGCGCGCTCGTCGGGCACCGACCACACCAGGCCGTAGCTGCAGCCCGGCTCGGGGCGATCCAGCGGCAGCAGGGCCAGCACGTCGGGGCTGCGGAACCACTGCCGCGCCATCTGGGCATGCGGAAGCGCAGCCACCAGCCGCGCCGCGATGCCGCGCTGGCCGTAGCCGTGGCGCGTGAACTGCACGCCGAGCGCGCGGCGGGTGGCGGAGTCCTTGCCTTCGGCCAGCACCGTGAGCGCAGCAGGCACCGGCGCGGCGACGCGCTCGATGTGCGGCGCAAAGCCGGCGGCCGTGCGCAGCGCCTGCTCGAGCTCGGCGGCGTCGACGATCCAGGCCAACTCGGCCACGCCCTGCGTCCAGGCCGAAAAATGCAGGCAGGCGGCGGCATCGGCATCGTCGCCCTGCACCTGCATGTCGTGCACGGCGGTGCGGGCGTCGGCGGGCAAGGCGTCCCAGACCTTGAGCGTCTGCAGCAGGCGCACCGACGCCGCGTTGAGCGCATAGGCGCGCACGTCAGGCGCTGCGTCAGCGGCGGCCAGGGCCGTGGACGCCGGCGCGGCCAGCAGCGCCACGCGCAGGCCCTGGCGCGCCAGCGACAGCGCGGCGGCCAACCCAACGGCGCCGCCGCCACGCACGAACACCTCGTGCCGCGGCTCGGGCTGGAGCCCGGAACGCGAGGCCGGGCTTCGGGCAGGGCTGGGGTCGGGCATGGCAGATGTGGGAGCAGGGTCAGGCAAGCGGGCAGCCCGGCATCGTAGCAAGGGGGGCCGGGCACAATGAGGTCACGGGTCGCCTGGACCCGGCCTTGCCTGCCGCCGCCGTGAATTCACCGCTTTCCACACCCGCCGCGACCTTGGCCAGCCTGGCCATCCATCCCATCAAGTCGTGCGGCGCGCTGACGCTCGGCGCCGCCGAGCTCACCGAGACCGGACTCGACCTCGACCGCGCCTGGATGGTCGTCGACAGCCATGGCGAGATGCTCACGCAGCGGGAGTTGCCACGCATGGCGCTGATCCAGCCCAGCTTGCGCGGCGGCGAACTGGTGCTGCGCGCACCCGGCATGCTGGCGCTGCACCTGAAGCTCGACACCGTGGAGGCCGCCACCCGCGTGCGCGTGTGGGACGACATCGTCAAGGCCTACGACATGGGCGCGCTGGCGGCGCAGTGGTTCAGCGACTTCCTCGGCGCGCCGCCCTCCGGCCTGCTGCGCCTGGCGCGCTTCGACCCCGAGGAAGAACGGATCTGCGACGCCCGCTGGACCGGCAGCACGAAGGCGCTGGCCGCGTTCTCCGACGGCTACCCGCTGCTGGTGGCCAACGCGGCCTCGCTGACCGACCTGAACACGCGTCTGGTGGCCGCCGGGCATGCGGCGGTGGGCATGGCGCGCTTCCGGCCGAACCTCGTGCTCGAAGGCCTGCAGCCCTGGGACGAAGACCACCTGCGCGAGATCGACGTGGACACCGGCGACGGCGTGGTGACGCTGCGCCTGGTGAAGCCCTGCGTGCGCTGCAGCATCCCCGATGTCGACCCGGCCACGGCCGAGACCGGCACCGCCGTGGGCCAGACGCTGGCCGGCTTCCGCGCCGACCCGCGCATGAACGGCGGCCTGACCTTCGGCATGAACGCCATCGTCGTGCAGGGCTTCGGCCTCACCTTGCGCGCCGGGCAGCCGCTGGTGCTGCGCCACGCCTTCGACTGAGGCGCCGCACCGGGCGGCCAGCGTTCAGGCCGGCCGAAACGGGGGCGCTGGGATGAATTCCGTCTCGCCCGGCACCTGCGGAAACCGCGCCTCGGCATCGCTGGCCGCGCCTGGGCCGTCGGCCCATGCGGCGGCGGCTTCGGCCAGGCGCTCGCGGCTGGTGGCAACGAAGTTCCACCACAGGTGGCGGCGGCCTAGCGCATCGCCCCCGATCAGCACCACGCGCGCCGGGCCGTCGGCGGCCAGCAGCGGCTCGTCGCCCGCGGCCAGCAGCGTCATCGTCTGCGGTGGCAGCGGCTCGCCGTCGAGCGTGACCTGACCATCGACAACGTACACCGCGCGCTCGCTGGCCAGGGGCAGCGGCAGCGCGTCGCCGGCCTGCATCGCGATATCGAGGTAGAGCGTCGGCGAGCGCACGGCCACCGGGCTGGTGGCGCCAAAGGCGCTGCCGATGAGCACGCGCACGACGGCGCCGCCGACCTCCAGTTCGGGCAGCGCCGCAGCCGGCGTGTGCGCGAACGACGGCGGCATCGCCTCGTCGGCCTCGGGCAGCGCTGCCCACAGCTGCAGGCCGTGGCTGCGGCGCTCGTAGCCGCGCAGGTCGTCGGGGGTGCGCTCGCTGTGCACGATGCCGCGGCCGGCGGTCATCCAGTTCACGGCACCAGGCTCGATGCGCTGCACTGCGCCGGTGCTGTCGCGGTGCATCATCGCGCCCTCGAACAGGTAGGTCACGGTGGCCAGGCCGATGTGCGGATGGGCGCGCACGTCGTGGTTGTCGGCCGGGGCGGCGGTGATCGGCCCGAAGTGGTCGAAGAAGAGAAACGGCCCCACCGCCTGGCGCGCCGCGGCCGGCAACAGCCGGCGCACGACGAAGCCGCCGCCGAGATCCTTGGTGTGGGGCTTGATCTGGTTCGGCGTGCTCATCGCCGCAGTGTAGGAAAATCGCGCCTCGTTGCAGCGCACCGCCCGTGGCGGCTGCCGCATCCGCCGCCCGCCGGCCCCGAACACCCAACCCCGAAAGCCCCCGCGCCATGAGCCTCAAGTGCGGCATCGTCGGCCTGCCCAACGTCGGCAAGTCCACCCTGTTCAACGCCCTCACCAAGGCCGGCATCGCGGCCGAGAACTACCCGTTCTGCACCATCGAGCCCAATGTCGGCATCGTCGAGCTGCCCGATCCGCGCCTCGCAAAGCTGGCCGAGATCGTGAAGCCGGAGCGCATCGTGCCGGCCATCGTGGAGTTCGTCGACATCGCCGGGCTGGTGGCCGGCGCCAGTCAGGGCGAAGGCCTCGGCAACCAGTTCCTGAGCCACATCCGTGAAACCGACGCCATCGTCAACGTGGTCCGCTGCTTCGAAGACGCCAACGTCATCCACGTCGCCGGCAAGGTGGACCCGATCTCCGACATCGAGGTCATCCAGACCGAGCTCTGCCTGGCCGACCTGGGCACAGTGGAAAAGAGCCTGCATCGCTACCTGAAGGCCGCCCGCTCGGGCAACGACAAGGAAGCCGCAGCCCTGGTGAAGGTGCTCGAGAAGTGCCAGGCTGCACTCGACCAGGCGCAGCCGGTGCGCAGCATCGACTTCAGCAAGGAAGAGAAGGCCATCCTGAAGCCGCTGTGCCTGATCACGGCCAAGCCGGCGATGTTCGTGGGCAACGTCAGCGAGACCGGCTTCGAGAACAACCCGCTGCTCGAGCAACTGCGCGCCTACGCCGCCAAGCAGGGTGCGCCGGTGGTAGCCATCTGCGCCAAGACCGAGGCCGAACTCGCCGACATGGGCGACGAAGACCGCGCGATGTTCCTGGCCGAGATGGGCCAGGACGAACCCGGCCTGAACCGCCTGATCCGCGCCGCCTTCAAGCTGCTGGGTCTGCAGACCTACTTCACGGCCGGTGTGAAGGAAGTGCGCGCCTGGACGGTGGCCATCGGCGCCACCGGCCCGCAGGCGGCCGGCGTCATCCACACCGACTTCGAACGCGGCTTCATCCGCGCCCAGACCATCGCCTACGAGGACTTTGTCGCCTTCAAGGGCGAGCAGGGTGCCAAGGACGCGGGCAAGATGCGCGCCGAAGGCAAGGAGTACGTGGTGAAAGACGGCGACGTGATGAACTTCCTGTTCAACGTCTGATGGCCAAAGGCCTGGCGGCCGGCCCCCGATAGTGTGCTACTTGGCATAAAGCTGGTACTTGGTGGTGGTAGCCCCTCCGGCGTAAGCACTCGCCAGACCAGAGTGCTAATATTTGTGGAACCTTCTGCCCGCGGAGGGCGTCCGAGAGACCATGAACACGCTTCCGTCCAACGCTGTTGCCGTCCGAGACCCTTGGTCGCTGGTGCCGCCGCTTGGCAACCTCGACGCGTATGTCTCGGCCGTCAACCGCCTGCCGCTGCTGAGCCCTGCCGAAGAGGGTGATCTGGCCCGTGCGCTGCGCGACCGCGGCGACGTGCAGGCCGCCGGCCGCCTGGTGCTGAGCCACCTGCGCTTGGTGGTGAGCATCTCGCGCCAGTACATCGGCTACGGGCTGCCGCAGGGCGATCTCATCCAGGAAGGCAACGTCGGCCTGATGAAGGCCGTGAAGCGCTTCGACCCGGAGCAGGGCGTGCGGCTGGTGAGCTACGCCATGCACTGGATCAAGGCCGAGATCCACGAGTACATCCTGAAGAACTGGCGCATGGTCAAGGTCGCCACGACCAAGGCGCAGCGCAAGCTGTTCTTCAACCTGCGCTCGATGAAGCAGGCGCTGAAGGCCGACGCGGGTGAAGACGCCTCGGCCGAGACCTTCCGCAATACGCTGACGCCGGCCGAGGTGGCGCACGTCGCGCGCGAGCTCAAGGTCAAGCCCGAGGAAGTGATCGAGATGGAAACGCGGCTGGCCGGCGGCGACACCGCGCTGGAGCCGCAGACGGACGATGGCGAGGAGAGCTACGCGCCGATCGCCTACTTGGCCGACGACAGCGACGAGCCCACGCAGCGCATCGAGGCCCTGCACCGCGACTGGCTCGCCGGCGACGGCATCGCGCAGGCGCTGCAGGTGCTCGACGCGCGCAGCCGCCGCATCGTCGAGGAGCGCTGGCTCAAGGTGCGCGACGACGGCCACGGCGGCATGACGCTGCACGAGCTGGCCGCCGAGTTCGGCGTGAGTGCCGAGCGCATCCGCCAGATCGAAGTCGCCGCGCTCAAGAAGATGCGCAAGGCTCTTCAGTGAGCCTCCAGGCTCGCTAGCGCTCGCCACCCCCCGAGGGGGCTCTGGCAGCGGCCCGGCAGAGCCGGCTCCGCGCCAGCGACTTGGCCAAGTCAGCCCGCCGGCTTCTCGGCCAGAAGGATCCTCAGGTCATGAGTCAGCGCCTCGGCACCGCTGCCGTAGCGCGTGAACAGGCGGATCTTGCCGGCGGCGTCGAACACGTAGCTGCCGGCGGTGTGGTCGACGGTGTAGCTGGTGTCGGTCTTGCCCGGCACCTTGTTGTAGAACACCTTGAAGTGCTTGGCCACGGCGCGTGTCTCTTCGGGTGTGCCGCGCAGCGCGACGAAGCCCTTGTCGAAGTTCTCGACGTAGGCCTTCAGCAGCTCGGGCGTGTCGCGCTCGGGGTCGACGGTCACGAACACGACCTGCACACGCTCGCCATCGGCGCCGAGCTGCTTCTTCACGGCGGCCAGTTCCACCAGCGTGGTCGGGCAGACGTCGGGGCAGTGCGTGAAGCCGAAGAACACGACGACGACCTTGCCCTTGAACTCGGCCAGCGTGCGGCGCTTGCCGTCCGGATCGGCCAGGTCCAGGCCCTGGGCGTATTCGGCACCCGTGATGTCGATGGCCTTGAACGCAGGCTTGCCACCAGCTGCGCCAGGCACGGCCAGCTTGTCGCAGGCCACCAACAGCGGAAGCAGCCCGAGGGCGTGGATCAACGAGCGCCGAACAGCCATGAGTTGAGGTAACCGTCGAGGTAGTGGTCCAGCAGCAGTGCCGCAAACAGCAGCGAGAGGTGCCAGATCGAGAAGCGGAAGGTCTGGCGAGCCAGGGCGTCGGAGTAGTTGCGCCACAACCTGAAGGCGTAGGCCACGAACATCGCCCCCAGCACGACGGCCGCCGCCAGGTAGATCAGGCCGCTGAATCGGAACACCCAGGGCAGCAGCGTGGCCGCGAACAGCACCAGCGTGTACAGCAGCACCTGCAGCTTGGTGAAGTCGGCGCCGTGGGTCACCGGCAGCATGGGCAGGCCGGCGCGGCGGTAGTCTTCGACGCGGTACAGCGCCAGGGCCCAGAAGTGCGGCGGCGTCCAGAGAAAGATGATCAGGCACAGGATCATCGCCTCGCCACCGACATGGCCCGTCATCGCGGCCCAGCCCAGCACCGGCGGCATGGCGCCGCTGGCACCGCCGATGACGATGTTCTGCGGCGTCAGCGGCTTCAGCACCACGGTGTAGATGACGGCATAGCCCACGAAGGTGGCCAGCGTCAGCCACATCGTCAGGGCGTTCACGGTGAACGCCAGCACGGCGCAGCCGGCGGCACACAGCAGCGTCGAGAACAACAGCGCCTGGCGCGTGCTCAGCTCGCCCTTGGCCGTGGGGCGCCAGGCGGTGCGTGCCATGCGGCGGTCGATCTGCTGCTCGACCAGGCAGTTGAAGGCCGCTGCGGCAGCGGCCACCAGCCAGATGCCCAGGCTGGCCAGCGCCACCAGGCCCCAGCGCGGCCAGCCGGGTTCGGCCAGCAGCATGCCGATGAGCGCGCAGAAGACGATCAGCTGCACCACGCGCGGCTTGGTCAGCGCGCTGTACTGGCGCCACAACGAGCCCCTCGGGGCGGGTGCGGCAGGGGCGGCAATGCTCTGGGCCATGGGTGCAGGGAAACCCGAGATTCTAGGCAGCGGGCCGCCACGCGCCGCGGGCCTGTGTCACGGCCAGCGGCTGGGGCAGACGCGCCAGCAGCAGCGTCATCACCAGCACCAAGGCCGCGGCGCCGGCCGAGTGGCCGAGTGCAGCTGTCAGCGGCCAGCCCAACACCACGTTCGACAGGCCACTCGCAACCTGCAGGCCCAGCAGGCCGGCCAGGCCGAGCGCGAAGCGGCCGGCGGCAGCGTCTTGCGAACGCCGTCGCCACAGCGCCCAGGCCAGCGCCAGCAGCGCCGCCGTCAGCACCACGGCGCCGAGCCGGTGCGCCATGTGGATGGCCACCTGCGAGGGCACGGTGCGCAGCACGCCGCCATCGCCTGCGTCGCCGCCCAGGCCGCGCAGCAGCGTGAAGCCGGTGGCGAAGTCCATCTCCGGCCACCACTGGCCGTTGCAGGTGGGGAAGCCGGTGCAGGCGAGCACCGCGTAGTTGGTGCTGACCCAGCCGCCCAGCGCCACCTGCATCACCAGCAGCGCCATCACCGCCCACACCGCGCGCCGCAGCGGCACGGTGTCGGTCAAGACTAGCGGCTGGCGCCGGAAGGCCGCGTGCTGCGCCGCCAGCAAGGCCAGCAGCAACAGGCCACCCAGCAGGTGCAGCGTGACGACGGCCGGGTACAGCTTCAGCGTCACGGTGTACTTGCCGAACGTGCCCTGCACGATCACCCACACCAGCGTCACCGTGGGCCACCAGGGCGAAAACGGCAGGCGCTTGCGGCCGACCCAGCTGAACACGGCCATCACGAGGATCAACACACCCACCGTCATGGCCAGGTAGCGGTGGATCATCTCGATCCAGGCCTTGCTCCAGGTGACGGGGCCGCCGGGCGCCGCCGTCTCTGCCGCGTGGATGTCGGCGCGCGCACCCAGCGGGCTGACCTCGCCGTAGCAACCGGGCCAGTCGGGGCAGCCCAGGCCGCTGTCCGAGAGCCGCGTGAACGAGCCAAAGACGATGAGGTCGAAGGTCAGGAACAGTGTCAGCGCGGTGAGCGCGGCGATGCGGCCGCTGATGTCGGCACTGCGCGCACGCAGCCACCACCAGGCCAGCGGCAGCGCCGCCAGCACCAGGGCCAGCAGCAGCAACCGCGCCAGCGGCGCGAGATCGACCAGGGCCTGTTCAGTGCCTTGCATGGATTCAGCGTCCGGGCGTGTCCCAGAACCCCGATGCACGCATCAGCTTGCTCAGGTCGCGCATCACGCGCTGCGGCTCGGCCTCGGGCGGCATGCGCATCATCCATTGGCCCATCGGATCGACGACGTACAGGTGCTCTTCGAGCGAGCGGCCGGCCACGGGCGCCAGCCACTGCGCCAGGGCCTCTCGGGGCACGCGCATCACGTTGGCAGTGGGCGCCGTCAGCAGCGCGGTCTGCAGTTCGGGCTTGAGCGCGCCGTCGTCGACGACCAGCACCACCTTGTCGAGGCGGTCGCGTTCGCGGCCAAGCATCTCGCGCAGCTGCCTCTGCGTCAGCAGGCGCTTTTCGCAGGCAGCGTCGCAGCTTGAGGGCATCACCACGACCAGCAGCCACTGGCCGCGCAACGAGGCGGGCAGCACAGCACCCGCGTCCAGCGTCTCCAGCGGCAGCGTGGCCGGGATCTCGCGTGTCGGCAAGATCAACTCGCCGTAGTTCGTGCGCCCCTCGGGGCGGATCACGAAGTAGGTGAAGTACGACGCGATCACCGGCGAGGCGCACACCAGCAGCACGATCAGCATCTTCAGCCGACCGATGCTCGTGCGGCGCTGCTGAGCCTGCGCGGGCTCGGCCAGGTCGGGGGTGGCGAGCTGGTGCACGGTCATGGCCAGCGGTTCTTCAGGTGGGTGGGCGTTCGGGGGCATGGTCGCGCCGGGCAGGCCGGAGGAACTGGAACCAGACAAGGAGACCGATCGTGAGCGCGCTCAGCGCAAACCACTGGAAGGCGTAGCCGTGGTGCTTGTCGACGCCACTGGCCGGTGCGGGCCATTCGCGTCGCAAGCCGTCATCCTGGGGCTGCAGCGGCTGGTCCTGGATCACCACCCAGGGCCTCAGAGGAAGGCTGCGTTCGCGCGCAAACGCGTCGGTATCGAGATTCTGCCGGAGCATGCCGCTGGCCTCGCCATCGAACTCGTACAACCGAGGCACGCGCAGGGCGATGCGGCCGCCCACGACCACATCGCCAGCAGGGGTGGCGAAGGGTGCGAGCCGCGTGCGGTCTTGCAGATCGCGGGGCAACCAGCCTCGCTGCACCAGCACCATGCTGCCGTCGGCCAGCACCAGCGGCGTGACGATGTAGAAGCCGACGCGCCCGGCCATCGGACGGTTTTCCAGCGCGATGCTGGCATCGGGCAGCCAGCGGCCCTCAAGCTGTGCGCGCCGCTGCACCAGCGGCTCCACGGCCGGCGCCTCGCGCGGCAGATCGGCCAGTTGCAGCGGCGGCAGCGCCGAGCGCTCGGTGAGCTGCTGCTGCAGCGCCGTCTTTTCGGCCGCGCGGTCGAGTTGCCACCAGCCAAGCCGGGCCGTGACCAGCGTCAAGGCCAGGGCGGCGAGCAGCACCAGCAGGTTCGGACGCCGCGTCATCGGCTTGCCCCTGCCGAAGCGCCGGGATAATCCCAGCCCATGAAAGTGCTGATGGTGGTGACCTTGATCGCGGTGCTGGGCGCTCTGGCGAGCGCCGGCTTCTTCATGCTCAAGCGCGACCCGGGCGCCGAAGGCACGCCCACGTCACCGGCCGACCGCGACCGCCGCATGGCGCGGGCGCTCGCGGTGCGGGTGGGGCTGTGCGTGGCGCTGTTCATCGTGATCCTGCTCAGCTGGGCGATGGGTTGGGTGCAGCCCGGCGGGCTGCCAGTGGGTGTCTGAAAACGGCAACGCCGCAGGGGCTGCGGCGTTGCGAGAGAGGTCAGGCGCAGGGGCAAGGCAGGCCGCAGGGCCTGCGGCCACCGTCAGAGCCAGTACACGAGGATGTACAGGCCGAACCAGACCACGTCGACGAAGTGCCAGTACCAGGCCGCGCCTTCGAAGCCGAA
>JAIYDH010000385.1 GCA_027487585.1 Rubrivivax sp.
CGGCCTCGGCGGGCCGCAGGTAGCACAGCTCGCGCAGCTGCGCCCGCGCGTCGGCGCTGGTCATGGCTTCAGCCCCGCGCCCTCATCGCCGTGCGGGCCTGCACGAAGCCGAAGGCGTATTTGACGGCCTCGCCCAGCTGGCTTTCGCTGTCACTGCGCTCGCGTTCGCTGAGGTAGAAGACGAAGTCCACCTCGTGGCGGATGTAGCGGGGCGCGAGGCGGTTCAGCGCCACGCATGCCACGTCGGCCAGCAGTTCGGGGTCGTGGGCCAGGCCCGGGTACTGCGGCGCCAGCTGCTGCACCGCGTCGAAGACGGTGCGCTCGTTGTGGTTCCGGACGGTCGTGAAATCGGCGCTCATGCTTCGGCTCCTCCCCGGGGAACTGTTTTGGGGGATGAGCGCCTTATCGGCCCGAATGGCCGGTTCTGTAGCGTGAATAGTGCCACCCGCAGTGGCACGCAGCGCGCGCCGCGGCCGGCTTCCGCCTCAACTGGCGCCGAGCTGTGGCACCAGCCCGGCCGGCGCGCCGCGGGCCGGCTGGGCCAGTGCCTGCGGGTGGGCCTTGACGAAGTCGAGCATGCGCTCGATGCAGCCGGCCGCGCGGCCGCGCACCGGCTCGGGCACCTCGATCTCGCCCTGGCCGGTTTCCAGGCAGGCCACCACGCCTTGCAGCGCGTTCATGGCCATCCACGGGCAGTGCGCGCAGCTCTTGCAGGTGGCGCTGGCGCCGGCGGTGGGCGCCTCGATCAGCGTCTTGCCCGGCGCCAGCTGCCGCATGCGGTGCAGGATGCCGTTGTCGGTGGCGACGATGAAGGTGCCGCCGGCCGGGCCGTCGACCACGGCCTTCAGCAGCTGCGAGGTGCTGCCGACGACGTCGGCCAGGGCCACCACGGCGGCCGGCGATTCGGGGTGCACCAGCACCTGCGCGCCGGGGTGCTGGGCCCGCAGCAGCTCGAGCTCGATGCCCTTGAACTCGTCGTGCACGATGCAGGCGCCGTTCCACAGCAGCATGTCGGCGCCGGTCTGCTCCTGGATGTAGCGGCCGAGGTGGCGGTCGGGCGCCCACAGGATCTTGCGGCCCTGGGCCTTGAGGTGCTGCACGATGGCCAGCGCGCAGGAGCTCGTCACCATCCAGTCGGCACGCGCCTTCACGGCGGCGCTGGTGTTGGCGTAGACCACGACCTCGCGGTCGGGGTGGGCGTCGCAGAAGGCGCCGAAGGCATCGGGCGGGCAGCCGAGGTCGAGCGAGCAGGTGGCGTCGAGCTCGGGCATCAGCACGCGCTTGTGCGGGCTCAGGATCTTGGCCGTCTCGCCCATGAAGCGCACGCCGGCCACCACCAGCGTCTGCGCGGCATGGTCGCGGCCGAAGCGCGCCATTTCCAGCGAGTCGGCCACGATGCCGCCAGTGGCCAGGGCCAGATCCTGCAGATCGCCGTCGACGTAGTAGTGCGCCACCAGCACGGCGCCTTGCGCCTTCAGCAGCGCGGCAGCGCGCTCGCGCACGGCGCTGCGCTCGGCCGGCGGCAGCGTGGCCGGCACCTTGGCCCAGGCGTGGCGAGTGCTGCAGGCGCCGGCGGCGTCTTGCTGGGTGTAGTCGAAGAGAACGCTTTCCATGGCGGGTGTGTCAGGCTGAATTGAAGAAGCGCCGCGGCGGCTGCCCGACCGAGCGCCGCACCATGGCCGTGAAGGCACTGGCGCTGGCGTAGCCGAGTTCGGCGGCGATGTGGGCCATCGGGCGCTTGCGCGCCGCCAGGGCCAGGGCCTTGGCCAGCAGCACCTGCTGGCGCCAGGCGGCGAAAGTGGTGCCGAGTTCCTGCCGGAACAGCCGTGCCACGGTGCGCTCGCTGGCGCCGGCCTCGGCGGCCCAGCCCTGCAGCGTGGCGTGGCGCGAGGGCTCGCTGAGCACGGCCTCGCACAACGCGCGCAGGCGGCGGTCTTGCGGCAGCTCGATGCCCAGGCGCACCGGCGCGGCGCGGCTGAGTTCGTCGAGTGCGAGATCGCCGAGGCGGCGTTCGCGGGCCAGCAGCGTGGGCGTGACGGGCGCCGTGCCGTCCATCGCGATGTCCATCTGCAGCACCAGTTCGCGCAACAGCGGGCTGACCTCGAGCACGCGGCACTGGCGCCAGGGTGCGCAGTCCGCCGCGCTGACGCCGGGGCCGGGCGCCTTGTCGTCCTGATGGACATACAAGGTGCACAGCTCGGCCTTCTCGACCACCGAGACCACGTGCTCGATGCCGGGCGGAATCCACACCGCGCGTCCGCCCGGCACCAGGTAGGTGGCCTGCCCGGCGGTGATGCGGGCCACGCCGCTGACGGCCATCGCCACCTGCGCCCAGGGGTGGCTGTGGGGCTGGATCTGGGTGTCGGGGTCGAGCTGGCGCACCTTGGCGCGCACCGGGCGCGCCGCCGTGGGCACGAAGCGCCGCGGGTCTTGCGGCGGCACGCTGTAGCGCATGGCGCCAGCGGCAGGCGCCCGGGGCGGTGCCCTCTTGGGGACTTGGATCGCGGCTGTCACGTTCTCGATAGAAGTTGACGGACTATCGTAACCCTGCCGTCGGGGGCCTGCCTACAGTCATGGCCATGTCCTCGATCACCTTGCCGGCTCCGGCGCCCACCCCCTTGCGCCAGGACGCAGCCGTCATCGGCCTCGTCGGCATCGCACACGGCGTGAGCCACTTCAGCCAGCTGCTGCTGCCTCCCCTGTTTCCCTGGCTGAAGGATGCCTTCGGCGCCAGCTACACCGAGCTGGGTGCGCTGCTGACCATCTTCTTCGTCGTCTCGTGCGTGGTGCAGGCCGTGTCGGGCTTCTGGGTCGACCGCTTCGGGCCGCGGCCCATTCTGTTTGCCGGGCTGGCGCTCATCGGTTGCGCGGCGCTGGGGTTTGCCGCCAGCACCAGCTACGTCATGTTGGCGGTCTTTGCGGTGGTGGCCGGCATTGGCAACGGCGTCTTCCACCCGGTGGACTACACGCTGCTCAACCGCAAGGTGCACAAATCGCGCCTGGGCCATGCCTACAGCGTGCACGGCATCACCGGCAGCCTGGGCTGGGCCTTGGCGCCGGCCATGCTCGTACCCATCGCCGTGGCCGGCTCGTGGCGGCTGGCCCTGGTGTGTGCCGCGGGCGTGGCCTTTGCCGTGCTGGCGCTGCTGCTGCTGCGCCGCCACGACCTGGCCTTGCCCGCGCCTGAGCCGATGCCCGCAGGGGCCGGGTCGGCGGGCAAGCCCATGTCCGATGAGAACCGCTTCGAGTTCCTGCGCGTCCCGGCGGTCTGGATGTGCTTTGGGTTCTTCTTCTTCTACGCCGGCGCGCTGAGCGTGGTGCAGACCTTCGCCCCCGGCGCCGCAGCCCAGCTGCACGCGGTGCCGCTGCAGTGGGTGGCCTTGTGCCTGAGCATCTACATGGTCTGCGCCGCCGCGGGCATGCTGGTGGGCGGTTTCCTGGCTGCCGATCCCGAACGCTGCGAGCGCATCGTTGCCGGTGGCTTCGGCCTGGCCGCCATGGTTGCCCTGTCGGTGGCGCTGCTGCCGCTGCCGGCGCTGCTGGTGCCGGTGATGTTCGGCCTGATGGGCTTCGTCACCGGCACGGCAGGCCCCTCGCGCGACTTGCTGGTGAAGCGCTCGACGCCGGACAACGCCACCGGCCGCGTCTACGGCGTCGTCTACGCCGGGCTCGACATCGGGCAGGCCGTGGTGCCGCTGGCCATCGGCACGCTCATGGACCACGGCGCCTGGCGCGAGGTGTGGTTGTCGCTGGCGCTGCTGCAGGGCGTGCTGATCGTCAGCGCCTTTCGTGTGCGCAAGGTGCGGCGCACGGCGCTCTCGCCGGCATGACCTGTGGCCTGATCGCTGGCCCGTTCGCTGACCCGTCCGCGCGCCCTGCCTGACAGGGCCCCCGGTCGGGCCTCCAACGCCATCGTCGTGCGAGCCCGCCTGTCTTCATCGACGCCGCCCTGATCGGCGGGCGCCGCCGCGGCTACAGTGCGCGGCCATGGCATCCACCGCTGACCTCACCACTCCCCGCCTGGCGGGCCACGCGCTCGTCGAGGCGCTCGTCGCCCAGGGCGTCGACACCTGCTTTGGCGTGCCCGGCGAAAGCTACCTCGCGGTGCTCGACGGCTTCCACGAGCACCGCGAGCGCATCCGCTTCATCGCCTGCCGGCAAGAGGGCGGCGCCGCCTTCATGGCCGAGGCGCAGGGCAAGCTCACGGGCCGCCCCGGCGTGTGCTTCGTGACGCGCGGCCCCGGCGCCACCAACGCCAGCATCGGCGTGCACACGGCGTTCCAGGACAGCACGCCGATGGTGCTGTTCATCGGCCAGGTGGCCAGCGATCAGCGTGACCGCGAGGCCTTCCAGGAGCTCGACTACCGCCAGATGTTCGGCCCTGGCACGCTGGGCCTGGCCAAGTGGGCGGCACAGGTGGACAGCGCCGAGCGCCTGCCCGAGTACGTGGCGCGCGCCTTCCACACCGCGATGCAGGGCCGCCCGGGCCCGGTGGTGCTGGCGCTGCCCGAAGACATGCTCACCACCTTGACGGCCGCACCCGTGCTGCCGCGCGTGGAGCCGGCGCGCGCCTGGCCGGCGCCCGGCGGCCTGCGCGAACTGCGGGCGCGGCTGGTGGCGGCGCAGCGCCCCATCGTCATCGCCGGCGGCCCGGGCTGGGACGCCGAGGCCGCCAATGCGCTGCAGCGCTTTGCCGAGAACTGGCAGCTGCCAGTGGCCTGCGGCTGGCGCTTCCAGGACAGCTTCGACAACCGCCACCCGCTGTATGCGGGCGACGTGGGCATCGGCATCAATCCGAAGCTTGCCGCGCGCATCCGCGAGGCCGATCTCGTCATCGCTTTAGGCATCCGCCTGGGCGAGATGACCACCGGCGGCTACACGCTCCTGCAGGCACCGCGGCCGGCGCAGGCGCTGGTGCACGTCCACCCCGGTCCCGAGGAGCTGGGCCGCGTCTACGCCGCCGACCTGATGCTGCAGGCCGCGGTGCCGGCGGCGGCCAAGTCACTTGAGGCACTGACCGCGCCGCCCGAGCTGCCCTGGCGCGCCCACACGGCGGCCGCGCGTGCCGACTACGAGGCCAACCTCGAGGCGCCTGCCGTCGCGCCGATGGACCTGGCAGTGGTGGTGAAGACACTGCAGCGGCTGCTGCCCGAGAGCACCGTCTACACCAACGGCGCCGGCAACTACGCCGGCTGGCTGCACCGCTACGGCGTGTTGCCGGGTCTGCAGCACCACGGCCGCACGCAGCTGGCGCCGACTTCAGGCGCCATGGGCTACGGCCTGCCGGCGGCGGTGGCAGCCAGCCTGCTGCAGCCGCATCGCTGGGTCGTCAACCTCGCGGGTGACGGCGACTTCCTGATGAACGGTCAGGAGCTCGCCACAGCCGCGGGGTATGGCGCGAAGAAGCTCTTGAGCATCGTCGTCGACAACGGCACCTACGGCACCATCCGCATGCACCAGGAGCGCGAGTACCCGGCGCGGGTGAGCGGCTCCGACCTCTTCAACCCCGACTTCGCCGCGTTGGCGCGGGCCTACGGCTGGCACGGCGAGTTCGCGGCCGACACGGGTGACGCGGTGGCGGCGCTGCAGCGCTGCATCGAGGCGATCGAGAAGCAGGACCGGCCGGCGCTGCTGCACCTGAGGCTGCCCACCGACGTGATCACGTCGCGCACCACGCTGTCGGCTATCCGCGAGGCGGCGCTGAAGTCGGCCTGAGCGCCGCAGTCTGCGGCGCCGCTCACCGCGAGAAGCCAGGCTCGGGCGCCTGAGCAACTGCCGAGACTTGGCAGCGGCCGCCGCAGCGGTTCTGGGCCTTCGGTGGGTTCGGATGGCCAGGAAGCAGACGCGTGCCATAGCTGACTCGCGTCCAGTTGCGGACACTCACGACAGCCAGCCGGCCGTCTGTTCAGCATCCAATCTGCTCCTTGCTCGCGTCACGGAGAGCATCGGCTTCATCGTCGACTCCGCCGGTGCAGAGCATCGTCAACAACGCCGGTATCCACGACGACGCGGCGTTCCCTGGCATGCGTGCGGTGCAGTGTCACTGCGTCATCGACGTCCTGCTGAACGGCTTCTTCCGTGTCACCCAGCCGCTGATCCTGCCGATGATCGTCACGCGCTTGGGCCGCGTCATCAGCATCTTCTCGATGGCCACCTTGACGGGCAACCGCCGCCAGCTGAATTGCGCCGCCGCCAAGGGCGCGCTGAACAGTGCCACCAAGGCAATCTGCCTGGAGGTCGCCAGCCGCGGCGCGAAGGTAAACACCATCGCATCGGTCATCGTTGCTTCGCCGATGGCCGATGGCCGATGGCAGCTTCGAAATGGACATGATCGAACGCTAGGCGCATGCCGAGCGAGTCCGCACACCCGAGGAGGTGGCGGCGCTGGCCGGTTTGCTTCCCAGCCCGGAGGCGCCCTACAGCACCGGGCAGGTGATCTCGGTCAACGGCGGGCTCTAAAGGTCCTGGTGCCGTTGTGGCCGCTAGGCCAGCGCCGCTGCCGCTGCTGCCGCGGCACCGGTGAATTGCGGCCCACGCAGCGCCGCCGCGTCGTAGCCACGGTTCACATCCAGGCCGGTGATGTGCCAGTCGTGCGCCGGCAGGCGCAGCGGGTGCACCACCTCTTCGTAGGAGCGCATAGGCCACAGCACACCAAAGTGCTTGGTGTGCTCGAAGGTGTCGACCTCGGCCACCGCGCCACGCGTATTGGCAAAGCCTTCGAGCGTGAAGCGCACGCGTCGCGTGATGCCACGCTCGGCGTCTATGTACACCGCCACGCGGTCCAGCGCCACCCGGCCCAGGCCCGGACGTTTCCACACCTGCACGATGCGACAGGGACGGCCGTCGACACGTTCGCTGCCGCCCATCTGCACCACGTGGCCCTGGCCCACCAGCCACAGCGGGCCGAGCAGGAAGAGCCCGTAGGCCTCGGCCACCAGAGCCGATGCGGCCTGCACCTCGGCGCTGGTGCTAGCCTGGCCGTTGAACCACACCGCCACTTCGCCCAGATGCGCTGCGCTGGCTTGGCCGCGCTGCCACCAGACCTGCTTGCGTCCGGCCGGCCCGGTGTAGGCCTGGGCCACCACGCCGGCCTGCGGCAACAGGCGCTCTTCAGACCAGCCGCGAAAGCCCTTGTCCACCACGATGGGTTGGATACGGTCGATGAACGGTCGCCAGGAGCCGTCGTAGCGCACGTTGATGTTCTTCAGCTCACGGTAGGCCGACAGGCCGTGCGTCTCGGCGCTTTCGCGCAGCAGGCGTTCGGCGGCCGGGTCGGAGGCAGGCGCTTCGGGCAGGTTCAGGGGCAACGGGGTGCCGCAGCCGGCCAGCGACCAGACGGGCAGCGCAGCGCCCAGGGTGAGCAGGCGGCGGCGGGTGATCGAGTGCATTGGCATTGCGGGCAGCGTGGGCATGAAGGCGGGCGGGGAGGCCCAAGGACGGCAGGCAGCAAGGCCGCGTGCGAACTCATTTCCCGTCGGGATGGCCACGGCCAGCAAGCCGACCACGATAGCTGGCCTGCGAAGCCCATGCATATTGACGGTGGAGCCGTGGGTAGCATTTGCCGCAGGTGCACTGCCCCCGGTCCCAAGACCGACCCACCAGAGGAATCCACATGCTGAAGACCAGCTGAGCATCGGATCTTCAAGCGCCCTCAGCATGGCCCAGCAGAGGGCAGCTGGTGCTCCAAGCCGAGTCGGCTGACGGCTGAGATCCTTCCCAAGCTTGGCTTCTCCGCAGGCATGGTCGTCGACCCTGGCGTGGGACATGCCGCACAGACACTGTGCGCAGCGCCACTCCGGATGCAGGGCAGCTATGCGGCCCCTGGCGTGTCGCTTTGACGGCGGACGCGGGTCAGGCAGCGACGTTGTGTCCCGCACCGCGAGCCCGGCCCCTGGGCGGCGGTTGGGGATCGAGCCCGAGGTGGGTGAGGATCCCCCCCCTGACCGGCCGCTCCAGGATAGCCGCCATGGTCTTCAGTCAACCGGTGCCACAGTTCGGGCATTGCGGCGTGCCAATCTCGAAGACGCGCTATAGCAGCGGCGCCCGACTGTCAGCTTCGTGGCGCCGAGCGCTCGATCAGCTCCGCGGGTTGATCAACAGCAGCACCACCCCGGCACACACCACGCCGGCTGCCAGCCACTCGCCTGAAGTCACGACCTCGCCGCCGAGCGTGACGCCGAGCACCAGCCCGATCACCGGGTTGACGAAGGTGTAGCTCGAGGCCAGCGCGGTGCTGGTGCGTTGCAGCAGCACCATGTAGGCCGAGAAGCCGATCAGCGAGCCGGCCACCACGAGGTATGCCCAGGCGCCCAGCGCGCGGCCTTCCGGTGGCCACTGCGGCTGCTCGCCCGCGGCGAGGGCTGCCAGCGTGAGCAGCACGCCGCCGGCCAGCATCTGGCTGCCGTAGCCGGCGGCGCCGGGCGCCAGCGCCAGCGAGCCGCCGCCCAGCGCCTGGGGCAGGCCGTGCCGGGCCCACACGCTGCCGATGCTCCAGGTGACGCAGGCCAGCATCAGCACCAGCAGCCCGCTCACCGAGGCGCTGAAGCCGGCGCCCATCGACAGCATCACCACGCCGACGAGGCCGAGCGCGATGCCCAGCGCCTCGCGGCCCGTGGGGCGCACGCCGTAGGGCCACTCGGCCAGCGCCACCAGCGCGGGCACCACCGCGATGAAGGCCACCACGAGGCCGGAGCTCACGGTGGTCTGCGCCACCGCCGTGGCGCCGTAACCGCCGCCCAGCATCAGCGCGCCCAGCACGGTGGCGCTCACCCACTCGGCCCGCGTCGGCCAGCGCGCGCCGCGCCACAGCGCCCAGGCCAGCAACAGGCCGCCAGCGGCCAGGAAGCGCGTGCCCATCTGAAAGAACGGCGGAAAGCTCACCAGCGCCCACTTGATGGCCAGGTAGGTGGAGCCCCAGATCAACCAGGTGGCCGCCAGGCAGGCGGCGATCAGCGGGCCGCCGGGGGCGGCCGTGGGGTGGACGGAGGGCAGGGCGGAACTCGACATGGGCCCAGATGCTAGGCAAACCCGCCCGCGCGATGAAGGGCCGATTCAAGGAACGAAGTGCCAAACGACTTGCGTTTGCAGGTTCGCGGCGGCACAGTCCTTGAAATGCCGCCCCCTATGCCGTTCGACACCTACGACACCCGCATCCTGGCCGAACTGCAGGCCGACGCGCGCATCTCGCTGGCCGAACTCGGCCGCCGCGTGCACCTCAGCCAACCCGCCGTGGCCGAGCGCGTGAAGAAGCTGGAGGCTGCTGGCGTCATCACCGGTTACCGCGCCACCGTCAACCTGCAGGCGCTGGGCTATGGCATCCGCGCGCTGGTGCGCGTGGGCCGCTGCGACTTCGAGCGCATGACGCGCCTGGTGCGCGAGCGGCCGGAGGTCGTCAACGCCTTCAACATCACCGGCGAGGACAGTTGGCTGCTCGAGATCGCCGTGGCCGACGTGGCCCACCTCGATGCCGTGGTCAGCCAGTTCTGCCTGTTCGCCGAGACCTCCACCTCCATCATCCTGAAGACCGTGCTCGACCAGCGTGTGATGCTGCCGCGCGCGGCCTTGGCCGCCCTGGAGCCCACGACATGATCGACTTCGCCACCTGCGACCTCTGCGACCCCTTCCGCGACGACCCCACGGCGCTGCGCGTGCTGCCGCCGACCTGGCACGACTACGGCGGCGTGCCGCGTTTCGCCGGCCCGGTGGTGACGGTGCAGTGCTTCGAGGACAACGTGCTCGTGAAGTCGCTGCTCGACACACCGGGCCTGGGCCGCGTGCTGGTGGTCGATGGCGGCGGCAGCCTGCGCACCGCCCTCGTGGGCGGTAACCTGGCCGCGGCGGCGGCGGCCAATGCCTGGGCCGGCATCGTGGTGCACGGCGCCGTGCGCGACGTGGCCGAACTGCGCGCTACCGCCGTGGGCGTGCGCGCGCTGGCGCTGTGCCCCATGCCCCCGGCCAAGCGCGGCGCCGGGCAGCAGGGTGTGCCGGTGCGGCTGCAGGGTGTGGTGGTGCGCCCGGGCGACTGGTTGTACACGGATGCGGACGGCATCGTCGTCAGCGACGGTCCGCTGCACGCCGCCTGACTAGAATGTTGGCCACGTCGGGGTGTAGCGCAGCCTGGTAGCGCAATTGCTTTGGGAGCAATGGGTCGAAGGTTCGAATCCTTTCACCCCGACCATTCACATCAAGCATCTGCACCGATCAGGTGAACTCCGCCGCCTGGCGGGGTAGCGCCGGGGGAAGCAGCCAAGGCGGCTTGCGGTCGGACGGCATGCAGGGTGAAGCGGCCGCCTCTGCACCGACTGCGCCCTGTCGGGATGCCTGTCCTGCCGGGCATGCGACATACAGCAGCCCATCTGTACCCCGCCGTTGCCTCCAGGGGCCACTTGCGGGGCGCCTACGGGCCTTCCCCAGCGTGCGCGCGGGCCGTGACCGCCTCAGCAAGGCCGTATACCTGCGCAGTCGGCCCTGAGCAACCCGCGTGCCGCTCTACGCTCTCGTTTTGAGCGTCAGCCGAGGCGGCGGCGCCGCTCTGGCCAAGCACGATCAGGGCGATTGAGGCCAAGAGAAGCACCCGCAGGTGCGCCAGGATCAGCCGCAGGTTGTGCCCGGCGCCTCACAGCACCGCGTGGATCGCGTCACTGTCGCTGCCCTTGAGCCCGTTGCGCGCCAGCAGACCGTCGGTCTTCATGTGCCCGATGGGGGGCTCGATGGCCTGGTGACGCTTGAGCAGTTTCTTCAGTGCAGGCGGCAGGCCTCGGGTGTGGCTGATCAGAAGCTGCGTGCCCTCAGGCGGCGCTACGCCGCGGTAGCCCCGGTCGGCCAGGGCCATGGTGGGCTTCACACCGGTCAGGATCTCCACCTGCTCGAGCTGGCTGTGCTGCGTGTGGCCGTCGTACCGCGAGCCGGGCATCGAGCGCATGCCCACCACCACGCCTTCCTTGGCCGTCACGGCCACCGAGGTCTTCACGCCGAACTCGTACGGCGTCCTGGCACAAGCCCCAAAGCGATGCACTCCACCTCGGGTGCGTGTAGCGCGTACAGCTTGTTCTTGGAGTCCCGCTGCTGGGCGTGCAGGCGCTGCGCGGTCTCGATGCAGGTCTTCAGGGTGCCAGTGATCTCGCCAGCCTTGCGCTGCACGTCGCGGATCACCCGGCCCAACCACGTGCGCAGCTTCTTCACCTCGCGCAGCATGCGGAGCCACTGCTGCGCATGAGCATAGCGGCCAGCCACCAGTTGCTCCCGCGCCCGGTTGAGCAGAAGGCGTCGGTGTGGTGCGCAATCGCCTTGGGCTGCACCGTCGTGTCCACGATCATGGCATGCGGGGGGGGCAGTGGCGCCTGTGCCAGCCGCGATGCTGCAACCAGGCTGGCGCCGCCCGAGGAGCTCGTGTTCGTGGAAACGAGGTTGCCGGCCCCGACGGGCAAGTCCTCGACGCTTGGCGCAGCCGGGCTGCGCGGCCACGCGCTCCTGGGCGCGCCCGGCTTGGCTGAGGTGCGGATGCCGACCCGGGTGATTGGCGGCGCCGGCGGGCACCGCCAAGCGCCGCGCCGGGCCCGTTTCATGCCCGCGGTGGGCGATCTGCAGCGGCGCGAACGGATCGCAGACCTGAGCCTGGGCCTGGCGGCCGCCGACAGCGCCCGCATCGACGTTGGCAAGAACACGGGGCTGTGGTGCCAGCCTCACCGCGTGCGGGGCAAGCCCAGAACCGAGCCGCTTATCAGGGCAGGCAGACCCCGGGCGATGACCGGGTGGGGTGCCCCAGCACCTCATGGGTGGCGGCTGCACCGGCTTCCGCTTCAAGCACCTCACGTAGGTGATGAAGCGCGCCGAGCGCCGCTCCAGGCGGGACGAAGACCGCGCCGCCCTGCTTGGCTGCCTGGTTCCGTGGCTACGACCCGTCCCTCAACCCGCTGCGCAAAGGCAAGGTGCCCCTGCTGGTGCTCATCGTCGTGCGGGTGGTTGGCGGGGTCCTGTTCACGTTCAGGCGCGGGGTGGAAGACCCCTGAGCACACCGCCGCGCCGCACACCCCTCGACTGTCCCTTGCCACCGGAGCCCGCGATGAAGCCCACGCTCGCTCCACGTGGACGATGTCGTTGTCGATGGTCTTGGGTACGCCCACCGTGGGCAGGCCATGGCGGTCGAGCGCGCCGGCCATGCTCATGCTGCCGTTCCCGCCGATGGCCACCACGCCGTCCAGCCCCAGCTCACAGGCGTATGCCACCACGTCGCCGCGCGAGTCGCGCCCCTGGTACGACAAGGGCCTCACGCGGTTGCTGGTGCCGAGAAGGGTGCCGCCGAGCAGCGACATGCCGCACACCGACTGCCAGTCTAGCGGCCGCACGCGCCGCTCGATGAGGCCCAGGTAGCCGCCTTAGATGACCAGCACCTGCGCGCCGCTATGGTGGATGAGCGACTTGGTGACCGAGCGGATCACCGCATTGAGGCCGGGAGCGTCGTCCCCGCCGGTGAGAACGCCGAAGCGCATGTGTGCTTCCGATGTTGTGGCCGCAATGGTGTGACCCCCTCTCTTACAGCGGCAACAGGTTCTGTTCGGTCAGGTCGTTGAAGGGCATGCCCACGACGTTGCGCGCGCCCTCGGTCGGGTGCACGACGTAATCGGCGTTCGTGCCCGAGTTCACCATGCGGGTGACCACAGCGCGGACTTGCGTGCCAGCCACCGTCGTCACGCGCGCAATGCAGTCCACCCCGGTGCCGAACGTCGGGTTGCCGTAGTAGAGAAAGCGCACCAGGCTGCCCGGTGGGTGACGCGCGGCGAGGTCTCTTCCCAGGCCGCCGCTTGCGCGCAGGCTCGGCGCACGCTGCTCGTCGTGGGCAGACGTGCCGCGTTCGGGTGTGTCGCGCCGGGGCTCGTCTCGCCGCGGCGTGTCGGGCGTGGCCTGGTCGCTCGAAGCACCCGCATAGCGCAAGACCGCATCGCGCAGCGCAATCCACTTTTCGTTGTGGGGGTCTCGCACCTGTTCGCCGATGAGTTGCAGCTGAGGCAGCAGCCGTACCGGCGCGTACTCCTGCCGCGAGGTCGCAAAACTGCCAAGCACCTTGCGCAGGGCGTCGCGGTCGGTGGCGCGTTTGAGGACCATTTCTTCCCATTCGTGCTGGCGGTCCAGGGCCAGCCGCAGATGGCCGATCCACAGCCACGCTTCGCTGACGAAGCTGTGGTTCAGCGTGGTCTGCAGCGCCTTCCACTCGGCATCCCGGGCCGCGCGGGCTTCGGCCAGTACGTCGGAGAATTGTTTGCGCACGTGCACCGTGATCGGGTTGGACACCTCGCCGCCGGCGGCCTGCTCTTCATGGAAGCTCTGCTGCCCCTTGGAGCCGTACAGCCTGAAGAACCAGCGCTCTTCAGGCTGGGCCGCGCCGAGGATGCGGATGTATTCGAGCGTGGCATCGGCGCCGATGTCCTTGGCGATGATGGCGATCAGCTCGCGGAACTTGGTGCCGATCTCCATGTCGTCAGGGTCTTCGCCCAGCCGCAGTGATGCCGCCTTCGAACCCACCAGCGAGGCATAGCGCTCGAGCAGCTTCGCCTGCACGTTTTTCACCTCGGCGATCACGTCGGGGCTGCGGTTGTAGTTTTCCAGCGTCATCCAGTCGGCGCCGTCGAGGCTGCGCGCTGCCACGCCCGCGAAGTGATAGCCCCAGATGTCGGCCTGCTCGGTGAAATCGGCATCGATGGTGGGCAGTGAGTAGTCGCGCTTGCCCGAGGCTTCGGCCTGGTTGGTGAAGATGGCAAATCCTTCTCCGACGTCCGGGCGCGCGTAGGCATTGATGCCCAGCGCCTGCTCCTCGGCATCGGCGCCGTGGGCGGCAGTGGCGCGGCCATAGCGCTCTCCGGTGGCGTGTTCGGCGATGGCATTGTGGGAAGTCATGGCGGTTTTGGCCGTCTGCGGGGTGGGAAGCGTATGCGCCTCGGTGCTGTCGGCCACATGGCCTGCCAGGCGCGTGATCCGCTGGTCTGAGGTGGACCCTGGCTTGATGGGCACCGTGGCGGCGCCGTGGCCCAGCACCACCTCGCTGCTGTGCTTGCCCTGGTTGCCGATCAGGCGGCCAGCCATCTTGATGCACACGTGCTCGATCATGTTGCTGAAGCGGTCGGCCTCGCCGCGCACGGATTTCTGGCGGTTCACTGGGCGGATCATGTCCAGCGCCTTACCGCCCACGGCCAGCTTGTTGCCGGCGGTGTTGTCCAGTGCAAAGGCACTGCCCACGCCTTCGAGCTTGGCATTGGCGCTGGCGATGACGGCGGGAATGGCGTAGAACTCCTTGGGCTCGGCACGGGTGTGGTGCACGGCCATCGAGCCGTCGTCGGCCACGCGCAGCGACACATCGGGAGGCGCCTCCGGCGCCACTGTGTAGCCCACGGTGAACGGCGTCTTGCCCGGTGTCTTGGGCGCGCTGTCGAAGCTGGGCAGCCAATCCCACATCGAGCTTGACGAGGGCTCTGCCGGCTCCGCAGGCGCTTCCACGACCGAAGGCTTGCTCGATTGCGCCGTGAACAGCGGTCCGCTCTGCGTGGCCACGCGGTAACCGTCGGGCCGCGTGATGAAGTAGCCCTGAACCACGCCGGCGCGGGCGTCGACGTTCGCGGACCGTGCGGGGCCGAAGGCTGAGGCCATGTGGCGGCGCTGGGCCACCATGCGCGGGCTGTTCTGCAGGGCATCGGCCGGCGGCGCCGCGTCGCGTGCGGCTGTCTGCGGGGCTACCGCGATTGCGCGCCGCAGTGCATCGTCGTCCCGCGAAGCTCTGTCTTTCATGGGTGTGCCTCTCGACTGCGCCCGGCGCTCGGCGCGCTACACGTTGGTGATGTGGGTGAGCAGCTTGCGCGTGCCCTTGGCGACGATGGTGTCGATGGCACCTTGGAAATCGGGGATGGGCAGCTGCACCTGCATCTGCACGCGGGAGGCCTCGTTGTAGTAGCCGACCTGCGTAGCGACGGTGCCCACAAAGACGACCGGCACTTCCCAGTTCTTGAGGGGCGGAAAGCCCTCCATGAAGTCGGGCAGGAGGACGTGCGTCACGTCCTTGGGCTCGATGGAGGTGGGCGCGCGCAGCTCGGCAACGCGTGGGCCGCTGTCTTTCTTGACGGGGCCGTCGGAGGTCCTGACGGTAATGGGCTTTTTGAGGTGCGCGGATGCCTTGCTCTTTTCGAGTTGCTCGCCGGAAGAGATGATCATTGCGGAGTTGGCGGCGCGGACAGCGAGCGCGTTCATGCCGCCGGAGTCGAAACGGGCGCGCATGCCTAGTTCGCGCATCAGCTTGGGGCTTTGCGCTATGGTCTCGATGAACTTGTCCAGCGGCTGGGTGTCATGCTCGGCCTGCTGAATGGTCTGCACGTGCTTAACGGCCACCTCGCGCTTGTTGCGTGCGGCCTCCAGCATGCGGCCGGCCAGGTCGGAGATGTCGTTTTGCCGCTCCAGCACCGGCGACACCGACTGGTGCCCGGGGAACGGGAAGCGCTCGTCGTAGTGCTCGTCCGCATTGCGGTCCATGTCGATGTCGAACGCGCTGATATGGTCTTGCGCCGAGGTGTCCGACGACGAGGTGTGGACGATCTTGCGTTTGCGCAACTCGGCCGGCGACAGCAAGCCGTGGGTGAGCACGCTGTCCACCCGTGAGTAGAGCAGCGCGATCTGCGCCGCCTTGATCAGCAGCGGCTTGGGCGGCTCGTCCGGCGCCTGCCCTTCCAGCACGAACAGCACCGCGTGCCGTGCGATGGCGATATCGACGCCTTTGCTGGTCATCGCCTCGACGGCGGCCCCGTAGGGTGCTGTGGCGAGTTTCTTTTCGCGCTGTGGCGAGACTTGCTCGATGAACTCGCGCACCTGGCCTTCTTCCCAGATTTCAATGATCTTCTTCGCGGGCAGGGTGGAGAGCAAACGGCTGTGGAAGACGGGGTCGTCGTGGTCGTCGGCCGCTTCCTCGTGGTCCTGATCGATCTCGTGTTCGATCAGCTCGATGTAGCCGTTGGCCTTCTTGCGGTCTTCTTCGTCGTCGCGCTGCACGACGGGGACGCCGGGCAGCGCAGCCGCACGCAGCGGCGGCGGGCCGTACGCAGCGTCGATTTGGCGGCGCTGCGCCACGGCGCGCGGGCTGGCGTCAAGAGGTTCGAAGCCCTCATGCCGCTCTGCGCCGCGCACCGCCGTCTCATGATGCGTCTCGGCGGCGGGCACGGGCTTTTTCTGCGGCTGGAGAAGAGTCGATTTCAAGGCAGATCCACCCGCGGCTTGAAGGTGATGTATAGCCCTGTGACCTCACGAGCCCGGAGCGCCTGCTTCATGGTCGCAAAAGTTCCATTCCAAACACGAGGTTCAGCGGTCGCCCTGCAGCGCCTTGGCGCCCATCGCATCGGCCTCAGCCTCCAGGCTGTGGTCGTCATTGACGTCGACGCCGGCCATCTGCATCGTCGGCTGCACCCGCCCCTGACGCTGCTGCACCACGTGCCAGGCTTCATGCGGCAGATGCTGCTCCTGCCCTGGCGCCACATGGATGTCGTTGCCCTGCGCATAGGCGTGTGCGCCCAGCTGCGCCGGTTGGCTGGAATTGGCATGCACGCGCACGTCCGACAGGTCCATGCCGGACAGCGCCTCCACACCGCTCTTCAGCGCGTCGGGCATGCCAGTCTTGTTGGCCGGTGACGCGGCGGGCTCGAACCGGCCCTGCAAGGGTTCCTCCTCTTCCACACGCTGCGCGACAAAACGGCCTTGCAGCGGCTCTTCCTCTTCCATGCCCATGCGCTGTGCAGTGAGATCAGCCTTCATCTGCAACTCTTCTTCTTCACCGGCCAGTTGCGCAGGCGCTGCGCCGAAGGCCGCTTGAATGCGCTCCAGCTGAGCAGCCTCGCGCTGGTTGCCGGCAGCGCCGGCTGCGGCAGGCGTGCGGGCTTCACGCTGCGCTGCGGGCCGCACCCTTTGCGGGGGAGGAATGAGGTCGCTTCTGGTCTTCATCAGGCTCTCCAATCTATTGGGGAACGGTCGCGTGGTCTTCAACTGGCCGCTTTTGGCAGGGACAGCACACGCCACAGCAGCGCAATCATCACCACGAAAAAAACCAAAGCCAGTACCGAGTTCTGTCCCTTCAGCACGGCCAGTGCGGGGTCGCAGGTCAGCAAGAGCAGGAAAACCGTGCCGGCCATCAGGCCCAGGATCACCATGGCGGGCAACACCTGCCGCGCACGGTTGCGCACGAAGCAGCTGCGCCAGAACAGCGCCGCCAGGACCAGTGTGGACAAGACCAGTGCTTGCAGCGTCAACCTGAACCACAGGCGGTGGGGGCAGACGAAGGTACACAGGCCCTCGGTCACGCCTTCGCGCTTGCCGTAAGACTCCTCCAGCGCTGCCCGGGCGTGGTTGCCGTGGCCCACGTCGCCCACCGGCAGGGCCCACAGGCTGACACCACCGAAGTTCCACTGCATGTAGGCCACATCGTCCCTGAGCTGCTTGTCGGCCTCTTCACTCAAGGGTTTGGTGGCCGCACGCGACACCAGCAGCACGGGCACCATGCTTTTCAGCAGGGCCACGCGGTCGGCGCCCCGTACGCTCTTGGACGCGTCCAGCTGCTCGCGCAAGAGCTTCTTGAAGTCACTTGTGGGCTCGGAGGTCAGCACGAGGAACTTGACCTCCACGTCCAGCGCCAGCATGTGACGGCCTTCGCGGTCGTTGAGGATTTCCATGCGCCGCTGCTCGATCTGCTCCCGCTCCAACACCCGCTCTGTGAGCTGAACAATGCGCCAGAGGTTGCCGACACTGAAGGCGCTGTTGTCGCGCACCAGATGGTCCGGCACCACGATGTTCAACCGGTAGGGCCTGGGCGCGCGCGGCTCCACTGCGCGGGCCACCTTGGCCTTTTCTGCGCCAGCGCCGCCTTTGCCCTTCTCCGAAGTGGGCTTGGATTCGGGCGCAGACGCAGGGGCAGCCGAGTCCTCGGCGGAACGCCGCATCTGCGCAATCACCGAGCGCACAAAGTCCTGCAGAAACTGGGCGTAGGCCTGGTGATCGCGTTCGGTGACAGTGTTGTCGTCGAAGAACACGGTCAAGCCCGTGAAGGCCCAGGGCGCGTCACCCAGAAACGTGGGCAGCAGGCCATTGAGCCAGGCTTCTTTACCTTGCAGCGGGGTCTGCAGCATGCGCACGGCTTCACCTGCGCTGCGCCTGACGAAGTCGGCCCTGCGTTGTTCTGTCCAGTCGGCCAACCCGACCCAGTTGCGGCGGTAGATACCCAGGTCAACGGCCACGTTGTGGCGCTGTGCCTGACGCACAAAGTCCAGCCGGCCTGGCGTGGGTGCGGTGGAGAAGTCGCCTTCATCACGTAGCACAGCGCCCATGGCGGTGATTCGGGTCAGCTGGCTGAAGTCCACTTCCTGCTCTTTCGGGCCGCCGTTCCACCAGCCGAGGATGCCGTAGACCTCGTCCGACGGGCGGCTGACCGCGCAACCACAGTTGTCCGCGGGCGTCAGCTTGATGGCCTGCGCGGTCTCCAGGGGCCGGCCTTTCTCCGCCGCGTCCACGATCTTCTGGGCCAATTGCGGGCCCAGCAGCTCGGCATAGAACCTGGTCAATGGCAGCTCCTTGGGCCGCGCGGCAGGCAGTGCATAGGGACTGACCGCATCCGAGGACGTCTCAGCCGTCTTGGCAACCCGGGCTGCACTCTTCAGGGCCAAGGCGTCGTGCAGCAGCGTCAACGCACGCAGACCCGCACTGACACGCGCGTTGCCCGGCAGCGACCCTGCACTGCCGGGCTTGGGCGGGCAGCTGGAATCGATGCTTTTGCCTTGCTCGACGGCAATGGTCTCCACCATGGTGCGGTACAGCTGGCACACGCTGCTCTGCAAGGCCAACCACATCTGCATCTCGGTCGGAAACTCAACACCGATCAGCGGTTCCAGAATCCTCTGCAGCTGGTCCTCGGTCGGCAGGCTGGGCTCTTCACCCCGCTCTTTGGCGTCCATGGCCAGTTGCAGCTGCTCTTCGGTAGGCGTCACCAGAGTCTTCACATCCTCTTCGGTCAGTTGCCAGACACGTGGCGCGTCCAGCTTCAGTCCTGGCTTCTGGCTGAGGCTGGACGTCTTGACGGAAGGCGCCGGCGGCGGCTGCTTGATCGCCGCTGCGCTGCGCTTGCGCACGCGGATCAGATAAGCCTGTTCGGTCTGCACCTCGCCGACCAACAGGCGCAGGGTAAAGCGGTAGTCGTCGGCCAACTCGCTTTTCCCGCGCAGCACACCTTGTTCGTCGATGTGCATGCCGGGCGGCAGCTTGCTGTCATCGAAAACCAAAGTGAAGGGCGCGCCGCCGGACTGCACCAGCGCCAGCGGCGTGATCTCGCGGCCTTGATCGGCCACCACCAGCGTCACTTGGCGGTAAACGAGCTTGGCGGCGGCAGCCGGGGCCGCGGAGTTCACGGCGGGGCTGGCGGGTCGGGAAGCGGCTGCGGCAGGCACCGAGGGTGATGCAGGGGTTGGGGCCACAGCGGCCTGGCCGCTTTGCGCCACGGCCGTCTGCGCGCCGGGTGCGCCCGGTACAACCGGCATCAATGCGGTCAAGAGCGCGGCCCATAGCGCCGGATTGCGCCAGCTCCCCAGGAGCAGGCGGCGCCAGTGTGTGCACGGGCCACAGCGTGTCTGCGCTCGGAACTGCGGCTTGTTCATGAGGGCACCGTGCGCCCTTCCTTGCGCAGTTCCTTGGCCACGCCCTGGCGCAAGTCAGCCAGGCTCATGTGCTGCCGACCCGCCTGCAGCGCACTGATGGCTGCGGCACGCACCACGTTGGCAATGGCGCCGCCGGACAGCTCGTGGGCTTCAGCCACCTGGCGCAACTCGACCTCCGGGGCCAGGCGGCCAGTGTGGCGCAGCATGCCCTCCCACAGCCGCAGGCGCTGGTCGGCGTCGGGCATGGGAAAGTGGATCAGCGACTGAAAGCGCCGCGCGAAGGCCTCGTCGATGTTTCCCTTGAGGTTGGTAGCCAGGATGACAGTGCCGGGAAAGTCTTCCACACGCTGCAAGAGATAACTCACTTCCTGATTGGCATAGCGGTCGTTGCTGCTGCTGGCACTGGTGCGTTTGCCAAAGAGCGCGTCGGCTTCGTCAAAGAACAGGATCCAACGCCGGTTCTGGGCCAGGTCAAACACGCGGCCCAGGTTCTTTTCGGTCTCGCCGATGTACTTGCTGACCACCATGCTCAGGTCGATGCGGTAGACATCAGCGCCTGTGGCCTGGCCCAGCAGCGTGGCCGTCAGCGTCTTGCCCGTGCCGGGCGGGCCAAAGAAAAGGCTGCGGTAGCCGGGCTTGACGGCCTTGCGCAGCTTCCAGCCGTCGAGCAGCGTGTCGCCGTGGTTGAGCCAGGTGGTGATGGCGCTGACTTCGTCCATCACGTCAGGAGCCAGCACCAGATCGTCCCACTGCAGGGCCGTGGTGATCAGGCGGGCCGGGAAGTTGCTGCTGAAGTCGGGCTTGTGCGGCTGCCCCGTGGTCAGCAATTCGCGGAACTCGGCCTGCAACTGCAGGCTGGCGGCCAGCGGCGGCTCGCCGGGCGCGTCATGCTCGAAGGACAGTATGCCCCTGCGCTGCAGCCAGTGCCCATCCTCGAAGAGCCGAAGCGTCGCGAAGCGCTGTGTCAGGTCTTCACCGGCCAGCAGAAAGACCGCGGTCTCGCAGGTTGGCAAGAACCCGCCATGGGTCTTGCCTTTGGTGCCGCCGAACTCGGTGTAGCCGCGGTCCAGGTTGCGGTTGCGCACAAAAAGTGTGTCCAGCAGCTGCGGCTGCACATGGGGTGCCAGGGCCAGCGCCAGCAGCAGACGCTCTTCAAAGCCCCACTCCGCGCCGCTGAGCAAACGTGCATAGGCGCTGCCGTCGTTGGCCGGCGGCGGCTTGAGTTCGCGCACGTCCCGCACGTCGGTGGGCTGTCCGAAGTGCAGGCACAGGCGAGCCTGCAGCACGCGGTCCAGCCACTGCAGTTCAAGGGCCAGCAGAGACTCAGCGCCACTGGACATGAATCAACTCCTGCATCCACGGAAACTTGACGGTGCTGTAGCCCCAGGGCAGCCGGTCCAGAAGCATGTCAAAGGCCTGCGGCGCCACCTGCAGTTGCCAGGCTTCGTTGGCGTGATCCAGCCGTCCTTCGCGCTGCAGGAAGGTCTGGCGCAGGCCTTCCACACTGGTGCTGCCCAGCGCAGACCAGTGGGCAATCACGGCCTGGAGCAGGCCTGCAGCCGCATCACGCTCCTGATCGGTCAAGTCCACCGAGGGTGGCACCGGCGTGGCCAAAGGCAGGCCGCACAGCAGTTTGTTCAAGGCCAGCTCAGGCTCGGCTGCGGCGGCCTGGCCTGTGACCAGGTACTGCATCAGCAGCGTCGTACGCACGGCAGCCGCCGCGTCGACGAATGCCTTGTCCTGCACCAGCTTGAGCATGGTGAAGAGCCGCTCCAGGTAGGGCGTCAGCAGCACCAGGCCGGCATTTCCAATGAAGGCCGGTTCACCGGCGTCTGGCGGGGCCCAGGGCAGGACCAGCGGCGGGGCTGCGGGTTGTTCCGTGGCAGCCGGGCCCTTCAAGCGCTGCACCGCCCGGGCTACACGCTGCAGCAGGCCAGGGCCGTGGAGGTCGCGGTCTTCCTGGAACAGCTCCTGCAGCACGGCGCGCGCCACCGCGACCCACCCCTTGTGCCCCGGCGTGGGCAGGGCCTGCAACTCAGGCCACACGTGGTGCAAGGCTTGCGCGTCGGCAGGTCGCAGCCAGGTCAGCGCCCTGCGCAGTTCTTCGGGGCTCAGCAGCACCGACAGACGTTCGGCGGCCAGGGGCGACTCCAGCTCGCGCTGCAGCACGTGGCGGCTGCCCTCATCCGGCTGCTGCACCAGGGTTTGCCAATGCGCACGCAGACGCTCGGCGCGGGAAGCCGTCTCGACACCGCTGCCGCGCAGATGGCCTACGGCAGCGCTGAGCCGGTCAGAGCCGGCCGTCCTCAAGTCGGGTGCCGACGCACGAGAGGCAATCGGCACGGGGGCCCTGGGCACCAACCAGGGTGCCAAGAGCGCTGGGGACCGCCCGTAGGCCAGGGACTGGCGCTCCAGGCGGCGTGCCAGCACCGGCACGGCCAGCGCCAGCCGATCGGCCGCCAGCGCCAGCAGTTCGCCCAGCACGGCGGGCAGCACAGGCTTCGGCTCTTGCGGCAGGCTGCACAGCAAGTGCTCTGCCAAGAGCTGGTGGGCGGCAGTGGCGGTCAGCGTCGGTCTGGCGCTGGCGCTGTGCGCAGGCTGCCCGCCCCCTTTCAGGTCTGACGAGACCTCTGCGCTGCCACTGAGTTCCAGCACCAGCAGGCGCACCAGGCTGGCGAGGTCCGGCGCGCTGTCTGGCAGGTACAGCGCCAGGAATGCCGGCATGCACTCCGGCTTCAGTTGGGTCAGCAGGTCCCGCCTCGTGTCATGGCGCTGCGCGTGCAGCCGCAGCGCGCGCCGGGCCTGTGCAGGATCGCTGGCCAGGGTGTGCGGCAAGTCCAGGTGCCCGGGCGACGGGGCCGCGCCATCAGCGACTGCCCCGCGCGGGTTTGCCAGGCCGGGGTGGTCTGGATCAGAGCGGGCAGCTTGCGCCAGCGCGGCAGCCTGCGCCCCGCCTGAGAGAGCGCCTGCCTGCGCAGCCAGCAGGCCGGGCGAAACACCCCGGACCTGGGCCAGATGGTGCAACAGACCCTGCACCGCTTCTGCCTGAAGCATGTGGCCGGTGCGGACAGCAGCGATCCCCAGGATCCAGGCCAGCACCAGGTCACGCCCTGCCACCGCTACATGGGGGCCGGCCGTGCGCGACAACAGGTCCGCTGCCCGCGCCAGCTCTGGCGCGGCTGGCAGCAGCAAGGCCAGCAACTCGGCCCAAGCCTGCGCCGGCAGCCAAGCCAGCACGCGTTGTCGGTCCTGCGGATTGAGCAACTGCTGACGCACCAGCGCACGCAGCGCAGCGGGCTCGGACTGCAGCAGCGTGTGCCAGTCCGCCGCCACGTCGTCCCACTTGCCCGCCGGTGCAGAAGCCAGCGCCTCGGCCAGGCGCAGCAGCCCGGCCCAGTGGCGCTGCTGGCTGAGCGCCTGCGCCGCAGGCCTGGCCAGGGAGCCCACCTCCACCGTGGCAAGAAGCGCTTCGGGCACACCGGCATGTCCGGCCAGGGTGGCATGTGCAGCAGCGCGGCGCGCCACAGCCGCCGGCAGCTCGTTCTGGGCAAAGGCCAGCGCACGCACTGCGGCCGCGAGCGCTGCCGCAACGTCGTTGCCCGACAGCAAGGTCGCCAGCACGGCAACCCGCAAGCCCCCCGTCCCGTCCGTGCGGCGTGACTGCGTTGCCAGGCTCGCCAAGCCCTGCTGCAGCAGGCTCAGCTCTGACGCTGACAAGAAGGCCTGCAGCAGGGCTTGCCAGGCCGCTGCGGACAGCTCGCCTACCAAGGCGCTCAACCTGGATTCAGGCCGGGTCGCAGACCCGTCACGGCCTGGCTGCAGAGCCGACGCACTGACGGCCAGGGCCAGGCGGCGCAGGGTGGCCGGGTGCAGTTCGGCAGCGTCTGCACTGCCGTCAAGGGTGATGCGCGCCGATGCGTCAATCTGTTCGTCCGGCCCAGCGGCTTCAGACCACAGGCCGCGCAGCTCTTGGGCCACGGCGCTGGCAACGGGTGCTTCGGCAGGCCGCGCCAACCAGCGCAGCCAAGCCGCCACGCGCGCTGCGTCCTGCGCCGGGGCGTTGGCGGCCGTTGCGGTCGCCCGAAGTCGCTGCAACCACTCGTCAGGGCTGCACAGCATCCGCGCAGACCAGCGCCGCCACCACAGCCTGACCAGACTTTCCGGGGTGATGCGGGCTGGATGCGTGGTCTGGATCAGCTCCAGCGCCCACTGCAGGCGTTGCGGCACATCGACCCGGTGGGCGCCGTCGGCTCCACGCCAGGCCGCAGGCGGCTCGTCAAAGGCCAAGGCGGTGAGCTGCGCAGCCACTTCGGGCGCGTAGAAGCTGCCCAGCGCGTGCTGCAACAGCGCTTGAAAGGCCTCGCGTGGCAACTGCGCGGACTGCTCGCGCAGGTGCGGCCAGGGCTTTGGTGGCTCAGGCACTGCAGGACGTGGTCCTGAAGGGTCGGTGGGGTCTGCGGCGTCGGTGGCCAGGTTGTGCCAGAGACGGATCAAGTCGTCGGCCGAAACACGCACCGGCTGTGCGCCAGACGATGGCGCCAGCAGGGTGCGCAGCAGCCGCACCCAGGCTTCACGATGTTGGGCGCCGCCAGGTGATTCTTGGCGCAAGAACGCTTCCAGGCGCACCGTCTCGGCCTGCGGCAACCACAGGGCCACCACGTCTTGCAACAAGGCTTGTGGCCAGACCTGCGCCATGCGCCGGCGCACGCGCGCCTGCAGGCCCCAGTGCTGCAGCAGCTGCCTCAAGGCGGCTGGATCCTGAGCGTGCAAGACCGTCCACAGGTGCAGCAGTTCGGCCTGTTCATCGTCACCCCATTGAACACTGTCATCGGCCAGCAGCGTTTGCAGCCGGCGAAGCAGCGGACGTTGGCCACCGACCGCGGCGCCGCGTGAAGGCGAGACGGCTTGCAGCCGTTCTGGGGGCGGGGTGCCACCTGCCAACAGGGGCTCCAACTCACGCCACACCGCGGGGGCATGCCAGGCCAGCCGCTGGCGCAGGGCGCCCTGCACCGGCTGGGCGCGCAGCCAGGTCAACAGATCCAGGGGCGACGCCTGCCACTGCTCCTGCGCCAGCGCCGCCGCGTCGATGCCTGGGGCTGCGTGCCAGGGCCATTGGCCTGACAACAGGTAATGGCCCAGCGTGTCCATGCGCGCTTGCGACGCACTGCGCCAGCGCGCGCCGCTGCCTGAAGGGCGGCCCTGCGTTGCGTTGGCCTCGGCATCGACCTCCAGCTCGGCTTGGGCCGAGGCCAGCGCGGCCGGCCCGGCCACGTCGCCCAGGGCGTCCTGCAGCGCCTGGCGCAAGCGGGTGGCCCAGATCTCTTCGCTATCGGCGGGGTCCAGCCAGCCCAGATCCAGCTCCAGGGCGTCCAGCCGCAGGACCGTGCCGGCGGGCGTGGCAGCGTCAAACGCATCCTTCAACTCAAGCTGGGCACGGTGGCGTGCGAAGTGGCTGAGCCGGTCCTGCAGCTCAAAGGCCTGTTGCTCTGAAGCGAAGTCCAGTTCAAAGCACAGCTCCTGCACGACGTGCAACTTGCTCATGAGGCGCGGCCCTCAGCGGCTTGCAGCCAGGCCCTGACGCCAGCGGCCAAACGGTCCAGTTCGCTTGCGCCCTTGAGCGATGGATCGAGCAACCAGTGGCGCCGGCTTTCGAGCCAGGCCCCGTAGAGCTGTTCAAACTCATGCATGTCGCGTGGGCCCAACCACAGCTGGCCAGGCAGCAGGTGAGCAGGGCAGTTCAAGCGCAAGGTCTCTTGCGCCAGGCTCCGAAAAGCCGTTTTCGCCGTGCGCACGGTCCAGTCCGGGAACACCGCCGTCACGCGCTGGGTGTACCAGGCCGACCCGCCGCACTCATCCAGGTTCCTGCCCAGGGCCTTGTCCGTCGGGCGCAAGAGAACGTGCTCCACCAGATGCAGGCCCTCGGACCGGTCCTGCCAGCGCAGCGCAGCGGCGCGCAGCCAACGCTGCATGCGCTGCGCGCGCAGCAGGCTGGCGCAGCGGGCCAGGTGCAAGGGCTGGGTGCCTTCAGCTTCGTCGGGGCGCAGCCAAAGATCATGACGCTGGGCCTGCTGCCCGCGGACCACGCTGAGCCGCCCACGTGTGGCGGCAGCACGCAGCAGGCCAGTTCCGGCAGCTACCAGCTTCAGGGCGCCTTGGAGCGCGGCATGGCGGCAGCGGTGGACTGCAGCACCGGCCAGCCTGCGGGCGTGTGCACGCTCAAAGCCCAGCAAGAGCGCGACCCGGCGCGCCAATCCGCTGGTGTTGTACGGGTCCTTGTCTTCATGGCCCGGCCTGGGCCATGAAGACAAGGCGTCGTTGAAGCCTCGCGAGCGCATACGCGCGAGCATCACCACGTCCTTGAGCCAGGCCGCCTTGTTGCGCAACAAGAGCGCCTCGGTCTCCTGGTCGTCAAGGTGATCGCAGTGCAAGCGCATGGCGTTCTGGGCCGGTACCTCGCCATTGAGGGCCAACAGGTGGTCCAGCAGCTGGTGACGCCGGCGTGTCGCTTCGTCCAGGGGCCGCAACACATCGTCTTCGTAGGCTTGGGGGCTCGCGTCCATCAACTGGCCAAGTCCGGGCACCTGCGGCTCACCCTGGGTCTGCGACTCGCGCAGCACTTGCCACCACACCGTTCGCCGACCCGCCTGTCTGGCAGAGAACAGTTCGTGCAGGTGCGACAGCTGCGCCAGGCCGTTGGCCAGAGTCTGGTCGAAGAGCATGAGATAGGCCTGCAGCTGCTGGGCCTTGGCCTGCCGCTCGCGGCCGTAGCTTGGTGGCACGCCATGCGCACCAACGCCGTAGACCGCGGGCAGGTGGTGCTGCAGGGACACGTAGTTCCCAGGCGGGCGGTGACGGCCTTTGGGCAGGCGCGCTGTTTCCTCCTCTTTCAGGGAGCGCGCGGCATGCTGGCGTTCGCCGCGGACCACCGCGCGCAAGTCCTGCACGCGCCGCCACACGTCAGCCGGGTCCAGCTCCAGCTGATGCGCGCGGCGTTGCAGCGTCACACCAAAGGGCGCCGTGCCGCCGGGCCGGCCGGGCACACGCAAGCGCAGGGCCCAGCCCGGGCCCGCCCAGGGCAAGACGCTGCGCACGGCAACCCCTTGTTCGGTTTGCAGATACAGGTCCAGCACAGCCTTCACGCCGCGCACCTGGCGCACCTGCTCGACGATGTCATCGACGTAGAGCAAGTCAGCATCTCCATCGGGACGGCCGTCGGAGGTGGCTGCCTGGCGGCGCTGCTCGGCTACCGTGAAGCCATGCAGCGCTTCAGGGCCGTCGTGGATCTGGTCCAAGCTGAGCCCCTGCTCAACAAGGTCGCGGCGGGTGGCCAGTCTGGCCACGCGGTCCACCCAAGCGGCGGCTCTGGCGTAGACCTCCGCCACCACCTGCGCGGCGTCGGCGGAACCTCCCATTTCCAGGGTGGCCCACAAGTCACACGTGCGCTCCACCACCTTCTCCAGCTGCGGTGCCAGGTCCTCACCCAAGGGCCGTTCGGCGCGCCAGGTGCGCGCAGCCAGGCGCGCCACCGGGTTGTCTGACGGCATTTGCGGCAGCACGCTCCAGTCGCCGGTATCGCTGAGCTTGATCTGCAAGCTGAGCACGCCGGGTTGCCGCACTTCCAGACGCACGTCGTCAAGGCCCGGCGTCAGGTCAAGCAGTCGGCGCCGGTGGTCCGCCGCAGTCAACGCGTGGCAGGGCAAAGCCCGTTGAGGCGGGTGCAGTGCCAGGTCGGTGTAGTCGATCTGTCCATCGGGCCCGGTGAGCAGGTCAGCCACCGGGAACTCAGCGCGGTAAGCCAGTTCGGTCAACGCAAAACACAGGGACTCCAGCAGCGTGATGCCGGGGTCATGGACGTTGTGGTCGGTCCACACCAGACCGCTGGTGCTTTGCAAGTGCACCAACCCGGCAGCCCTGAGCCGCTCGAAGCCTGTGCTGCGGGCTTGACGCTTGCGCCGCGCGATGGTGGGGGAGCTGGCCTGACTCACAGCAGGATCTCGGGCGTCGTTTCTTTGGGGGCCGGCTTGGCCGCCCTGGCCGGCCAGAGTTCCGTCACGTGGGCCTTGATCTCGACCTGGGCCCCGTAGTCACAGGCCGACCGCACCGCCAAGGCGTACTTGCCCGCTTCCTTTTCGGCCTGCCACCGAAGCTCCAGGCGGTCGCACTTCTCGCCAAACCATGCGTCCACAGCGCGTATGCGGTTGCGTCGATTGACCCAGCGGTCCATCCAGCCCAGCCACCAGGGCAGCTCCTTGGGCGGATGGCCTGCATTCGTGGCTATCGCGTGCAAGACGGCGCTGCGGCCCCCGCCAGGTCTGTCAATCGCCACCACCACCTCGAAGGCGCTGCAGCCCGTCAGGCCACCGACCAGGACCTTCCATCCGTGGTCGGCCACCAGCTCCTTGGCGTCAGCGGGGCGCGGCACGGTGCCCACGCGGGCGCGCGAAGCCACCACGCCGCCCACATGCAGCGTGTGCTCGGGGTTCTCTTGTGCAATGCCGACAAACTGCCGGTCATCCAGCGTCAGGAGCGCTGGCGGCCGGCGTGCGTCGGGGTTCGCTTCGGCGCTAGACAGGCGAAGCTGGTGACCCACGCCAGCGTGCGTGATGCGCCACAGCGGAGTCTCCTGGCTTTCCTTGCGGTAGAAGGTGATCAGGCCGGGGCTGGCCACATCGCTGGTCACCTGCAGACCCCAGGTCTCGTGTTTGCGAAAGCCCTCGTCGTCCATGTGCAGCATGGATCCGATCAGGTGCTCAAAGTCCTTCTCGCTCGGCAGCTTGCCGGCCTTGAACAGCTGCTTGAGGGAGTCGCGTCCGCCCTTGCTCATGTCGACGCCCTCATGCCCAGGCCCCTCATGCCCTGCAAACCCGCCTTGCCTTCGGAGACGACCCAGGTTTCTGCGACTTCCAGATGGGTCAGGCCGCTGGCGCGCGGTTTCGTGTCGTGCGTGTGCTCCACCAGTTCAATCAAGTGATCGTCCACCGGCAGCACCACGCTCCAGGGATGGCGGGCGCGCAGCACATCCGCTGCGTGTCCAGGCGCTGCGGTGTCGGCAAAGTGATGCAGGCCGTTGTCGTCCAGTACCACGTGCAGCAGCGACACGCCAACCACACCCGCCACACCCGGCACGCGGCGCACTTCGGCCTGCAGGTCCTCGCAGCGCAGTTGCCAGTCCAGGCGCGGACCAAAGCCGGCGTCGTGCCAGGGCGACAGGTACTGCACCAAGGCGCGGTTGATGTCGCGTTGCAAGGCGCCAGACTGGGCGTGCCGCTCCATCAAGACGCGACACCGCACCTGCACACGCTCAAAGGACACATTGCGCACACGCAAACGGACCATGGGCGAAGCCCGTTCGCGCAGCAGTTCATGAATGCGCTGCAGTGCCAGCACATCCAGATGCTGCGCCTGGGTACCCATGTCCGGCGTGTTGCGCCGCGTGGCCGGCAAGACGGCCACCAGCACCTCGCCCGCGTTCAGGCCGGCTGCAGGCGCCATGAAGCACTTGACCTTGTGTACGTCTGGCGCGAGGGCCAGCACCAGGCGTTCGTAGTCCCAGGCCAGGCTGGCGCGGTTCTTGTGCCGCAGGCGCTCGGCCACCCGCAAGCGCAGCTGCGCAGCCGACTCCGTCTGCACCAGGCCCGTACCCGCAGCGGGCTGCAAAACGGCCGCCAGCCCGGGCACAGGGCTGGCCGTCTGGGTGATGCGGCCTGCAGCCAGAGGCTCGCTGGGCAAGGCCACGGCATCCAGCACCCGCGACAAGGTGGCCGCGTGGGCATGCACACTGATCAGGTCAGCCGTGGCTTGCAACTCGCGGTTCCCGGACACCCGCAACCAGTACAGGCCCCGGCCCAGCAACGCGTTGTCGGCGCGAGCACCGCGCGGCAGGTCCAAGCTCACCACGCCGGTGGTCAGCAGCCCGTAGGTGGTGTCGGACAGCACATCGCGACTGTCCAGCACCTGCCACTGGTCGTTGGCCAGGTAAGCCCAGGAGACCGGCGCGCGGTCGGCGCCCGCGGCCAGTGACGCCGCACCCTTGGGCAGCATCTGGAACAGCAGGGTCAGGACACCGGACAGGCCCTCGGCCTCTGGCGGCAGCGACAGGCCGATGAAGAGACTGCCATCCGCGCCCAAGGGCGGCAGCACACCCGGGGCCTGGCCTTCAGGGCTCCGGCACAAGGCGGCCACACCAAAGGGGTGGACGTGTAGCAGCCGCTCGACATCGTCGGCCATCTCGCCGCGGCGCTGCAGCGCCGCGGCCTTGGCCATCGGGTCCAAGGTGCTGCTGGCGACATAGTGCAGGCGCAAGGACTGCAATTCAGGTGTGTACGGTGCCTCCGGCATGGCCGTGGCACCCCGCCGCCGCGTGCGTGTGGTAACGGCCTGGGACAACAAACCGGCGTAGGCGCTGTGCCCAAATGCCCCCGGCGGGTGGTTCAGCTGCAGCCGCAGCAAACCATCCCGTACCGCGGCGATGGGCTCCAGGGGCTGGGAGCTGGCCCTGGCGTTTTCGCGCACCGACAGCGGATCGACAAGGACTTGCTGCAACGCAGGCTCGCGACCCTCGGCATCGGCCTGGGCAAAGAGGCTTTGTCTGGAAGACGCGCCGCCGCAAGGCCGCCAGACGCCATCGCGCAGCAGCGACAAGGCCACGCTGAAAGGCCCCTCGGCTTGTTCACGGCCGTAGGCGGCGTAGTGGGCTTGCAGACCTGATGCGGGCAGGCCGCTCCAGTCAAACGTAAGGCTGAGGCTGTCCAGGTTCTTGGCTGCGGCCTCTGGTGAGCCCACCACCAGCGCTGAAGACAGGTTGGGCAGGGGCCCGAAGGGGGCGAACACCTTGCTGGCGTCAAGAAGGCCCAGCTGGTTGTGGACCACCAGGTCACGCACACCGTCGACCTTGACCGACAACAGGACACGAGCCACCGAAGCGTGCTCGAAGATCGACAGCGGGTGAATGCGCGCACGTGGGCTGGCCTGCAGCTTCAGCACCGGCAGCCGGGTCGGCCAGGCCTGCCCATGCACGGCAGGGTTGCAGCCCGCTATCGAGGGGTCTTCCTCCTTGAGCCACACCACCAGGCGGAAACCGCTCTGGCCCACGGGCAGCTTTTCCAGCTGCACGTTGCGCGCGACCAGCCAGCCCTCGGCATGCGTCAGGCTCAGCTCGAACAGGTCGGTCACCACCCGAAAGAACTCCATCTGCTGGGGTGCCTGGCCCGGCGTGGGTTCGTCCAGCATGTGGCGGACACTGCGCGAATGCAGTTCGAAGCCCTGCGCCTGACGCCGCAAACGGCCTCGGTGCTCTGCGCCGAGCATGGCCGTGTCGCCCAGCAGCCAGCGGGCATACAGCTGACCCAGCGCGTTGCGGAAGACGTCGCCATCCTTGGTGCAGGAGGCCAGTCGCCTGAGCGCCTTGGTTTTCGGGCCAGGCCAGTCCAGCTGCACCTCGAGATCGATGCGGCGCCGGCCCTCCTTCAGCAACAGCAGCGGCGAAGCCACGGCCAGGCCCAGGGCTGCATCGTGGCTGCCGCGGCCGCCGCCCAGCGTGGGCACGGGTTCAGCGTCTGGCGGCGGCAGGCCCAGGCTGTTGGCGCGCACGGCCGAGACATAGCCGAGGTCGGCCTCGGGCTGGACATCGTCGTCGCGCTCCAGTCGCAAGGTGGACAACGCGGCGACACGGGCTTGACCCGCAGTCGCAGCAGCGTCGCTGGCAAACGTCAGCGGCTGGCCGTCCGGTCCCTTGACCGCCGGGAACAGCGTGCCCGCAGGCACCACGACGGGCTGCACGCGCAGCGCATCGGCTTGCAGCACCACGTGCACACGGTCTGGCACCGCCGCACGGGGCGCAAAACCGAGCACCTCGCGATGGTAGAAGTCGATGTGCCTTTCACCCAGCTGGTTGGTGTCGGCCTGCACCAACCCATACAGCTGCAGGAAGCTCAGCAACAAGCCCACCGCCGGGTCGTGCCGGCCGCCGCCCAGGGTCTGCGGCAAACGCTCCCGCGCCATACCCTGCAGACGCCCCAGTGCCATGCTGAAGGACCGCCCCACGCCTTGCAGCTGGCGCCGTTTGTTGTCTCCCGCAGGCGTCCAGGGCGGGCTGTCTGTCCAGTCCGCTGACAGCCCCTGGGCACGCTGCAGCAAGGCCAGACCTTCGCGCGGCCGACTGCCAAAGGTCGCCAGCACCCACGTTAACTGACCGGCCAGTTGCCCCTTTATGGCCTGCCTAAGCCCGTCATGAAGGGCGCCCAATGCGGGGCTGTCGGCCAGGCCACCCGAGGTGACCTCGGCCTGGTTGTCCAGGGCACGCAACCAACGGTCCAGCTGTTCCACCATGTCCAGCAACTGCTGGGCTGCAGGAATGGGGTCGGGTCCTGCACAGAGCAGCTCAAAACGCCGATCCCAGGCCCGCCGGCTGAAGCTGGCCATGTCGGCCAGCACCAGCGTGCCGTCGTGCTCGAAGAGTTCTTCCCAGGTGCCGCTGCTGCGGCCATTCGCGTCCACATAGCGCAGCTTGGCGGCCAGTCGGCGGGTCAGGGCCAACAGTTGGTCCATTCGCAGCGCATCCACCTGGAAGGGCGTGTCCAAAGCGGCCAGGCCGCGCTGCGCCTGGGTGGTGCCGTCCTGGGTGCCGCCGGGGACGGCGGGTTGATGGGCCAGCGGGTTCATTCGGCGGCCAGGGTCCAGGGGTCGCCACGCGCACCGCGACCCTCTTGCAGGTACAGGGGGTAGACCATGTTGTGGCGCGAATTGGTGCTGCGCACGGTGTAGCTCAGGTGGATCAGCAAGGTGCCCTGCAGCGGCTCGTCAAACTCAAAGTCCACGGCCTCCAGCGTCACGCGGGGCTCAAAGAAGATGACGGCCTTCTCAATCAGGCTGCGCATCTCGGTGAGCGTGCTTTCGTTGATCACTTCGAATACCAGCTTGTGCAAGCCGCAGCCGTAGCTGGGCTGCATGACGCGCTCACCGGGTGCTGTGGACATCAAGAGCCGCAGGCTCTCTTCTACGTCCCGCACATGCGAAACCATGCGCACGGCGCGCCCCCGCGGGTCAAAGGCCGGCGGGAAAGCCCAGCCATGACCCAGGAAGTGCAGGTCCAGTTCGGCGTTGGTCTTGGAGGCCACCCTCAGCCCCCGATCAGCACGGTGGGCAGACCCAGCACGACGCTGCCGCCATGCGCCGTGGTGTCGCCCAGACGGGCTGCGGGCTTGCCTCCTATCAGGACCGTGGCCGAACCCTTGACGATGGCGTCGGGCGGCCCCACGCACACCGCGTTGTCACCCACCACCGCAGCAGGCAGGCTGCCGATCAACACCGTGGGCACACCCGGGCCGATGATGGGGCCACCCACATGCGGAATGGGTGGCAGACCAGGCGTCACCATAGGGCAGACGTGCATGTCGGTCAGGCGGGCGGCGGGCGGCATGGTTCTGGTGCTGGGTTTGGTGCAGGTGCTCGTTCGTGGGCCATCAATTGATCATCACGATCGCACCCTTGACCGTGGTCTGGCCGGATGCCGAGAGTTCTGCCGTAGCCGAACCCTTGCCTGCAAAGCCCACCTGGGCGGTGCAGTTGATGTTGAGCCCGGCCACCTTCACGTCGGCCTTGGAGGTGATGCTCACCTCGCCCACGGCGTCCAGCGTGATCTTGCCCTTGGCCTTGATGGTGATGTCCTTGGGGCTGTCCAGCGTGATGCCGCCAGGCGCCAGTTCCACCTTGTTGTTGTTCTGGTCGGTCAGCGTGATGCTCTTGTCCTTGTCGCTGATGACGATCTGGTTCTTGCCCGGCGTGACCAGCGTGATGACCTTGTCGGCCTCATTGAACTCCAGCTTGGACTTGCAGCGGGTGACGATGGCCTTGGTGTTGTTGGCCGCTTCCAGCGTGTAGGGCGGCGCCTGCTTGCTGCTGTAGAGACACCCCAGCACCACGGGGAAAGCGGGGTCGTTGTTGAACCAGCCCAGCAGCACCTCATCACCCACTTCCGGCACGAAGAAGGCGCCAAAGCTGTTGGACGCAAAGGTCTGCGCCAGCCGTGCCCACACGCCCGTGATGCCGGCTGAGGGCACATTCACCTGGATGCGGTGCTGTGACTGCGGGTCGGCATCCAGTTTGGCCACCACCCCCGCAAACAGGCCCTCGATGCCCGGCAGACGGCCAGCCGCCGCCGGCGCCACGATGTCTGTGCGCGAGGTGAACCAGTCGATCTCATGTCCGAACTCCACTTCGGTGGTCCACTCGCCTTCACGCAGGGTGTGAGTGAGCGCGGTGGTGAGCACCTTGCCCGAGAAGCGCGTACCCACGCCTTCCAGCGAGACGACAGCACCCACCTGGGCCAAAGCGCTGCCCTGGAACCGCACATAGCCGCGCACCCGCGCCAAGCTGGACTTGACCTGCTGCGCCTTGGCCCAGCCAGTCAGCTCCGTCTGTTCAAGGGGCACCGTGGTCTGCAAACCCACACTGGAAAGACCGAGCACTTGCGCCAGCGTGCTTGCAGTCAGGTCCCCTTGCGCGGTCAGCGCATCAGGGCTTGCGTCGGTGCCGTTGACCACCGCTTGTGTCGAAGGGTCCCAGGCCGTGGTCTTGACCTGACTGAACTGGTGCCTGGCATCCAGGTCGGCCTGAAACTCCAGGATGTCTCTTCCCCAGCCCACCAACAGCACCGGCTCGCTGCTGGATGCGGGCGCAGCGACGACGAGCTTGCCGTCCTGCGGCATCACCAGCAGTCCATTGGCTTCGGCCCGCGAGACCAGGAAGTCCCAGTCGGTGCAGTAGTGCTGGACGATCTGCTTGTGCGTGTGGTTTGTGGCGTCTACCTCGGCCTGCAGGCCATGGTTGTCGATCAGCTCTTGCAGGATGTCGCTGTCGGTCTTGTCCGTCCACAGCATGGTGCTGCGCGCCACGGTCATCTTGACGGCCTTGTCACGGCACTCCAGCGTCAGCCGTGCGCCTGAGCCCCCGTCATGGCCCCCTCTCATGCTGACGCCATGGCGCACCACGATGCCCTGGAAGATGCTCTGCTCGGCGTCGCCATAACCGGCCTTGACCTCCACGCTGGCGCCCGGCAGATAGGTGGCCGCATCGCTTTGCGGCATGGACTGCTGTGGCATGTCACCGTCCAGCAGCACCAGGGTCGCCGTCGGCACCCGGTTGATGGCGCGGCGGATCGTGACCGAGACCAGCTCGCAAACGGCGCTGACATCGGCACCATCAAAGGTGACCGTGAGGCGCAGGACCCCATCGACGGCAGGCGATTCAGCGGGCACGGTTCACTCCAGCGGCGGAAAGTGCAGATCCAGCCCAGGCCGCAGCCGCCTAAAGTCGCCCAGCCCATTGAAGGCCGCCACGTCCATGTAGTAGCCCGGGTCACCGTAGATGCGCTGGCACAGCAGCGGCAAGGTGTCGCCTTCGCGCACCTGCACACGGTGGCTCAGGTCGGGTGAGCTCCGGTTGGAGACCAGCTCACCCTCACGCTTGCTGGTGGACCCGGTGAAGGACAGGTCCACCTTGGCGCGCAGGGGTTCGCCACTGGGCTTGAACAGCGTGAACTGCGTGCTCATGCTTTCCAGCCGGCCGAAGAAGATGAGGCTGCCCCACAGCAGGCGCACATGCGGCGGCTCGTGCAGGGTGCCTACATAGTTGTAGGTCACGTTGTGCAGGTCGGCCAGCTGCGCTTTCACGCTGCGCGGTGTGCGCGTGGGGCGAGGTACGACGCCCGTGCCGTCCAGCACCAACGAGAAGCTGACCTTCTCGTCGTTCATGGCACTGAACTTGGCGTTGACAGCCGAATCGCCCAAGGTCTTGTCCTTGGCGTAGGTGATACCCGCGACGTGCTTGAACTCGGCCGGGTTGATGAGCACTTCAAAGCGCTGGTCCGGTTCCAGCGTGGTGGTGCCATCGGCATTGACTTTGTATCGCGTCATCAAGAGGCGCGACTTGGCGCCGGCGCCCGGCGCCCCACCGCCGCTGCTGCCCACATTGCCGGCCGCAGAGGCGATGCGCTCGCTGAAGCTGGGTGAAGTCAGCACCTCAGCGCTCCCGCGAGGCGCGCAACTGCTCGCGAAGCCAGGCCTTGCACTCCGCCAGGACCTGCGCCTTGGCGCGCTCCAGCTCGCGCGCGTCTGCGGCCGTTGGGGTTGCGCCAGCAACGGGCCGCACCCCGACCTGCGAGCGGATCAAGACCTGGCGGACTTCAATGGTCATGGTGCGAGTCTCGGGTGAGGGTAGACAGTGCAGGTCAAGGACGCAGGCTTGTTGCGATGGCTTCTCAAGATCGCTTCACGCGCCTACTTCTCGCGCTTGACGTTCAGGTAGGCGAACTCCACCTTCTCCATCGCAACCTCGTTCTTGCTGCTCTGGAAGGGCTCCACATCCCACTTCACCGGGTAGGCGCCGTCAAAGGTCCATACGCGCAGGGGCTGCCCCGTTTCGTCGAGCAACGCCACCTGCATCAGCTTGGTGGTGACGGGTTGACCCAGCCCGCCTTCGAGAACGTCCCTGCACCAGGTGACCAGGCGCGATGTGTAAGGCGCCACACCGCGCTTGAGCACCAGCCGCGGGTGCTTGACCGCCTTGGGCAGCGTGTAGACGAAGCGGTTCTCGCCGCCTTCCACCACCGTTTCGGTTTCCATCTCCGCCGCGATGCCGCTGACCTCGCGGAACGAGCAGTCGGCGTCCGGCGCTGCCGTTCCAAAGCTGACGCGGAAATGAAAAGCCACCGGCGGGTACACCGGGGGCGGCGCGGCAGGCGACCCGGCCGCGCGCGGTGCGGGCATGGGCGGGGCGAGCGGCGGCATGGCGTCACGCGTTGGCGATGGTCAAGCCTTCGTGCGAGATGACGATGGTCTCCACGGCCACTTCGTTGCCCTGGGCCTTGAGATCGGTGCCGCTGATCTTGTTGGGCCAGGCGTTGGTCAAGGTCCACACCATCGTCGGCGCGCCGGCCTCGTCGAGCAAGCTGATGGTCACCGGCTTGCGCTTGATGGTGTTCATCTTGATCTCGTTGAACCAGTCCCAGAACTTGTTGTCGCTCTTGAAGACGCCTTTCTTCATGGTGACATCGCTGAACTTCTTCAGCCCCGGCATCTTGATGGTGCTGAACTGCGGACTGTCACCGTGTCGGTACTCGATGGCCTGGGCCTCGGCGTCCAGGCCCGAGACTTCCTGGAAATGCATCACTGCGCTGTCCCACTTCACTTCGAAGCGGAACTTGGGCAAGGGCCACACGGTGGTGGACTGGGCGGAACCGTCATCTGCTGCCATGGAAGTTCTCCGTGGTCGTCATTAAGGGGAGTAAGAAGGAAGTGCAGCCTGATGTCAGGACTTCTGCATCTGCTGCTGGAAGGTGATTTCGATGAACTCAGCCGGGCGGCTGATGGCCACCAGCACGGTGACGCGCAAGATGCCCTCCAAGATGTCCTCGGAGGTCATGGTCTCGCCCAGGCCCACATGCACGCTGAAGGCGTCGTCGGGCACCGCGCCGGCCAGGCCGCCGCGTTTCCAGATGCCGACCAGGAAGTTGCTGATCATCGACTTGATGGTCACCCAGGTGTTGCCGACGTTGGGCTCGAAGACCATGGCCTTGGCGGCCAGGCGGCAGCTCTCTTCCAGCATGATCATCGTGCGCCGCACGCTGATGTAGCGCCAGTCCAGGCTGTTGCCGTCCAGCGTACGGGCACCCCACACCAAGGCGCCTTCGCCGATGAAGCTGCGGATGGCGTTGATGCTCTTGCCCTGCGTGGTGACGTTGAGGTCTTCCTGGTCCTCGTGCGAAATCTCCACGGCCGGCCTGACGACGTTGGCCACGCTGACGTTGGCCGGGGCTTTCCAGACACCACGGCTGTTGTCGACCATGGTGTACAGGCCGGCCATCGCTGCTGAGGGCGGCATCAGGTTGATCATCTCGCGCGCTTCCTTCAGCGCGTGTTCGTAGAGGCTGCTCATGGTGAGCACGCTCTTCTGGACCAGGTCTTTGCTGGGCGCCAGCAAGGCCCGCTTCATGTCTGGGTCGGCTGCTCGCCGCTTGATGTCGGCCTCTTCCTTGGCCTTGTCCACGACCTTCTTGTCGTCCTTCAGGGCCGCAATGAGGTTCTCGACCCACTTCTCATCGGTCGTCAGCATGGACTTGATGGCATCAGCCCGGGCCTTGAGTTTCGGATCTGCACTGACCACCGCATCGTCGCTCAGGCCCAGGTCGGCCAACAGCATGGTGGTCAGGTTGGTGATCTCGCTGCCAAAGATGCCGTAGTCCAGAGCACTGGCCGGCACCAATGACGTGTGCAGCCACGGGTAGTAGGCGCTGGAGAAGTCCAGATGGTTGATGCCGATGTCGTTGCGGAACTCGTCGATGCAGCTCCAGCCAAACTCCGCGTCCTTGCGGTCGCGGTCGCCGCCCCAGATGTCCAGGATGGCCACGCGGTTGCGCATCTTGCCTCCGCAGTGCGCCAGCATCTGCTGCTGCGCCAAGATGCAGTCCGCCTGGCTCAGCAAGACGGCGTCGGGCATCAGCACCATCGTCGGCTCTTGTTCCTTGACCAGGGGCGTCAAGCCGCCGATCAGGTCCTTGCCTTCGTCACCCGCCTCGATCTCCTTGGTGTAGTCGCCCACCGAGACGATGTAGCAAGCACCCCCGCCGTTCTGGAAGAAGTGCGTCATGGCCTGGTGCATCAGGTAACGCCCGCCGGCCTTCTTCGCCGAGCGCGACAGCCGGTAGGTCTTGCCGCCGAACGTGAAGTCAGACTTCTGGCCCCGGGCATCGGTCGGGCTGGGCTTGTTGCCCGCAGCGGGTTCCGGGTTCGGGACCACTTCCAGCTTGAACACGGGCTTGGGCGGGCCGCCAAAGTAGCGCGCGTACTCGCTCATGGACGAAATGCGCCAAGGCTTGTTGTGCAGCGAATTGCCGCCGTTGCGCGCAAAGTCCGTGTAGCCAATGAAGGCCGGCACGGCGGTCGCGACTTCCACCACCGAGGGCGGAAACGCGTTCTTCTCGACGATATAGACACCGGGTGTCTTCATGGCCATTGCAGCCTCCTGCTTGGATGAATTGGAACGTTAGCGATGCACATAGATCTCGGAGACCAGCGCGGGCACGCCGTGGATCGTCTCGCGGGCGAAATGGTCTGCGCCAGCCACCGGCAGGCGCTTGACCAGGACTCGTTCTGCAGCCGCGCTGCGGCTGCGCAACTGGAAGCGCTCGTCTGAGCGCTGGCGCAGTTCAATGCCGGACTCGGAACGGCTGGACAGCACCCATCGGCCGTCGACCAGCTGCTCCGGTTGTGGATCAGTGAAGCGGATCTGCTGTGTCGGGTCAACCACTTGCAGCGGGTCCTCAGACCAATCGCCCAACAGCCAGTAGCGCCACACCGTGGCACGGGCTGCCAGCTGCGCGCGGTAGTGCACGGGTCTTTCAGGCACCGGCAGGTCCAACAACATCAGCGGCATGTGACGGCGGTTGGACACGCGCAAGTGCTTGGTGACGCTGGGCCAGGTTGCCGGCCAGTGATCGGCTGGCCCGGCAACGGGTCCTGCATGCAGGCGCAAGGGGTCATCCGCAGCACTGCCCGGGCGCAGCACCAGCAGTTCCCCGGGCGCCGTGGCTAGCCCTTCGGTGCAGGCATGCAGCCCGGTGTCTTGGCTGCGCACACACCAGGCCAAGCTGACACTGGCATCCAGTGCGGCGCCACCGGGCGCAGCCACGAGGAACCCTGAACCAGTCTGGCGGGTGACGCAGTCATGGGCGCGCAGCCACTCCACCGTGTCGGCGCTGGGCTCAAAGCTCAAGCCCTGGGCCAAGCCGTCGGCGAAGTAGGCGTGGCCCACAGTCACTTCCAGGAACGGCGTCCAGCGCGTGGCACGGTTCACCGCACACCCACTTCCGGCTGCGCCACGCGCGGAATCTGCGCCATGAGCTGGTTGGCATCGATGTTGACCATGCGCATGCGGTACAGCACCGAGGGCAGGTACTTCCCGCTGAGCATGCCCCACAGGTTGCTCAAGTCACTGACGCTCAGGTTCTCGATCTCCAGCGTCAGCTTGTCGATGCGCCTGTCCAGTTCGGGCGTGTTCTGGTGGTTGAACAGCGGCCTTCCCTGGAAGAACGCCACCGTACTTGACAGGAACTTCAGCGCTTCGGGGTAATTGCTGCCGCTGAAGTTGGCCGCAAACATGACCATCATGTTCAGGTGAACAGGTGCAGTCTTCTGAAGGTAGCGCTGCGACACGCTGCCGCCACTGGCGCCGACGGGAACAGACTCGCGTTCGATGTTGACCAGGAACACGGCGAGCTTGTTGGTCACCTGGGTGGCTACGCTGCCATCCTGTTCATGCAGGTTGCACACAACCACCAGGTCTTCAGCCACGAGGAACTGGCGCTTCAGCGCCTGGTTCAACTGGCTGGCCACTTGGGTGATGGCAGCGTCGATCATGGCGGGGTGGGCAGCATGGTGACTCCACGATAGACCGCGGGCCGCGGCCGGCGAATCAGTCACACGCTGAGATCCGCAGGTTCGAGATGCTGAGTTTGGGCTTCCGAAATGCGGACGCCTGCGGCGTCAGTTGACGCCGCGTCGGCGTGAGCGGGGTGGCGCCCCGCAAGGGGTGTCCAGGCTGCTCAGGCCTTCGCGCAACGCATAGCGGGTGAGGGCCGCCACGCTGTCCAGGTGCAGCTTCTGCATCACGTTCTCGCGATGCGTGGCCACGGTCTTGACGCTGACATGCAAGCGGTCAGCGATGCTCTGCGTCGAGAAACCTTCGGACAGCAACTGCACCAGTTCCCGCTCCCTGGGCGTCAAGGCCGGGCGCTCTGGTTCTGCGGACTGGGCACCGGGGCTGCCTTGGCCGCGCATGGCCTCCACCACGGTGGTCACCAGTTCGGGGTCGAGGTAGACGTGCTGCGCCATCACCTTGCGGATGGCCAAGGACAGTTCGTCGCTGGAGTTGTCCTTGAGCAGATATCCCGAAGCACCGGCTCGCAGAACAGACATGACCATCCGGCTGTCGTCATGCATGGACAAGCAGAGCAGCTTGATGGCCGGGTGCTCGGCATGGATGCGCCGAATGGCCTCCAAGCCATTGAGGCCCGGCATGTTCAGATCTGTCACCAGCACGTCGGGTTGGGTGTCGCGCGCCATGCGCACCGCGTCAAGACCGTCAGCGGCGGTGCCGACCACTGCGATGTCGGACTCGCGCCCCAGCAAGGCCTGCAGGCCCTCGCGCATCAGCCGGTGGTCATCGGCCAACACCACGCGGATGTGCAACGCAGCCGACCGGCCCTTGTGGGCTGCGGTGCTGCCGGGCAGGGGGCTCATCTGGGCTCCACCACCAAGGGCAAGGTGACCGTGGCCGTGCAACCCGCACCTCGGCCGCTTTCCAGCAGCAGCGTCCCACCTAGCGCGCGCACCTGCGCCTGCGCGCTGTGCAGGCCAAACCCGCCGTGCGCGCTCAGGCGGGGTAGAGGCTGCATGGGATCGATGCCCACGCCGTCATCAGACACCAGGACGCAGATGTGGGTGGCATTGCTGCTCAGGCGCAGCACGGCATGGCGGGCGTGGGCGTGCCGCTGCACATTGACGCACAGCTCCCGCGTCACTCGCAGCAGGACAGCCTGCACTTCATCGGGCCAGAGCAGGTCGGGCAGGTTTCCGTCCAGGGCAAAGCGCGCACCAGGGAACTTGTTCAAGCGCTCCACCATGCTCAGCATGGCCTCGTGCAGACCGAGCCGCAGTGCCGGTGTGCCCAGCTCGAAGGTGGTGGAGCGTGTGGCCCTCGAGGCATCGCGCAGCAGCTCGTCGATCTCGGTCATCAATGCGTCGCGCTTTTCGGCGCTGGCTTCCCGCAGCTCACCCAGTCTGAACCTGGCCACCACGAGAACCTGACCGATGCCGTCATGCAATTCGCGCGCAATGCGGTCGCGCTCGCGCGACTCCGCCACCGTCAGTTCGTAGGCAAGCGTACGAAGTCCCTCACGGAGACCGGCCTCGTGTCGCTCCGTTCTGCTCAGTCGGTCGGGTGTTGTTGTTCTCACGTCGCCGCCCTGTCCGTTTCGCTAGGGAATTGACGATAAGCCCGCCACCCCTGGGCATGTCAACGTAACTACTACCAGACCACTTGCGTGAAGTTCGGGGCCGCCCGGGCAAGCGGGCCGCAAGGAGCGTGGTTGCGAGCGGAGCGATCGATCAGTTCTGTTGCAGGGCGACGATGGTGACGCGGCGGTCCGCCGCCGCAGCGGGCGCTTCAGGCGTGACCGACTCGCTGGCGCCCTTGGGCTGCCCCGTCAGGCGGGCCGCATCGAGGCCTTGCGAGCGCTGTACGACAACATCAACACTGCGGTGTCGGCCGGCGTGGTCAAGCGCCAGAGTTTGGCTCCGGCGATCGTGTACCACACGGTTCAGCCCAAGGCGGTTGCGCACCCCACCGATAGCCGGCTGCTGAACCGGGTGCGAGAGCAGTTGTTGGCTGCGGCGCGGCAAAGCGGCATCGAGCTGCGCCAGGGCGACGCCCGCGTGGACAAGGCGGCCGACGCCCTGACGGGCCGCGAGGCCCACGCCCAGCAGTGGCGCCGCACCTTGATCGCTCGTGGGACGCCGCGGTCGGCGCTGCGGTGACCGTCGAGTTGCGGCCGCCTGCCCACAGCCGGCGCATGGGTCGATGAGCCCCGAGCTCAGGAATTCTGAAGGTCGATCTCAGAAGGGGGCCGATGGCGCTGTGCGAGGCCGGCCTTTAGCCTTGATCCTCTTCGTGGAGGGTTTCGATGAGAACGCAAGACCCCGGCGCCGCTGCGGCGCCACGCCAGCCGGCTGGCGCCGTGTCGAGGCGTCACGCATCCGCCGACACCCTCTTCGGCGAGCCGTCGCTTCAAGCTCCGGCATGGCAGGCCGAGCTCGACCGATCGCCACGCATGCAGGCCCAGCGTGGCGCGCTGCAAGCGGCGTTTGGCGGTGTGACGCAGCGGGTCGTGCTGCAGCGCCTCTCCGACCGCGGCAAGGCGCTGGTGTTCGCCGTCGACAGTGCCCTGAAGCGCGTGCGCGCGCTCGTCCTGACCGACACCGCGTCCAGCCACTTCGGCCGCGCCTACGACTTCGATCTCCTCGCCACCGCCCTGGACCGCGCCCGCGCCGAGCTCGCACGCCTTGAATCCGAGAAGCTGATCGAAGAATCGGGCACGCTCCCCTCCTTGAACTTTCTCACCGAGAACCAGCCGGCCTACATCTCCGGCAACAAGCTCTACCTCAATGAGAGCCTCCATGAGCTCGATCTCGGCCAGCAGGCCGCCGTGGTGACCGATCTGCTGGGTGGCGAGGGTGTCGGCGAGCAGCTGATCCGCTTCGTGCGCGCCAGCGGCCACGAGGGCGTCGCAGCTGCCGACGACAAGGAGACCTTCGAGCTCAACGAAGACACCCGCGTCTACCGCGTGGCCAACGCGGCCTCAGTGCGCTCTTACGTGCTCTCGGGCATCAGCCGCGTCAGCAACAAGGACGGCTGGACGGAACTGGGCTGCGGCTTCTACGCATCCCCCGACCGCGAGGGCGCCGCGGCCTACGCCGCCACCGTCGGCAAGCCCCACGTCCTGATGGAGCTGCGCCTGACGTCATCGGCCAGCTGCCGGCTGTTCACCGACACGTCTGAAACAGACGGCAAGACCGAGCAGCAGATCAAGGACGCCTTCGGCGAATCCGATGCCGTCTGCGACGCGACCCTCTCGCAGATCAAGTTCCACAACCCCTTCTACCGCGAGAGCCTGCAGATCTCGCGCGTGTGGACCATGAACGAGCAGCAGGCCTGGGTGCGCTACGCGAGCCCTCAGGCATTCGTGACGGCCTACGAGGTTTTTCTCATCGGCCGCCACAAGACGAAGGCGCTGGCGCAGCCCTTGGCCTTGCCGCTCCCGCCGACCTTGCTCCACATCGACGACGTGGACAACCCCAGCGAGGTCCTCAAGAGCGCGCCGAACGCCTCGCCCGCCGAGGTCGAGGCGATTGCCTTCATCGATGCCGCCGTCGCGTATGAGAAGGCGCTGGGCGCCATGCTGTCTACGCACGGCGCCGCCCTCGCTGAAGCCGGCAAGCTGGCCAGTGCGGTGTGGGAGTCTGTCAACGAGCGCCAGCGCGCCAAGCTTGGCTCGAAGCAGTCGTCTGTCACCGGCATGGTGGGTGCCGAACTCTCCACCCTCAAGGCCGTCGTCGATTCGGGCAACCTGCGCGAACGCCTCACGCTCGTCTACAACGGCTACGTCGCCAACCTCTTCGGCCGGCTGGAGCGGCCAGAGGCCTTCAACAAGCTGCGCGATGAGCGCGACGCGCTCCCCAAGGAGCGCCGCCATGGCGCGCCCCACCCGCAGGAGGTGTCGCCCCCGCTCTCGGAGCGTGAGTGGTTCGAGGCCGTCAACGGCGAAGGAAAGCTCTCGTGGGAGTCCGGCCAGGACCTGTACCACTACCCCATGACCTCCCCGTACCAGGAAACCGCCGAAGAGCTGCTCACGCCCGTCAGCACAGGCCCCTCGGGCACGGCCTACGGCATCTTCCAGGTCGCCCAGAAGGTCGGGGCACAGGTGGACCCCCAGCTGCTGCGTCTTGCCATCCTCGGCTGGATGCTCCCTATCGGCGACCACAGCTTCCACGAGATCATGACGGCCTGCGCGGCGTTCGACTCGAACCTGACCTACGACCCCGCAGCGCTGACTCGTTACCGCAGCCTGCCCCCGCTGTCGGAGTCGGATTTGCGCGCCATCTCCCCCAGCAAGCTGTTCCCTGACGAAGTCGCCACGGTCGCCAAGCGGCGTGCCTTGTCGCAGTAGGAGCCCCCAGATGCAGCGTGTGTGCAAACCCACGAGATCCTCTGACGAAACGCGCCGGGCGCGCAGCGTGGCCGAGCCATCGCCGGCGCCCGACCACTTTCACGGGGGACCGCGCATGCTGGCGCAGCGCAAGCAGATCCAGAAACTCTTTGGCGACGGGGCGCAGCCGCCCGTTCCCGTGCAGCGCCGCGTGTACGAAGCCGTGGTCGACCGCCAATCAGAGGCCGTGAAGATGAGTCCGGAAGGCTCCATCCTGGACGGCAAGGTGGTTCGCCAGCTCGGAATTGGCGACTTCGTCCGCGTGGACGACGAGGACAAATGGCGTTCGCTGCGCGGTGCCAACGAGGCCGCGCCCACGGCACGGTGGCTGGGGGCGCGCCGGCTCGGGACGGACGACGTGACCGGCATGTCGGTGTACGTGCCGGACCGCCACCTCAGCGAAGCGAACGAACTCGAGAGCCGGTACATTGGCTCGGCACTGGCGCTGCGCCAGCGCTACGGCGCGCAGGTGAGCGACGAAGTGGACCGCATCTGCGCCGCCCTCGGGATCGACCGTGCCAACGAGCTGGCCTCCTGGAGCCCGTCGCACGTGGTGCTGTACTTCGCCTGGATGGCCAAGATCGGCGAGAACCTCTCGACCTTGTTCCCCAGCCTGCAGGCCCACGTCTGCGGCTTGATCGACCGGCACGCCTCAGAGCCGAGCCAGGACCAACTCAACGAAGACTCAACCGAGGGCATGCAGCTGGACCGGGCCTTGATCGAGCCCATTAACCAGCGGCTGAAGGTGTGGGCCAAGGTGCTGGCAAACGATGGCAACGAGGTGATCGAATCCCTGATCGACGGTATCGGCGGCAACCCCAAGATGGCTGTGGCGCTGGAGGGTGTGAAGTCGGGGCAGTTCAACTTGCTCCAGACCATCGCCGAGTACTTGCGCCTGGGCCAGCGTGCGATCGAGAAGGCCCTGGCGCACAACGACGAGGCCTGGACGCTCGAACTCAAGAGCACCCTCGAATCCGTGAGCGGCTGCTACGCGGCGCAAGTCCAGAAGGTTGAAGGCGTTCAGCCAAAGAAGGCGGAAGAGAAGCCCATCGACGCGACGCTCAGGGACTGGACCTTGCGCGCCGGCGATGTGGGTTCCATGGGCCTGTACAAGGGCACGGTCGAGGTCGACTCCATCGCCGACCTGGAGCCCGGCGACATCGTCACGAGCATCTATGTCAACGTCGGCCTGACTTACAGGGTCGTCAGCAAGACGAAGGAGTGCGTGGTGCTGAAGGCGGTTGGCCAGTAGCACCCCGCGGTGTGGGGTGCCGCGGCGCACCCATCACCCGAACCGAACTCAGGCGTCGAACGCGAGATGCCCGCACCGACCACGCGGGCCACCAGGGCGCACACGGTCGTGGCGCCACCGAGCTCCTCCGATACGAAAGGCGCCTGGGCTCGCTGACTTCCGGGTTAGAGCCACTTCGCGTGCTTAATGAGTGTGGGCCGGTCCCGAGGTTGTTGGCGTCGGAACGGATTTGAGCCAAGCGCGTGCCATCCGGTGGGCTACTGGAAGCAGGAGCGAGTTGCTGGTGGCGCCTCTGCTTCGGGTCTCGGCACTGGGTTACCCAGTGTTGGAAATGTGGCTGGGTCTGCACGGCGCAGCGACCGCTCCGCAGCGATTGGTTCGGCATATTGAACGTTGGCTCAGGGTCGAGTCCACCCAGTCGCGACCGACTGCTTATCGGCCGCTCTGCTTCAGCGACTCCTCCGCGGCGGTGACCTCGGCAAGCTGTCGGTCGTGCGCCGACCCGCTGCGGTCATTGGCTCCCGTGGAATGAGTGCCCAAAGGCGGTCCCGCGACGTGCGAACAAGATGGGGGCGGGATGTGCAGCCGAGACCTACCTGTGCATGGACGGGCGTTGCGCCATGGCCGCTCGCCAGCGCATCAGGTGCGGGTGCTGTTCGCCGGGTTTGAACTTCACGACGCGCGCAAAGTCCACCGCCACCACGGCAGTGATATCGGCCACGCTGAACTGGCCGCCGGCAATGAAGTCACGCCTCTGTAGGTGCTGGTCCAGCGTGACGAAGAAGTGCTGCAGCCTTTGCAGCCCGCGTTCGGCCAGTGCGGGAATCTGTGCATAGCCCACCGGGCCGGGCAGGGCCCGGCCGACCATGGCGGGCGAACTGTTGCGCAGCGCCTCTGCCACGGGCATGAGGCCTTCGAACTCCACCCGCCACTGCCAGCTCGCGATCTCGGCTTTGTCGGCCGGCGTGCGACCAAAGAGCGGTGGCTCGGGGAAGCGCGCCTCGGCCCAGGCCGCGATGGCGGGGTTGTCGGCCAGCAGCAGGCCGTCGTCTGTGCGCAGCGCCGGCACCGTGCACTGGGGGTTGAGGGTGCGGTAGGCCTCGCCCAGTTGTTCGCCGCTGCGCAGGTCCACCTGCACTGTCTCGTGCGCAATGCCCTTTTCGGCCAGCAGGATGCGCGCCCTGCGCGGGCTGGGTGCCGTGGCGCAGTCGTACAGGGTGATGGTCATGGCTGGACTCCCCTGTCGAAGTCACTGGCTTCGTGGCGCTCGGGCAATTGGCTCTCCGGCGCGCCCCAGGTGCGGTTGACGCGCCGCCCGCGCTGCACGGCCGGGCGCTGTGCGATGTCGTCGGCCCAGCGCAGCACGTGCATGTACTCGTGCACCTGCAGGAACTCGCCGGCTTCGTAGATCTGGCCCTTCGCGAGCGCGCCGTACCAAGGCCACACGGCCATGTCGGCCACGGTGTACTGGTCGCCAGCGAGGTAACGCGTTTCGGCCAGGCGGCGGTTCAGCACGTCCATCTGTCGCTTGGCTTCCATGGCGAAGCGGTCGATGGCGTATTCGATCTTTGTCGGCGCATACGCATAAAAGTGCCCGAAGCCGCCGCCCAGGTAGGGCGCGCTGCCCATCTGCCAGAACAGCCACGAGAGGCACTCGGTCCGGGCTGGCTGCTCCGTGGGCAGGAAGGCGCCGAATTTCTCCGCCAGGTGCAGCAGGATGGCGCCGGACTCGAACACCCGGATGGGCTGTGGGCCGCTTCGGTCAAGCAGTGCGGGTATCTTCGAATTGGGGTTCACGCCCACAAAGCCACTGCCGAACTGGTCGCCCTGGTTGATGCGGATGAGCCATGCGTCGTACTCCGCACCGCTGTGCCCCAAGGCAAGCAGTTCTTCCAGCATCACAGTCACCTTCACGCCATTGGGCGTGGCCAGCGAATACAGCTGCATGGGATGACGACCCACCGGCAGTTCCTTGTCGTGTGTGGGCCCGGCAATGGGGCGGTTGATGTTGGCGAACTGGCCGCCATTGGCCTTGTCCCAGACCCAGACCTTGGGTGGCGTGTAGGCCGGTATGTCGCTCATGGGCTTCTGCTCCTTGGGTGATGGCGTGCGAGGGTAGCCGCGAAATCCCACGGCGCCCCCGCCACGGCCTTCCGTGCGTGCGGCCGGCGCTGCGGGCCCGATCATTCGGATCACCCGCCCGGGCCGAACTCGGGCGCTCGGGAGGTCGCTTGGGTTTCCCATGCGCCCACGGGTGCCGGGCGTTAGGGATCGCCGCCGGCGACGGCCTCCGGACACCGGCTACCGGAGGCCACGAACGCCTGCTTCCTGGAAGCAAAGCCCGCAGGTGGCCGGTCCGGGCGGCGGGCAGCTTCAGTGAAGCCCGACGGGCACCTTGGGGTCGAGAGTGTGAGTCGACAAGCGGGCATCGCAGACGCCCGAGACAACATCGCCTCAAACCCAGCCTTGGCGCCAAAGATTCGCGTCGGTCAGATCCCGCCAGTTCAGTAGGTACACCCGCTTGGAATGCACGGCCTCCAGCTCGACATGCTCGACGCGCATCGAAGGTGGTTCGGGTTCGACGACGAGCGTGACCACGAAGTGCTTTTCCCGATTGCGCGGCGTCACCGCCGTCCACTTCGTCATCAATAGCTTCTTGGGGCTAAGCGGGTTCTTTGGCGCCCGGTGCTTGGGCATGGTCGCGACAGACACGGGCTCAGGGTCGGGCTTCATGGACAGTGATGATGCGGCACGCTTCGACCCACCGGCTGCTGCTCGCCAGAAAGAAGACTTTCATCCGGCGGGTCTACGCCTCGGCGAATGACTGCCAGTTGCCGGTTACCGTGAATACCGAAGCCGAACGTGGAGCGCGGCAACCGCTGCATAGCCGACCCGTCAGTCACCGATCAAGCAGCCGGCACGAGCCCGTTACGCCACGGTTCCTGCTTTTGCCTCCTCTTCGGGAGGTCTCGTGCACCCAGTGCTGTGGCAGCACGCTCCGTGCGCGTGGCTGCCGCTGCGGAGCCCAGGGGCGGCGCGCCGAGCCAATCTCTTCACAGGTCGGCCGCGCCGCCGACCAGGGTGCACGATGTGCAAGGTTCGGCAAGGCAGGCCCGACGCCTGCCGAGCTCGCCTTCTGCGGGGTAGCACCGGGGTAGCAGCCCAGCGATATGCAGCGAATCCTTGCGTAGCCTGGGCATTTGCGCGAAGGGTGCCGCTGCCAGGTGAAGCGCGGCTACGGCACGTTGCGCAAACTCCATCGACAGGCGGGCTGTCTGCTTTGCGAGCAACGGGTCGAAGGTTCGATTTCTTTCACCCCGACCATCCGGCCCCGCCGCGGGCCGCGCCTGGTGCTCGGCGTGCCAGGAAGCCGCCGTCCAGCGGGCAGCAGCTCCCCGTCACGAACGATGCCGTCGGCGAGTAGAGCCACCGCACCAGTTCGGCCACTTTCTCGGGGAGCCCCGGGCGGCCGATGGGGTCCGTCGACACCTGGAACTTGATCTGTCGCCCACCGTGCCGCCATGACGCCACCGCGGCGCTGGCGCCGTCGCCCTGCGTGCGGCTCACCAGGACGCGCCCACCACAAGCTCTCAGGCCGCTCCCCGCAGCGGAGCTGTTGCGGCGTTGATGCGGCGCGCCAGGGCCGGGTCGTGCGGCTCCACCACGGCAGGCTTTTCGGCGGCCGCCGGGCGGCGCGTGGCGGCCAGGGTGTCGTCGAGCTCGTTCGCGAGCTTGTTCGCCAGCTGCTGGGCCATCGGCACCAGCCAGCCGCCGATGTCGCGGTCTTCCCGGCTGTCTTGCTCGAGAAAGCGATCAGCCGCCTTGGCCGCGGCGTGCAACTGGTGGGCGCGCGCGCGCAAGGGCACGAGATGCTGCTGCAAGCTGGCTTCCGCCTTGCGCTCCTTCAGCGTGCGCGACAGGCCGTCCAGGTCGGCCGCCAGGTCTTCGGCCAGCGTCACGGCACTGGCCAGCAGCCAGGTGCCGGTGTCGCGTTCGTCGCTGGCGTCTTGCGCGAGGTAGTGGTCGGCGGCTCGGGTGGCGGCGCGCACCTGGTGAGCGCGCGCGCCCAGCGATCGCATCAGGCCCGCCAGCGAGTCGGCGGGCGGGCGGGTTTCGGCAGTCGTGGGCATGGGCTGGTTCCTGCGGCAGGGCACTTCATTGTGCCCAGCCGCGGCGGCGTGCCCGGGCCAGTTCGGCGAGCAGGCCCCCTGGTTCGGAGGGCGCCGTGGCGATGCCGGGCAAGGCGGCTTCCACAGACGGCAAGGCTGCCGCCGCCGGCATGCCGGGTTTGCCGGCCTCGCCCGCTTCGCCTGCCTCACGGGGCCCGTGGTCGAGGTCGAGCGTGCCCAGCACCGCCGCATCAATGAACCGCGAGTGCAGCGCGGTGACATGGCGCCCGCCCCAGGCGCGCTGCTGCGTGACGTGGAAGTTCTGCGGCGCCCACAGTGACAGTGAGTCGCGCGCGCGGGTCATGCCGACGTACAGCAGGCGGCGCTCTTCATCGATCTCGTCGGCGCGGCCGGTGGCCAGGTCGGACGGGATCGCACCGTCCACCACCCGCAGGATGTGCACCGCGCTCCACTCCTGGCCCTTGGCCGAGTGCAGTGTCGACAGCGTGAGCCAATCTTCGTCGAGCAGCGGTGTGCCGGCCTCGGCGCCGTGGGCCGCGGGCGGCTCGAGCATCAGTTCGGTGACGAAGGCCAGGCGGTTGGGCGCGCGCACGGCGCTGGTGGCGAGTTGCTGCAGCTCCTGCTGGCGCTGGCGCGCGTCGGCGTGCAGTCGCTCGAGCTGCGGCGTGTACCAGTCGATGAGGCGGGCGTAGTCGGCCGGCCAGCGGGCTTCGGGGCCGCGCAGGTGGTGCATCAGCGCGCGCAGCGCCTGCCAGGGCAGGGCAGCGGCGCGCGGCGGCTCGAAGCGGTCGATGTCGTGGCCGGCAGCGGCCAGGCGCTGCAACGCCGCCGGGCCGATGCCCGGCACCAGCCGCGCCACGCGCGTGGCGGCCAGTTGGGCCGCCGGGTTGTCGGCCCAGCGCAGCACGGCGACGACGTCTTTCACATGGGCCGACTCCAGGAAGCGCAGGCCGCCGAACTTGACGAAGGGCACGCGCCGACGCATCAGCTCCAGCTCCAGCGCCTGGCTGTGTGTGGCCGTGCGGAACAGCACCGCCTGGCGCCGCAGCTCGAGGCCGCCCTCGCGCGCCTCGAGCACGGCGGCGGCCACGCTGCGTGCCTCGGCGGCCTCGTCGGCCACCGCGTGCAGCCGCGGGCGCGGGCCGGCGGGGCGCAGGCTGACGAGCGTCTTGTCGAAGCGTTCGCGCACCTGGGCGATGAGTGCGTTGCTGCTAGCCACGATCTGCGGCGTGCTGCGGTGGTTGCGCGTGAGCGTGAGCACGCGCGCCGCTGGCGTGCAGCGCGCCGGAAAGCCGAGCATCTCCCCCACCAACGCGCCGCGGAAGCCGTAGATGGCCTGGGCGTCGTCGCCCACGGCGGTGAGGCCCTCGCCGCCGGGGCGCAGGGCTTCGACGAGCCGCCACTGCAGCGGGTTCAGGTCCTGCACCTCGTCGACCAGCACGTGGTCGAAGCGGCCGCGCAGGCGGCTGGCCACGGGCTCGTGCTGCAGCGCCAGCCACCAGCCATCGAGCAGGTCGTCGTAGTCGAGCAGGCGCTGCTGCAGCTTGGCCTCGGCGTAGGCGTCGAACAGGCGGGCGAGCGCGGTGCCGCCGGCGTCGTCGGGTGGCAGGCACCAGGGGTAGTGGCGGCGCAGCACTTCGGCCAGCGGCCGGCGCGTGGCGACGCAGCGCGAGTGGATGGCCATGCAGGTGGCCGCCAGCGGCACGCGCTGCTCGTTCACCGAACGCGCCGCCAGGCCCAGGGCCAGACGCTGCTGCGCCATCAGCTCCTCGGCGTCGGCGGCGTCGAGCACCGAGAAGCCGGCGTGCAGGCCCAGAGCCGCGGCCTCGTCGCGCAGCAGCCGGGCGGCGATGCCGTGGAAGGTGCCGCACCAGGGCAGCTGCGGCGCCGGCGTGCTGGCAGGCAGGCCGAGCGCGGCGTGCAGTTGCGCGCCGGCCCGGTGGGCGAGTTCGGCCGCCGCGCGGCGCGAGAAGCTCAGCAGCAGCAGCCGGTTCGGATCGGCTCCCGCCATCACCAGCGCGGCCATGCGGGCGGCCAGCACGGTGGTCTTGCCGGTGCCGGCACCGGCCACCACGAGCAGCGGGTCGCGGCCATGTGCAACGGCGGCGACTTGCTCGGCGCTGAGTTCATCGACAAGGCCGGCGGTCATGCGCCGACTGTATAGGCATCCAGCTTTCGGGCGGACTGCCTGGCCTGCCCGGAGGGACTCGAACCCCCGACCTGCGGCTTAGAAGGCCGCTGCTCTATCCAGTTGAGCTACGGGCAGACGGTACGGATTGTCTGGCACCTGAGCACCCTCGGGGCTGCTCAGCGCTTCTGGTACTGCTGAGAGCCGAACAGCGCCTCGCGCGCCTTGTCGTCCACCAGGGGCTTGCGCGCGCGGGCCAGCACCTCGCAGCCACGCTGCACGGCCGGGCGGGCGCCGATCTCGTCGAACCAGCCGCGCAGGCGCGGGTGGTCGTTCCAGTCGATGCCCTGGTTCTGCCAGCTGCGCAGCCAGGGGTACACCGCCATGTCGGCCACGCTGTACTCGGCGCCGCCCAGATACTTGCTCTTGGCCAGGCGCTTGTTCATCACGCCGTACAGGCGCTTGGCCTCGTTGGTGTAGCGGTCGACGGCGTACGGAATCTTCTCGGGCGCGTAGATGCGGAAGTAGTGCGCCTGGCCGAGCATCGGGCCGACGCCGCCCATCTGGAACATGAGCCACTGCAGTACCTCGTACTTGGCCGCCGCGCCCGCGGGCAGGAAGCGGCCGGTCTTGCCCGCCAGGTACAGCAGGATCGCGCCGCTCTCGAACAGCGAGATCGGCTCGCCGTCGGGGCCGTCGGGATCGGTGATCGCCGGGATCTTGTTGTTCGGGCTGATGGCCAGGAACTCGGGTGCGAACTGCGCGCCGGTGCCGATGTCCACCGGGTGCACCTGGTAGGGCAGGCCGCACTCCTCGAGCATGATGTGGACCTTGTGGCCGTTGGGCGTGGGCCACGAATACACTTCGATCATCGTTTTCTCCTGGCGGCCTCGGCGGACTCTAAATCATGCTCGACGGATTGAAGCGCCTGCTCTCGGGTGCCGCGGACAGTGGCCACAGTGGCCGCGACTGGGATGTCCTCGCTCCCTGGGCGCAGCAGCGCGAGTACGGCTTTCGCGTCGTGCAGAACGAGGGCTTCGTTGTCGACGGCCGGCTCGGTGCCACGCCCTGGCGCCTGGAGTGGGGTCCGTCGCAGCGCCCCTATATCGCCGGGCACGAGTTGCGCATCCGCTCCGAGTTGGGGCTGAGCCCTGAGTTGCAGCTGGTCGTCATGAACCGGCAGCTGCAGGAGAAGATGGAGAAGGACGTCTTCGAGCAGTACGTCGAAGGCGTGCAGACCCGCATCGACAACCAGACGCCGCCCGAGATGCGCTGGCTCGTGATGTTCCCGCGTCTGGCGGACAAGGAACTGCCCGAGCTGGCCGAACGCTATTCGGCGCTGTCGAGCCTGAAGCCCTGGCTGCTGCAGTGGCTGGACGGGCCGCTGACGCAGTCGATGGCGGCGCTGCGTGTCGATGCCTCGGTGCCGCTCGTGCTGATGATCGGCCGCGGGCGCCTGATGCTGCGCACCGCGCTGAACGAGCCCGAACTGCCGGCGTTGCAGCAGTGGCTGCGCCTGTTCGAAACCGCCATGCGCGAGGCGCGGCGTGTCGCCAACGACAGCAGCGACGCCAACTCGCCGAACGCGCAGCCGAGCAGGTGGAGCTCGAGCGCGCTGCCGGGCGACGAGCGCAGCAAGTAGGCCGCGCCCGCCAGCGTCACTGCGCTCAGGCCTTCGGCATGATCTTGCCAAGCTCGAGCTTGGCAATCGCGTTGCGGTGCACTTCGTCCGGCCCGTCGGCAAAACGCAGCGTGCGCGACATCGTGTAGAAGTAGGCCAGCGGCGTGTCCTGGCTCATGCCAGCGCCGCCGAACACCTGCATCGCCCAGTCGATGATCTGGCAGGCCATCTGCGGCGCCACCACCTTGATCATCGCGATCTCGGCCTTGGCGCTCTTGTTGCCAGCGCGGTCCATCATCCAGGCCGCCTTCAGCGTGAGCAGCCGGGCCTGGTCGATCATGCAGCGGGCCTCGGCGATGCGCTCTTGCGTCACCGTCTGCTGCGCGATGGTCTTGCCGAAGGCGGTGCGCGACACGGCGCGCTCGCACATGAGCTTCAGCGCGCGCTCGGCGATGCCGATGAGCCGCATGCAGTGGTGGATGCGCCCGGGCCCTAGGCGGCCCTGCGCGATCTCGAAGCCGCGGCCTTCGCCAAGCAGGATGTGATCCGCCGGCACGCGCACGTTGACGAAGTCCACCTCCATGTGGCCGTGCGGTGCGTCGTCGTAGCCGAACACCGTGAGCGGGCGCAGGATGGTGATGCCCGGCGTGTTCGCGGGCACGACGATCATCGACTGCTGTGAGTGGCGCGGCGCCTGTGGGTCGGTCTTGCCCATGAAGATGTAGACGGCGCAGCGCGGATCGCCGGCGCCGCTGGTCCACCACTTGCGGCCGTTGATCACGTAGTGGTCGCCGTCCTTGCGGATATCGGCCTGGATGTTGGTGGCGTCGGAGCTGGCCACCGCAGGCTCGGTCATCGCGAAGGCGCTGCGGATCTCGCCGGCCAGCAGCGGCTCGAGCCAGCGCTTCTTCAGTTCGGGGGTGGCGTAGCGCGCGAACACTTCCATGTTGCCGGTGTCGGGTGCGCTGCAGTTGAAGACCTCGCTGCTCCAGGGCACGCCGCCCATGATCTCGGCCAGCGGCGCGTAGTCCTGGTTGCTCAGGCCGAAGCCGTATTCGCTTTCACCACGCGCGGCAGCGGCCTGGCCTTCGGCCGACGGCGGCAGGAACAGGTTCCACAGGCCGGCCTCTCGCGCCTTGGGCTTGAGCTTCTCGATTGTCTGCAGCGGCGTCCAGCGGCGGCCGGCGCGGGTGTTCGCCTCGATCTCCTCGAAGTACGCGCCCTCGGCCGGGTAGACGTGCTCGGCCATGAAGGCGTTCAGGCGCGCAGCCAGATGCTGGGTGCGCGGGGAATAGTCGAAGTCCATGTGTCGTCTCCTGTCGTGTCTTGAAGAGTTCAGCCAGCCTGCTGCGCGAAGCGCCAGGCCATCTGCGCCAGCGTGCGCGTGGCCTCGCCGGTGGCGCGCGCCTCGCTGCTGGAGGCGATGCCGTCGACCACGCGCCGCGCAATGCCCTGCGTGATGCTGCCGAGGCGGAACAGGTTGTAGGCGAGGTAGAAGTTCCAGTCGGCCATCAGCGCGCCGACGGCGGCCTCGCCGCGGCCGGTGCGCACGGCATAACGCCGCACGTACTCGGCCTCGGACGGAATACCCAGCGCCGCATGATCGAGCCCGCCGATGCCGCGGAACACGCCCGGCGGGATGTGCCAGGCCATGCAGTGGTAGCTGAAGTCGGCCAGCGGGTGGCCCAGCGTCGACAGCTCCCAATCGAGCACCGCCTGCACACGCGGCTCGGTCGGGTGGAACACCAGGTTGTCGAGGCGGAAGTCGCCGTGCACCACCGACACCTGCGTCGCGTCGAGCGCGCTGGCCGGTAGGTGCGCCGGCAGCCACTCGATCAGGCGCTCCATCTCGGGGATGTCCTCGGTGCGCGAGGCCAGGTACTGCTTGCTCCAGCGGCCGATCTGGCGCTCGAAGTAGTTGCCGGGCTTGCCGTAGTCGGCCAGGCCGGCCGCGGCCAGGTCCACCGTGTGCAGCGCCGCCATCACGCGGTTCATCTCGTCGTAGATCGCGCCGCGTTCGGCCGTGTCCATGCCGGGCAGCGCCTGCTCCCAGAGCACGCGGCCCTCGACGAACTCCATGACGTAGAACGCGCGGCCGATGACGGACTCGTCCTCGCACAGCAGCGCCATGGCTGGCACGGGCACGCCAGTGCCGGCCAGTGCCTTCATCACCCGGTACTCGCGTTCGATGGCGTGTGCGGAGGGCAGCAGCTTGGCCACCGGCCCCGGCTTGCTGCGCAGCGCCCAGCGGCGCGTGGGCGTGGCCAGCAGGTAGGTGGGGTTGCTCTGGCCGCCCTTGAACTGCGTCACTTCCAGCGGGCCGGCAAAGCCGTCGAGGTGCTGCGACAGATGCTGCTGCAGCGCTGCCACGTCGAAGGCGTGGCTGCTGGCCATGGGCCGGGTGCCGGTGTAGCGGTCCATCGTCAATGAGCTCCAGGCTTCGTCATGCGGGGTTCATCGGTCGGCAGCCGCCAGCAGCTTCTCGCGCGACAGCACCACCAGGCGCGTCGGCTCGACGCGCACGGCGCCCTCGCGCTCGAAGCCCTTGAGCTCCTGGTTGACGCGCTGGCGCGAGGCGCCCAGCAGCTGCGCCAGGTCTTCCTGCGCCAGGGCCAGGCCGATGCGCACCTCGGCGCCATCGGGCCCGTGCGGCACGCCGTAGCTGCGCGCCAGCAGCAGGATCTGCTTGGCCAGCCGCGCCTGCAGCGGCCGCGTGTTCAGGTCTTCGAAGCTGTCGAACATCAGCCGCAGGCGGCGGCAGTTCAGGCGCAGCAGCGCGTCGTACAGCTCGACGTGGCGCTGAAGCAGCGCGCGGAAATCGGCCTTTCGCACGGTGAGCAGCGTCGTCGGGCCGTGCACGTCGGCATCGTGCGTGCGCGGCAGGCCGTCGAAGAGCGCGATGTCGCCGAACCAGGTGCCCGGCTCGGCGTAGGTGAGCGTGACCTGCTTGCCCGACAGCGACACCGAGCTGATGCGCACCGCGCCGCGCGCCACGCCGCACCACTCTTCGGCCGGTGTGCCGCGCGTGGCCAGGGGCTCGCCATCGGCCAGGCGCCGCACCTGCGAACGCGCGAGGATGTCTGCCCGCAAGGGAGCCGAAAGCTTGCTGAACCACGAGCCGCTGTCGATGTTGTGTTGTTCTTCCAGTGTAAGGACGGGGGTATTCATGGCTTGTCGTGCGCGCGACAGATGTCGACGATGCATTGTCCTCCCCGCAGACGGAGCCCCTCATGAGCATCAGTCCCGACCGCCCTCCCGGCATCCCCGACACCGAATGGAAGCTTCGCTGCGACCTCGCCGCCGCCTACCGGCTGGTGGCGATGTTCGGCTGGGACGACCTCGTCTTCACGCACATCAGCGCGCGTGTCGATGATGCGCACGGCGAGCCCACCGGGGCCTTCCTCATCAACCCCTACGGCTTCATGTTCGAGGAGATCACGGCCTCGAGCCTGGTGAAGGTGAATGCCCACGGCGTGAAGCTCGATGACACGCCGTACGACGTCAACCCGGCCGGCTTCGTCATCCACAGCGCCGTGCATGCCGCGCGCCATGATGTGGGCTGCGTGCTGCACACGCACACGCTCAACGGCGTGGCGGTGTCGGCGCAGAAGCACGGGGTGCTGCCGATCTCGCAGCAGTCGATCTTCGTGCTCTCGTCGCTGGGCTACCACGACTACGAGGGCGTGGCGCTGCGCGACGACGAGAAGCCGCGCCTCGTTGCCGACCTCGGACAGCATACCCACCTGATGCTGCGCAACCACGGGTTGCTCACCGTGGGTCGCACGGTGGCCGATGCATTCTTGGCGATGTACCTGTTCGAGACCGTCTGCAACATCCAGGTGCGGGCGCAGGCCGGCGGCGGCGAACTGGTGACGATCAACCCGGACATCCTCGCCACGGCGCGTCAGCAGGCGGCCGCGGTGACGCGGGGTCTGGGCGCGCAGTTGACCTGGCCTGGGCTGCTGCGCCGGCTGGAGCGCCGGCATTCAGGCTGGGCCAGTTGAGGCACGGCGCGGCAGGGCTAAACAAGCGCCTGCTGGCCGCAACAACGGCACGAGAAGCAGGCTCAGCGACCGAGTCCGGGCGAAGTCCGAGACAGTCCTTCTGGTAGAGTGAGCCCGCAGAAAGATACTGATATAAACCTCACCGCATGCAATTTCGCCGGTCTTCGTTCGCACTGAGCGCAAGCGGCGCCATGGGCACAGCGCTCCTGCTGCTGGGGCAGCTTTGGGCCGGGCAGGCCACGGCCGCCGGGCTGGGCAGCGGCGATGCCGGGGCCACCCTCGGCCAGCCGCTGAACTTCGGCGTCATGGTGCGCCTCGACGCGGGGGAGACCTTGAGCGCCGAGTGCGTGTTTGCTGAGGTGGCGCTGGGTGACCGCCGCCTGCCGCCGTCGCTGGTGCGCACCTCGATCGAAATGACCAGCGCGCAGACCGCCCGCGTCCGCGTGAAGACACAGGCCACCGTTGACGAACCTGTGGTCGCTGTGCAGCTGTCGGTTGGCTGTGTCAATCGCATTTCGCGCAGCTATGTCGTGCTGGCCGATCCGCCCGGCAGCGCAACCGCACCAGCGGCGGCGCCGGTGCCGTTGTTCGCAGTCGATCCTCCGCCGGGGTCCGCCGTGGTCGCACCGGCCCCAACGGGTGCCGAGGCGGCCCCGCTGGCAGCGCCCACCGCCACCCTGGCGTCGCGCCCACAAGCGGCGCTCACGCCCGAACAGTTGCGTCTCCGCGACGAGCGCCGCGCGCGGCAGCGCGAGCAACGGTTGGCGCGGCAGCGGGCCGCTCGCGAGGCCCGCGCTGCACGGACCCAGGGCACCGCTGCCGCCACCACCGCGGCGCCGCGCCTGAGGCTCGACTTTTTCGATCCCACGCCGCGGGCGGCTGGCAGCCCGGCCGGCGAATCCGAGGCGGTGGCGCGGGCAATGGCTGCCGTTGCCGAAGCCGCCAGTGCGGCGCGTGCCGCGGCGTCGGCAGCCTCGGCCTCGGCACAGCGCGTGGCTGCGCTCGAGCAGGAGGTGGCAACGCTGCGCGGCGAGGCCAAGGCGGGGCAGGAGCTGGTCGCGCTGCTGCGCCAGCGAGTCGTCGACGCCGAGTCCTCCGGCCGCTGGACGACGCCGCTGGTGCTGGCCTCGCTGCTGCTGGTCGCGCTGGCCGCCTGGCTGGCTCGGCGACTCAGTCGGGTGCAGGCGCTGCAGCGTTCGCAGTGGCAGCAAGAGGCCGCGGGGATGGCCGCTGCCGGTCCAATGACCTCGGCAACGGCCATGGGGCTGGTAGACAGCGAGGCTCCGCGGGAGCCCACCACGCTGGCGCCCTCCGTGTCGCGCCAGGGTACCGCTCGCGAAGCCAGCAGCCCCCTCGTTGCCGGCGCGGTTGCCAACGCCACTGTCCCGTCGCCCACGGTGGCGCTGCCCAAGCCAGCGGCCTCGCGCAGCCGCGTCAACCCGGCTTGGCCGCCTCCTGCGCCGCCCGTGGCTTGGCCGCTGGCCGCATCGACCTTTCCGCCGGACCTTTCGCCCGAAACCCTTCCCGGCCTCGGCCCGGACACGCACGCCGGCGACGCTGCCAGCTCGACTTTCCGCCCCGAACCAGAGCCCGAAGCGCCAATGCAGCGCACCGAGCCCTACCCACCGGGCGGCCGCGTGGCCGATTCGATGCCGCGCGATGTGTCGATCGAGGAACTGCTCGACCTCGAGCAGCAGGCCGAGTTCTTCGTGGTGCTCGGGCAGGACGAGGCCGCGGTGGACTTGCTCGTCGAGCACCTGCGCAGCACAGGCGGTGGCAGCCCGCTGCCGTACCTGAAGCTGCTCGAGATTCATCACCGCCGGGGCGACAACGAGGCCTACGAGCGCATGCGGCAGCGCTTCAACCACCGCTTCAACGCCTATGCGCCCGAGTGGAGCGTGGGCCTGACGAGCGGCCGATCACTCGAAGACTACGAGGGCATCGTGCCGCGCCTGCAACAGGTGTGGGCGCGTCCGCTCGACGCGATGGCCGAGCTCGAGGCCTTGCTGTTCAGCAAGAGCCGTGGCGAGCTCTTTGATTTGCCGGCCTACCGCGAAGTGCTGTTCCTGTATGCGCTGGCTCGCGACCTGCTGGACCGCTCGTCTATGGACACGGGCAGCGTGGACCTGTTGCTGCCCATGAACGACGGCATCGGCGACGGCGGCGCGGGTGCGGCGCCTTTCCTGGGGTTGGAACACCGCGCCTTCAGGGATACCCTGCCTCCTGAAGACACGCGCCCGACGGCGCCGCTGGACTTCGACCAAACAGGCGGTGAGGGCCGCACCAGCATCTTCGACCTGCTCGACGACAAGCCCCGGCCGCCGCGGCAGCCGTAGGCTTGCAGCCCCTCCTCAGAGCCGCGCGAGCCGCTCGAGTGCGCGCAGCAGGGTCTCGTCCTTCTTGGCAAAGCACAGGCGCGCCAGCTTCTGCTCGAAGCCGCCGGCGTAGAAAACCGACAGCGGGATCGCCGCCACGCCCATCTCGGTGGTGAGCCAGCGGCAGAAGGCCTGTTCGTCGAGATCGCTCACCGCCGAATAGTCGACGAGCTGGAAGTAGCTGCCTTCGCTGGGCAGCAGCTTCAAGCGCGAGGCCGCCAGGCCGGCGCGGAAGAGATCGCGCTTGCGCTGGTAGAAGGCCGGAAGCCCGCGGTAGGGCGCGGGGTCGGCCAAGTAGCGCGCCAGGCCGTGCTGCACCGGCGTGTTGACCGTGAACACGTTGAACTGGTGCACCTTGCGGAACTCCGCCGACAAGGGCGCGGGCGCCGCCACGGTGCCCACCTTCCAGCCGGTGACGTGGAAGGTCTTGCCGAAGCTCGACACCACGAAGGCTCGCGAGGCCAGCGCCGGCACGCTGCTGGCGCTGATGTGCGGCTGCCCATCGAACACCATGTGCTCGTAGACCTCGTCGCTGATCAGCAGCACCTCGGTCGGCGCCAGCAGTGAGGCCAGCTGCTGCCACTCGCCCTGCGTCCAGACCGTGGCGCTGGGGTTGTGCGGGCTGTTGACGATGATGAGGCGCGTGCGCGGCGACAGGGCTGCCGCGATATGCGCGAAATCAGGCCTGAAGCTGCCGGGAGTCAAGGGCACGCGCACGACGCGGCCGCCGGCGAGCTCGATGTTGGGCGCGTAGCTGTCGTAGCAGGGCTCGAGCAGGATGACCTCGTCGCCCGGGTGCACGACGGCCAGGATGGCCGTCAGGATGGCCTGCGTCGCGCCGGCCGTGATGGTGATCTCGCTGTCGGCGTCGTAGCGGTGGCCGTAGAGCGCCTCGATCTTGTCGGCCACGCGCTGGCGCAGCAGCGGCACGCCCGTCATCGGCGGGTACTGATTCAGGCCCTCGCGCATGGCGCCCTGCACGGCCTCGAGCAAGGCCGGGTCGCAGTCGAAGTCGGGGAAGCCCTGGCCCAGGTTCACGGCGCCGTGCTGCGTGGCCAAGGCCGACATGACGGTGAAGATGGTGGTGCCCACCTGCGGCAGGCGGCTGGTCAGGGCGGGGGTGCGGACGGCGAGTGCTTGCATGGGAAGGTTCTACAGGGAGAAGTCGGTGCCGTCGCCCTGCATTGCGCGCTCGATGAGCGCCGGCGACAGCCGTGGCGACAGCATCTCGGCAAACGCGATCACGTAGCGCCGCAGCCAGGCGCCGCGCTTGAAGGCCACGCGGGTGATGTTGCTGCCGATCAGGTGGCCCAGCGGCCGGGCGACGAGGTCGCTGCCGGCGGGCTCGGCCGCCATCGCGCTCTCGGCGACGATGCCGATGCCCAGGCCCAGGCGCACGTAGGTGATGATGACGTCGGAGTCGATGGCCTCCAGGGCCACGCGCGGGCTCAGGTGGGCGCGCGCGAAGGCCTGGTCGATGCGCGTGCGGCCGGTCACGGTGGGGTGGTACAGCACCAGCGGCTCGGCTGCCAGCTGCTCAAGCGTGGGCCGCTCCACCGCGGCCAGCGGGTGCGCCGCCGGCACCACGAGCACATGCTGCCACTCGTAGCAGGGCAGCGTCACGAGGCCCTCGTGTGTGGCCAGCGCCTCGGTGGCGATGCCGATCTCGGCCACGTCGTCGATCAGCATGCGCGCCACCTGCTCGGGCATGCCCTGGTGCAGCTGCACCTGCACCTTGGGAAAGCGCCGCCGCAGCTCGGCCACCGGGCCGGGCAGGAAGTAGCGCGCCTGCGTGTGCGTGGTCGCAATCGACAGCGTGCCGGCGTCCTGCTTGGAGAATTCCTCGCCGATGCGCTTGAGGTTGCTCACCTCGCGCAGGATGACGTCGATGGAGCGCAACACCTGCAGCCCCGGCTCAGTGACGCGGCGGATGCGCTTGCCATGGCGTGCAAAGATTTCGACGCCGAGCTCCTCTTCGAGCTCGATGATGGCCTTGCTGATGCCGGGCTGCGAGGTGTGCAGCGCCTTGGCGGTTTCGGTGAGGTTGAGGTTGCGGCGCACCGCTTCCTGCACGAAGCGAAACTGGTGCAGGTTCATCGGGGGGGCTCCGCCGCGGCCTGACTCGCCATCGGTGCGGTCTGGGCGATCTGCGCCAGCGCCGCCTGCGCCATGGCGGCGACGACGCTGTCGATTTCGCCGATGGCCGGCTGCAACGTCACGCCCAGGCCCGGGTGCGCCTGGCGCAGCGCGTCCAGCAGCAGCGGCAGGTCCTTGCGCACGTGGCCACCGGCGCCCAGGAACATCGGCAGCACGGTGATGCGGTCGCAGCCGGCAGCGGCCAGTTCGGCGCCGGCGGCCGGCAGCGTGGGCGTCATGAACTCGAGGAAGGCCAGCCGCACCGGCAGGCCCGGGCGTGCGGCGCGCACGGCCTCGGCCACGGCCTCGAAAGGGGCGGCCCAGCGCGGATCGCGGGCGCCATGGGCGAAGAGGATGAGGCCAGGGTTCATGAGCGAGGGGTCAGCGGTAGCGCACCAGCCACGTGAACGCGGCCATCGACAGCAGCAGATAGAGCGCACTTGGTGCCGCGGCCGCTACCCAGGGCGACCAGCCTTGCAGGTTGCCGACGTGGCCCGAGAGATTGTTCAGCAGCACGAAGCTGATGCCCAGCATGATGCCGCCGAAGACCTTGAGGCTGACGCTGCCGGCCCGCGCGTGCAGGTAGGCAAAGGGCAGAGCCAGTGCCACCATCACCAGGCAGGACAGCGGATACAGCGCCTTGCGCCAGAAGCCGATGCGGTGGCTCTGGCTGGCCTGCTCCTGGTCGGACAGGTGCTCGCTGTAGCGCCACAGCTCCAGCGTCGTCATCGTGCCCACCGGCAGCACGGCGGCCGCCACGACGCGGGCGTCGAGCGAGCTCGGCCAGTCCAGCGTGTCGTGGCGGGTGATCTCCACGGCGGGGTGCGCGCCGTCGCGCGCGGCGGGCCAACGCGTCCGCTCGGCGTCGGTGAGCGTCCAGGTGCGGTCGGCGCCCACGCCCGCCTGCGGCGCGGCGATGCGCGAGACGAGCGCGCCGTCGCGGTCGAACTCGAAGATGCGCACCCCGAGCAACGTGCCGCCAGGGCCGGTGCCGGTGACATTGACCGAGAAGCTGCGCTCGGCGCCGTTGTCGTCGCGGCGTTCCTTCAGCCAGGCGCCGGCCCCGCCGATGGACAGGGCGCCTGCGAAGCGCGCCTTCAGTTGCACGCCTTGCTGCTCGGCCACTGGCGCCACGTAGTCGCCGATCACGAAGGTGGCCATGCCGAAGGCCAGGCCGAGCACGGCCAGCAGTCGCAGCGCACGGCCCGGCCCCAGGCCGCCGGTGCGCAGGATGGTGAACTCCGACGACTGGGCCAGCCGGGCCAGCGAGTAGATGGTGCCGATCAGCACCGCGATGGGTGCCAGCTCGTACAGGTGCCCGGGCAGTTCGAGCAGTGCCGCGAGCGCGGCGTGCCAGGTGGTGCGCCCGCGCTGGCCCACGCCTTCGAGCTCATCGACGAAGTCGACGAAGTAGAACAGCGACAGGAAGGCCAGCGCGACGAAGAAGACCGATGCCGCGATGTCGCGGTAGAGCAGCGCACGGACGGTCTTCATCTGAGAGCGGATTCGAGTCTCATGCGCTGCGTCGCCGCGTCGGGATCGGCCAGTGCGTCACGGCGGCGTGATCGCGCCACCACAGCAGCAGCAAGGCCAGGCAGAACACACCGCCGTGCAGGGCCACCAGCGCTGCGCCCAGGCCGAGCCGGCCGCTCGCCACCCAGGCCTGGGTCAGGTTGATGAGGTTGTAGTACACGACGAAGGCCAGCAAAGCGAATAGCAGGTTCCAGTTGCTCGCGCGCCTGGGCTGCGAGGCGGCGAGCGCGATGCCCAGCAGCAGCAGATTGGCGGCACCCAGCACCAGGCCGACGCGCCAGGCCAGCTCGCCCTGGTGGCGCGCCGTCGGGTTGGCCAGCAGGTCGGCGGTGCTCATGGTGCGTGGCGCGCGGCTGTCGCTGGCGCGCGCCGCACGCTCGCCGGCCAGGACGCGGTAGCGCTGGAAGCTGGCCTGCACGCGGTCGCCGCTGGCCAGGTCGGCGCTGTTGCGCTGGCCGCGTTCGAGCACCAGGTAGCGGTCGGCGGCTTCGGTTTCGAGTCGGCCGGCGCGGGCCGTCGTCACCGACTCGGTCTCGCCGCTGCGCGTGAGGATGAACACGTTGCGGGCGTTCACGCCGTCCAGGCTTTCGCGTTCGACGAAGAAGACCCGGCTGCCGTCGGACGAGGTCTGGAACACCCCCGGCGTGACGCGCGAGAGATCGCCACGCTGCTGGTAGCGCTCGCGCAGTTCCAGGCTCGCCTGATTGCCCCAGGGCCAGACGACGAACACCAGCACCGCCACGACCGTGATCACCGGCCAGGCCGTGCGCAGCACCGGGCGCACGAAGCGGCCGATACCCACGCCGCTGGCGAACCAGATGATCATTTCGCTTTCGCGGTACATGCGCGACAGCGCCACTACCACGGCGACGAATAGCGACAGCGCCAGCAGCATCGGCAACTGCCCGAGCGTGACGTAGCCCAGCAGCAGCACCACGTCCTGCGGGGCCACCACACCGCTGGCGGCCTGGCCCACCGAGCGGATCAGGGCGTTGGTGAGCACGATGGTCAGGATGACGACCAGCGTGGCACCGAAGCCCCGGGCCAGCTCCTTGCGCACAGTCGAATCGAATACCATTTGTCGCTTTACCTGACTCGACTCATTATGGACTTCAAGACAGTGGTGGCCGGGGCTCCCGGCGCGGTTGCAGCCGTTGCGGCCGACGCGCTGCTGGTGATCGTGGCTTCGGTGGAAGCCGCTGCGGCACTCGATCAGCCGCTCGCCGATGAATTTACGCGCGCGCTGCGCGACGGCGACATCGACAGCAAGCCCGGCCAGGTGCTGTACGCCCACCGCGTGGCGGGTGTGAAGGCCGCCCGCGTGGCTTATGCCTATGCCGGCGCAGGCACGGCGCGCGCCTTCCGCAAGGCGCTGGCCGCGGGCCTCGGTGCCCTCAAGGCTGGCGGCACGAAGTCGCTGGCGGTGACGGTCGCGGGCTTTGGCGCCCTCGATGCCAGCCACGGCGAGGCCGTGGCCATGGTGGCCGCGGAGGCCACCTACCTCTATCGCCAGACCAAGCCCAGCGCGCCGGCGCCGGCCCGCCTGAAGAGCGTGGCCGTGGTCTGCGCCGCCAAGGCCGAGGCCACCGCGGTGAGCGAGGGCCTGCACGTCGGCGAGGCGCTGGCCGAGGGCACGACGCTGGCGCGCGAATGGGCCAATCGACCGGGCAACCACTGCACGCCCACGCACCTGGCCACCTTGGCGCTCGGCATGGCCAAGAGCCACGGCCTCAAGGTCGAGGTTCTGGAGCGCAAGGACTGCGAAAAACTCGGCATGGGCTCCTTCCTGGCCGTGGCTCAGGGCTCGGACGAACCGCTGAAGTTCATCGTGATGCGCTGGATGGGCGGCGCCAAGGCCGACGCGCCGGTGGTGCTGGTCGGCAAGGGCATCACTTTCGACACCGGCGGCATCAGCCTGAAGCCCGCCGCCGAGATGGACGAGATGAAGTTCGACATGGGCGGCGCGGCCAGCGTGCTGGGCACCATGGCGGCGGTGGCGCGGCTGAAGGCCAAGGTCAACCTGGTCGGCATCGTGGCCGCCACCGAGAACATGCCCAGCGGCCGAGCCGTGAAGCCCGGTGACGTCGTCACGAGCATGAGCGGCCAGACCATCGAGATCCTGAACACCGACGCGGAGGGCCGCCTGATCCTCTGCGACGCGCTGACCTACGCCGAGCGCTTCAAGCCGGCCGTGGTGGTCGACATCGCCACGCTCACGGGCGCCTGCGTCATCGCCCTGGGCCACCACCGCAGCGGCCTGTTCAGCAGCGACGACGCGCTGGCCGCCGAGCTGCAGGCCGCGGGCGACACGGCCTTCGATCCGGCCTGGCGCATGCCGCTCGACGACGAGTACGACGAGGCGCTGAAGAGCCACTTCGCCGACATGGGCAACGTCGGCTCGCGTGCCGGTGGCGCGGTGACGGCGGCGATGTTCCTCAAGCGCTTCACCGCGAAGCTGCGCTGGGCCCACCTCGATATCGCCGGCACCGCCTGGAAGAGTGGCGCCGCGAAGGGCGCCACGGGCAGGCCCGTGCCGCTGCTGACGCATTTCGTGCTCGGCCGCGCGCGCTGAAGCAGCGCACGGCGGCGTCGTGGAAGTCGAGTTCCACACCGGCCTGGCCGAGCCGCTGGACCACGCGGCTAGGCTGCTGCGCAAGGCTGTGCGCCTGGGCGAGCGTGTCTGCGTGGCGACGCCGCAGTTCGAAGCGCTGTCACGCCGCCTGTGGGCCGAGCCCGAGCGCGAGTTCTTCGCCCACGCGCGGCCCGGCGCCACACAGGCGGCCTGGCAGCGCAGCCCGGTGTGGCTGCTGCCGGCTTTCGAACTGCCGCTCGACGCCGCAGACTGGCCTGCGGTGTGGGTCAACATCGGTTCAGACGCGGCACCCGAGGGTGCCCGCTGCAGCCGACTGCTCGAGTTGGTGGCCGCCGGTCCCGATGAGGCGAGGGCCGGGCGCGAGCGATGGCGGACCTATGTGGCCCGAGGCTGGCGCCCCGAGAAACGCTACGACGCCTCGCAGGCGGCGCGGCCTTCGCAAGGCGAGGCGGCCCGCTGAGTTGCGTGCCCGCGACGGCGCTGCTTAGCGCTAGTCCGGATGGTTTTCAGGTCGCCGCGCCTACAATGCACGGCTTTGTCGTCCCCAGGAGGAACTTTTGATGAACTTCAAGCTTGTTGCCGCTTCGGCCATGGCTGTTGCGCTGCTTGCCGCCTGCGGCAAGAAGGAAGAGGCGCCCGCGCCTGCTGCTGCTCCGGCTGC
>JAIYDH010000367.1 GCA_027487585.1 Rubrivivax sp.
CCATCATCGGCCTCATCAAGGGCTTCACGGCGGTGGCCTCGGTGAACCCGGCCGAGAAGGCGGCCATGCTGTCGGGCAGCATCTCGATCGCGATGAACAACACCGCGTTCGCGCTGATGATCGCGATCCCGTTCCTGCTCATCCACGCCTTCCTGCAGGCGCGCGCCGGCGAGATCGTCGACAGCCTCGAGGCAGCGAAGATCACTTTCCTGAACCTCGTTCAGCGCCTGGCCGGCGAACAGTTGGCTGCTCCGGAACGCCGCACGTCATGAAGAGCCGCCGGCTAAAGAAAGCGCCGGCCTCGCTGGAGCTCACGGCGTTCATCAACCTGATCGTCGTGCTGGTGCCCTTTCTGCTGTCGACGGCCGTGTTCTCGCGGCTGGCGATCATGGATCTGAACCTGCCGGCGCAGCAGAGTGCGGTGGAGCAGATCAAGGGGCCGAACCTGCAGCTCGAGGTGGTGATCCGGCGTGATGCGCTGGAAGTCGGCGACCGCGTCGGCGGCCTTATTCAACGCATCCCCAAGACCAGCGTGCAGGGCCAGCCGCAGCATGATCTGGCCGCGCTCGGCAGCCTGCTGCTGCAGGTGAAGGGCCGCTTCCCCGACACCACCGACGCCAGCGTGCTGGCCGAGCCCGACACGCCCTACGACGACCTCGTGCAGGTGATGGACCAGCTGCACAGCACCGTGCGCCCCTCGCCCGAAGGCGGCGCGAAGACGGTGCGAGCGGTGCTGTTCCCCAACATCAGCGTCGGCGACGCGCCCGTGAAATGAAGCCCCCAAGCTCGCTCTCGCTCGCTACCCCCCGAGGGGGCCGCCCGCCAGAGGCCCGGCAGAGCCGGTTCCTCGGCGGGGAGCTTGGCCGACAGGCCGCGTCGCCCTTTGCGGAGATCCGAACATGGCCGTGATGACCGCCACCGAAAAGCGCGCCCACCGCCGCGCGCGCAAGGGCGCGCACATGGACATGAACCTCGTCGCGCTGATCGACGTGTTCACCATCCTGATCTTCTTCCTGCTGTCGAGCTCGGGCGTCGAGACGCTCATCAGCCCCAAGGCCGTGGACCTGCCGATTGCCAGCGCCGAGAAGGAGCCCGAGGCCACGGTGCTGCTGGTGGTGGCGGGCGACGACATCCTCGTCGAGGGCAGGCGCGTGGCCAGCGTGGCCGAGGTCACGGCCGCCGCGGGGGATTCGATCCCCACGCTAGAAGCCGAGCTCAAGCTGCTGGGCCAGCGCAGCGCGGTGCTGGCCGCCAACCAGGCCGAGCAGCAGGCCGTCACCATCATGGCCGACCGCCAGATGCCTTACAGCCTGCTGCGCAAGCTGATGGTGAGCTGCGCGCGCGCGAACTTCGCCGACGTGAGCTTTGCCGTGCGCAAGAAGGAGGCCTGATCCGATGGCCGCCCTCGCCATGAATGCAGGCCCGATGAACGCGCAAGCCGCGCTGTCCTTCCGCGTGCCGGCGCTGCCCTGGGCGCTGAACGCGGCCGACGAGCGGCGCTTCCGGCGCATCGCGCGCAACGTCGGCATCGTCACCGTGCTGCTGGTGCTGCTGATGCTGTTCGTGCCGCTGAGTCCGCCGCAGCGCGCCGAGATGCAGCCGCTGCCGGCACCAATGGCGCGCCTGCTGCTCGAGCAGCAGGCCCCCAAGCTACCCCCGCCCCCACCGCTGGCCGAGGCCACCAAGCCCGAGGCCGCGCCAGAAGCCGCGCGCGACAAGCCGGCGCCCATCAAGGCCGTGAAGCCGAACGAGGCCCCGGTGCCCGAGGCGCGCAACCCGCAGCCCAACAAGAGCCCGGGTGAGGTGGCGGTGGACAACGCACGCCGCAAGGCCAGCGGCGTGGGCCTGCTGGCGATGAAGGACCAGCTCGCCGAGCTGCACAGCGCACCGGCCGCGGCGCAGCTGCGCCAGGACATCAAGCCCGGCCCCGGCGTTGGCACGGGCACCGGCGCGGGGGTGGGTGCCGGCACCGAACAAGGCGTGCCGCTGCGCGCGATGGTGACAAGCAACGCCACGGGCGGCACCGGCGGCGTCAACACCGCCGCCTTCAGCCGCGACACCGGCGGCGGCGGCCTTGCTGGCCGTGGCAGCACGCTGGTGGAGGGCGTGGCTGGCGGCGGCGGTGGGGGTGGCGTGGGCAGCGGCGGCGCCCGTGCCGGGGGCAGCACGGTTGCTGGCGACGGCGTGGCCGCCGGCAAGGGCGGCACGCTCGCCAAGGGCAGCAGCGGCAAGGCCAGCCGCAGCCTCGAGGACGTGAAGCTCGTCTTCGAACGCAACAAGGGCGCGATCTACGCCATCTACAACCGCGCGCTGCGCGACGACCCCGCCCTGCAGGGCAAGGTGGTGCTGGAGCTGAAGATCGCGCCCACGGGCGAGGTCTCGGGCCTGCGCCTCGTGTCCAGCGAACTGAAGAACGAGGAGCTCGAGAAGCGCCTGCTCGCGCGCATCCGCAGCTTCGACTTTGGCGCCAAGGACGTGGAGGTGCTCGTCGTCACCTGGCCGGTAGACTTCCTGCCGTCTTGACGGGGCTACGACAGACTCTCAGCCCGAGCGGGGGACCTGCTAACCCGGGCGTCGGTACCAGTCCGCCAGCGTGCTCATGTCGAGGTCCCAGCCGGTGGGCGACGCCACCAGGTTGCTCGCCACCGCGCTGACGTTGCGGCGGAACAGCAAGGGCACGAGGTAGCCGTCGCGGCACACCAGGTCGTTCATCTGCACGAACAGGGCGGCGCGGCGCGCCGGGTCGAGTTCCACCTCGGCGGCCTTGTACAGGCGGTCGTACTCGGCGTTCTTCCAGCGGAGCACGTTGCGGCCCTGCCACTTGTTGGCCTTGCTCGAGGCCTCCCAGCTGACGTAGCGGTCCATGAAGCGGGCGGGGTCGGGCTGGCCCATGCCGCTGGCGTACATCATCAGGTCGGCGTGGAAGCGGCCGTTGGTGTCGGGGTTGGCCACGTCGGCGCTGAAGAACACGGCGGAGGTAACGGCCTTGAGCTCCACCTCGATGCCGGCGCGCTGGAAGGCGCTCTTGATCACGGTCTGCGTCTTCTGGCGCGAGGCGTTCACCGTGGTCGTGAACAGGAAGCGCAGCGCGCGCCCGTCCTTCTGGCGCACACCGCCCGCGCCACGGGCCCAGCCGGCGGCGTCGAGCACCACATTGGCCTTGTCGACGCTGAAATCGTTACGCAGGTTGGGGCTGCGGAAGCGCGCCGGGTTGTGCACGATATTCGGCGTGGCCACCGCGGTGCGGCCGTAGATCACCTGCTGGATGCCCTCGCGGTCGATCAGGTGGCCGATGGCGCGGCGCACGGCGGCATCGCCAAACACCGGGTGGCGCGTGTCGGGGTGCGAACGCTCGCCGTCGCGTTCGGTGTTCGGGTCGGTGGGGTTGAGCAGCAGGAACTCCATCGTGCCGCCATCGCTGAACGCCACGCGCCCACGGCCACCGCGCTCCAGGCGCTGCAGCACCTCGTCTTCCACCAGCATCGTGCCGGCGAAGTCGTACTCGCCGGTCTGCAGCACCGCGCGCGCGGCCGACGTGGCGTCGCCACCGCCCTTGATCTCGAGCGTGTCGAAGTGCGGCCGGTTGGGCGCGTGGTACGTGGGGTTCAGCACCCCACGCAGCGAATCACCGGGCTTGAACTCGACGAAGCGGTAGGGGCCGGTGCCCACGGGGCGTTGGTTGTCGGGCGCGTCGCGGCTGGTGGCGCCGCGGAAGGGCTCATGCCGGTGCTTGGCGATGAGCGACGCGATGCAATAGCCGCTGGCCCAGAACGGCGTGGGCTTGTCGAAAACGACGCGCACGGTGTGGCTGTCCACCTTCACGAACTGCATGTCGTCGAACACGCCGCGCGTGGTGGCCGCGGTGGCGGGGTCGCGCGCGTACTCGGCGTTGAAGACCACGTCGTCGGCCGTGAACGGTGTGCCGTCGTGCCAGGTGACGCCGCGCTTGAGCTTCCAGGTCACGCTCTTGCCGTCGGCGGCCACGCCACCATTGGCGCGACTGGGGATCTCGGCGGCCAGCACCGGCTGCAGCTCGCCGTCGGCGTCCCAGCGTGCCAGCGGCTCGAAGAACACACGGGCGGCATCGGCGTCCTTGGTGCCGGTGGAGAAGTGCGGGTTCAGCTGCGTCGGGCCCTGCCAGGACAGCAGCCTGAGCACGCCACCGCCACCACGGCGAGTGGGGGCATAGGCCGGGCCGGCGGTGGCGGGCGCGGCGCCGGTCTGCGCCAGCACGGCGTGGGCCATGGGCAGCGTCAGGCCCAAGGCCACCAGCTGGCCCAGGGCCTGACGGCGCGACAAGGTGCCCCGCTCGAGGCGGCGCAGCACGGGATCGATGTGCTCAAGGCTCATGGCCAGCTCCTGCCGAAGGCCGCCGCGTCGAATCGCGCGACACGCCCCGGCTGCGCAGGATACGGCGCCAACGCTGCGCCCTGCTGCCCCTTTGCCCAGGTGCTGGCCAAGCCCTGAGCGCCCCGGGTCGGCCGCGCTTCAGGGCGGCGGCGTCACGGCCGCTGCCTTGGCCACCAGCTCGGCCCGCAGCCGCTTCAGCCGCTCGCGCGGGTCTTCCTTGGCGCCGGCTTCCTCGAGCTTCATCTCGGCGATGAAGCGGCTGGGCACGCCGGCCACGGTGTCGCGGCCCTTCTTGCGGCGCATCAGCGTGCTCACGGTGAGCGTGAGGCGCGCACGCGTGATGCCCACGTACATCAGGCGGCGCTCTTCTTCCAGGCGCTCGGGCGTCATGTCTTCGTCGCCGCTGCGGAAGGGCAGCAGGCCCTCGTTCACGCCCGCCAGCACCACGTGCGGCCACTCCAGGCCCTTGGCGGCGTGCAGCGTCGACAGCGTGATCACGTCCTGCTCGGCGTCGCGCTCGGCCAGGCTGATGATGATGCTGATGGTCTGCGCCACCTGCAGCACGGTCTGGCGCTCGGTCTCTTCCACCGTGCCGCCGTCGTTGCGGATCTCGCCGCCACAGCGCCGTGCGATCCAGTCGACGAAGTCGAGCACGTTGGTCCAGCGCGTGGCGGCGAGCTTCTCGCTGTCTTCGCTGTCGTACAGGTGCTGCTCGTAGCCGATGTCCTTGAGCCAGCCCATCAGCAAGGCCTTGGCGTCTTCGGAACCCGTGGTGTGCGCGGCGCGGTGCTGCAGCTCGTTCACCTCGCGGCCGAACTCGTGCAGCGCGTCCACCGCCTTGCCCTTGAGCACCGTGGGCAGCGTGGGGCTGAACAGCGCCTCGAACAGGCTCACCTTCCACTTGGCGGCGAACTCGCCCAGGCTGCCCAGCGTGGTGTGGCCGATGCCGCGCTTGGGCGTGGTCACGGCGCGCAGGAAGGCGGGGTCGTCGTCCTGGTTGACGAGCAGGCGCAGCCAGCCGCAGAGATCCTTGATCTCGGCGCGGTCGAAGAAGCTTTGGCCGCCACTCACTTTGTAGGGCAGCTGCGCGGCACGCAGCTTCTGCTCGAACACCCGGGCCTGGTGGTTGGCGCGGTAGAGGATGGCGAAGTCCTGCAGCTTGGCCGTGCTCCCGTCGCCAGCCTGCCCAGCGCGCAGCGACTGGATGCGCGCCACCGCACGCTCGGCCTCGTGCTCCTCGTTGTCGCACTGCACCACGCGCACCGGCTCGCCGTCGCCGAGATCGCTCCACAGCTTCTTCTCGTAGATCTTCGGGTTGGCCGCGATCACCGCGTTGGCCGCGGCCAGGATGCGGCCGGTGCTGCGGTAGTTCTGCTCCAGAGGAATGACGGTGAGCTGCGGAAACTCCTGCGGCAGGCGCTTGAGGTTGTCGATGGTGGCGCCACGCCAGCCGTAGATGCTCTGGTCGTCGTCGCCCACGGCCGTGAACAAGGCCTTGTCGCCGACCAGCGCCTTCATCAGCTCGTACTGCACGGCGTTGGTGTCCTGGTACTCATCCACCAGCACGTGGCCGAACTGCGCCTGCCAGCGCTGGCGCTCGTCGGCATCGCGCTGCAGCAGCGCCAGCGGCAGGCCGATCAGGTCGTCGAAGTCCACCGCCTGGTAGGCGGTGAGCCGCTCCTGGAAGTGGCGCATCACGCGGGCGGCCACGCGCTCGTCGTCGTCCTGCGCAGCAGCTTCGGCGGCTTCGGCGTTGAGGCCCTGGTTCTTCCAGAGGCTGATGGTCCACTGCCAGCGGCGGGCGAGCGCGGCATCGGTGGTGCCGCCGGCGTCGCGCAGCACTGAGAGAACGTCGTCGCTGTCGAGGATGCTGAAGTTCTCCTTCAGACCGACCTTCTCGCCGCTTTCGCGAAGCATGCGCACGCCCAGCGAGTGGAAGGTGCTGATGGCCAGGTCCTTCGCCGCGCGCGGGCCCACCAGGGCCTTGGCGCGCTCGCGCATCTCGGCCGCGGCCTTGTTGGTGAAGGTGATGGCCGCGATCTGCTTCGGCGCCAGGCCGCTTTGCAGCAACCGGGCGATCTTGTGCACGATGACGCGCGTCTTGCCCGACCCGGCGCCGGCCAGCACCAGGCAGGGCCCACCGAGGTGATGCACCGCCTGCATCTGGGCGTTGTTGAGCGAGACGGGCGGTGCGGCAGGGGCGTTCAAGGGGGAGCGGTTCGGCAAGGGCGGCGGATCATAGCCAGCGGTCGGTTCACGGCGCCGGTTCGCGCCGCCGCCGCTCGGGCTGAGCCTGTCGAAGCCCCTCGCGGGCACTTCGACAGGCTCAGTGCGAACGGATTCGGAGGCAGGGCAAGAGCGCCGCCTTGAGTGCACGCCAGCCCTGCCCCGCCTGTGCCCAGCTCCCGTACTGTGCCCAGCTCCTGTTCTGCGCCCACCTCCCGTTCTGCGCCCACCTCCCGTTCTGCGCCCACCTCCCGTTCTGCGCCCACTCCCGTTCGGGCTGAGCCTGTCGAAGCCCCCGCGGACGCTTCGACGGGCTCAGACGGCGCTGAAGCGGGCCAGGATTCCGGCGTGGCGCTGCGGCCAGGCGGCCAAGGCCGCGCCGTCGCCCTCGAAGGCCTTGCGCAGGAAGGCCATAGCCAGCTCCTGCGTCGCCCGCTTGGCCGGCAGGTTGAGCGCACCGCCGGTGCCGACGCGGTCGGTGAACATGCTGTGCGAGCCGCCGTCGAACACCGCCAGCCACTTGCGTGCGCTGCCGGTGGCCTCGAAGACCTGCAGCCGGTCTTCGAAGCCGCTCCAGTAGCCGGGAATGCGGATGACGTCGTCGGTGCAGGTGACGTGCAGCGTGGGCACCGTCACCGTCTCGAGGATGCGGCGCGGATCGGCCTCGCCGTAGAACGGCGGCGCGCTCATCAGGATGGCGGCGCTGACGCGTTCGTCGCGCAGCGGCAGCGGCATGCCGGCCTGCTGCACGCGTGCGCCGGCCACCAGCAGCGTGGTGTTGGCGCCGTAGCTGTGGCCGGCGGCCACGATGCGCGCGGGGTTGATGCGGTCGCCGAACTCGCCTTGCAGCAGCGTGTCGAGCGCAAAGCGGAAGTCGCGCGCACGGGCCAGTGCCTCGTCGGCCTGCGCCGCACTTTGCAGGCGGCCGACCAGCGACCAGGGGCTGCCGCCCCACAGCGTGCGGTCGCTGCCCACGTGCTGCAGGTGCAGGCTGGCGATGCCTTGTGCGGCGACGTGCCGGCCAAGCCAGCTGTAGCCGCGGCGCGAGCCGCCGATGCCGTGCGAAAACACGATCAGCGGCACGCGCTCCGCCTGGGCGGCCAGCTGCGGCAGGTACAGCCGCACCGGCACCGGGCGCTGGCGGGCCGGGTCGACCCAGTCGAGGTCCAGCGTCTCGAAGCCACCCTCGGCGCGCAGCCGCCAGGGCGCGGCCAGCGCCAGCGCGGCAGCACTCTGCAACCACAGACGGCGCTTCACGACAGACGCTCCGCGGGCGCCGCGGGCACGGCCGGCTTGCCCCGCCGCAGCAGCCGCTGCAGCGCCGCGATGCCGTCGTCGACGTAGGTGAACAGCACCGGGATCACCAGCAGGCTGAGGAAGGTGCTGGTGATGAGGCCGCCGATCACGACGATGGCCATCGGGCTGCGGAAGCTCGGGTCGGTGCCCAGGCCGATGGCGATGGGCAGCATGCCCGCGCCCATGGCGATGGTGGTCATCACGATCGGCCGCGCGCGCTTGTGGCAGGCGTCGAGGATGGCCTCGAAGCGCGGCATGCCGTGGTCCCGCCGCGCCATGATCACGTAGTCGATCAGCAGGATCGAGTTCTTCGTCGCGATGCCCATCAGCATGATCAGGCCGATCATGCTGGGCATCGAGATCGCCGTGTGCGTGATGTACAGCGCCAGGAACGCGCCCGGGATCGACAGCACCAGCGCACCCAGGATGGTGGCCGGCTGCACGAAGTCCTTGAACAGCAGCACGAGCACGATGTAGATGCACAGCACGCCCGTGAGCATGGCCAGGCCGAAGCTGGCGAACAGCTCGCCCATGGCCTCGGCGTCGCCGATCTCGGTCTGGATCACGCCGGCCGGCAGGCTCTGCAGGCTGGGCAGCGCCAGGGTCGCGGTCTTGACGGCGCCCAGCGGCTGCTGGTTCAGCTCGATCTCGAAGTTCACGTTGCGCTGGCGGTTGTAGCGGTCGATGGCCGCCGGGCCGCTGCCTAGCTCCAGCGTGGCCACGTTGCCCAGCATCACCGGGCCGTGCGTGCCGGGCACCGGCAGCCGTGCCAGCAGCGCGAGGTCGGTGCGCGCCTCGGCCGGCAGGCGCACGACGATGGGCACCTGGCGCTGGCTCAGGTTGAGCTTGGGCAGGCTCTGGTCGTAGTCGCCCGCGGTGGCGATGCGCAGCGTCTCGGCGATGGCGGCGCTCGTCACGCCCAGGTCGGCCGCCTTGGCGCTGTCGGGCCGCACGATGAGCTCGGGCCGGACGAGGCTGGAGGAGCTCGTCACCGCGCCGATGCCGGGTAGCGTGCGCAGTTCCTTCTCCACCAGCGCGGCGTGCTGCTGCAGCACGTTGCCGTCGGCGCCGGCCAGCACCAGCACGTACTTCTCGGCGCTGGCACCGAAGCCCACCTTCACGCGCGCGCCGGGCAGCTCGGCCAGCAGTGTGCGCAGCTCGGCCTCGATGTCCTGCTTTTTCGTCTTGTGGCCAAACAACGGGCTGCGCTCGCTGCGGTGCGTCAGGTTCAGCGTCAGCGTGGCTTTGGTCACCTCGGGCAGGCCGCTGCCGGGCGTGAAGGTGTCCGCACCGGTGCTGCCGCCACCCACGGCCGTGTAGACCAGCTTCACGTGCGGACTCTTCTGCACCAGCACGCGCGCCTGCTCGGCCGCGGCCAGCGTCTGTGCGTAGGTGCTGCCGGGTGGCAGCGTCACCGTCACCTGGGTCTGGTTGATGTCGTCGGGCGGGATGAAGCCGGTGCCCAGCAGCGGCACGAGGCCGAAGCTGCCGACAAAGAAGGCGGCGGTCGCGAACATCGTCGTCAGGCGGTGCTTCAGGCACCATGCGGCCCAGCCCATGTAGCGCTTCATCCAGCCGGCCTCGACCTCCTCGTCCTTGGGCGGCTTCAGGATGTAGGCCGCCATCATCGGCGTCAGCATGCGCGCCACCACGAGGCTGAAGAACACCGCGATCGCCGCCGTCCAGCCGAACTGCACGAAGAACTTGCCCGGCACGCCCGCCATGAAGGCGGTGGGCAGGAACACGGCGATCAGCGTGAAGGTGGTGGCGATGACCGCCAGCCCGATCTCGTCGGCCGCCTCCATGGCCGCGTCGAAGGGGCTCTTGCCCATGCGCAGGTGGCGCATGATGTTCTCGATCTCGACGATGGCGTCGTCGACCAGGATGCCCACCACCAGGCTCATGCTCAGCAGCGTGACGATGTTGAGCGTGAAGCCGAAGGTGAAGTGCATCACCGCGAAGGCCGGGATGATGGACAGCGGCAGCGCCGTGGCCGCCACCAG
>JAIYDH010000114.1 GCA_027487585.1 Rubrivivax sp.
GCTGCTTGCTGGCGAAGTAGAAGCTGGGGTCGGGGTTCAGCTGGAACGGCTTGGCCGTCAGCCCGTAGAAGGCCTCGTACATGGCGGCACCTAGAAGCGCATCACCAGCGATGCCGTGACGGCGGCCTCGCGGTAGGGGTCGGTGGCGCTGTTGAACACCGAGTAGCGTGTCGACAGCGAGGCGTTGGTTCGGCGGCCGAGTTGCTCCGTCCAGCTCAGGGTTGCCGACTTCAGGTCGTTCGAGGCTTGCGTCGAGGTGGCCTTGGTCATCTGCCTCGAGCCCGTGGCCGTGAGATTGCTGGTGGGGCTGACGCGATAGGACACATTGGCACTGTAGCCATGCTGTCGCACGGGTTCGCGGGCGATGTCGCTGGCCGCGGCATCGATCACGGTGTTGGTCGAGCGGTTGCCCTGGGCAATGACGCTCAGGCGCTGGCCGCTCCAGACCCAGCTGACCTGGTGGCGTTCGGTCACCGACACGGCCGCGGTCACGAAGCCGGGCTGCACCACTTGCTGCGGGTCGCTGCCCAGCGCCGCGAGCATTTCGCGCACGGTGGCCTCGCGCGCCACTGGGTCGGGGATGTCGGCTGCGAACAGCGACATCAGCTGCTGGAACTGCGTGATCGCTTCGAATCGGCTGCCGGGGCCGTTGGTGGTGTCGCGGTTGCTCGCCCAGGAGAACGAGCTGCGCGGCAGGCGGTACTCCGCCACCACCGCATACCCGCGGCCAAAGAAACGGTCGTCGATATCGGCCTGCAATCGCGTGCGCGGCGAAGGACGCCAGACGCCGCCCACACCCCAGGTGCTGCTGCGCCGGCGCTCGAACTCCTGCACGTCCTGCGATTCGGTGCCGCCGCGGGCGCTCAAGGACAGGTCGGCATCGGCCTGCCAGCCCAGCGTGGCGGTGGTGCTGTCAGCGCTGGTGGTGCGGCCGACGCGGAAGTCGGTTTCGGTGCTGCGCGCCGACAGGCCCCAGGTGACCAACGTGCCCGGTACGGCCGACGACATCGACAGCGAGCCACCGGTCTGGATGTTGTCGCCTACCAGCGAGCGGCGGGCGTTCACGGCCGCCGCGTTCAGCCGGGCCTCAACGTTCACGGCGCCGGCCAGCACGCCGCGAAACACCGGCGACAGGCTTGCCGCGCCGACCTCGCTGCGGTTCGGGTTGTCGGAGGCGCTGCTGCCCACCGATTGCAGGCCGAAGGCCGAAGTCGACTGCTGCGCAATCGACGCCGAACCGTCGATGTAGAAGTGGCTAGGCACCGCCTCGGCAGAGAAGTTGGCCGACAGCCGGTTGCTGGCGTCGTTGCGGGGCTCCTGGCGGGAGCGTTCGGTCAGCGTCAGGCCGTAATCGAAGGAGCCGGTGACCCGGCCGGTGCGGCTGTGCAAGCTGAGCGACGGCGTCACCCTGCCGATCCACTCGGCGCCATCCCTGCCCCCGAGGCGACTGTTGACGTAGTAGCTGAGCTCGGTGCCCACGTCCGCCGACACGCCGACGCCTCGGGCCTCAGCCCCCGCCGACAGCGGTGCCGCCGCGCCCACCGCCAAACTCAGCATCCGTATCGGCCAGGCAGCCGGCTTCACCGGTCGTCGCGGAGCCGGTGGTTCAGATCGGGCTGGCAGGTTCAGGCGCATCCGGCGAGCGGCGCTCAGGACAAGCGGCTGTCGGCCGTGGCAGGCCCGAGCGCATTGGGCGGTCCTGGCGGCGAAGCGGCAGGTGCCCCGGTTGCGTCCGCGGGAGCGCCATCCGGGCCGCGCGAGCCATAGCCGTAGCCGTACCCATAGCCATGACCGTAACCATAGCCCTCGGCATAGCCCCCGCCAGAGCCACTGCGCGCCTTGTTCAGCACGGTCATCTTGACCGGGCAGCTCTCGATGGCTGCGAGGGCCTGCTTCACGGTGCTCTGCAGCGTCTGGTCGGCGTGCACCACGACCACGATCTGGCCCATGTGTGTGGCCAGCACGCGCGACTCGGTGGTCAGCAGCAGTGGCGGCGAGTCGAAGATGATGATCCGGTCAGGGTAGCGGGTGGCCATGTCCTGCAGCAGCGCCGACATGGCGTCGCTGGCCAGCAGTTCGGTGGCCTTGGGATGAGGCGCACCGCTGGGCAGGATCGTCAGCTTGTCGACGTTGGTGCGCATCAGCACGCTGGCCATGTCGGTCTTGCCCTCGAGCAGCTCGAGCAGGCCCGGGCCGGGCGGCAGCCCGAGCATCTTCAGCACCGAGGGCCGGGCCACGTCGGCGTCGACCAGCATCACGGTGTGATCGAGCTCGGCCGCGATGCTCATCGCCAGGTTGATCGAGGTGAAGCTCTTGCCCTCGCCAGGCAAGGCGCTGGTCACCATGATGAGGTTGCCATGCGTCACCATCGAAGCGCCGCGCCCCACCGCGTTGGCGATCAGCGGCCGCTTGATGACTCGGTACTGGTCGGCCAAGTGCGAGCGCGGCGCCTGCGGTGTGACGATTCCGGCCGCGGCAAGGGCCGCCAGGTTGAGTTCGATCTTGCGCGACTTGCTGCCACTGTCGGGCAGGTGCGGCGCTGGCTGCGCAACGGCTGCAGCCGCCCGCAGGCTCGAAGCACCCCGGTCGAACCCGGTATCCAGCTGGGGCACGGGCGCCGCCCAGGGCGACGGCGGCGCCGGCTTGCCGGCAGCCGGTGCACTGGACGCTGGCGTGTCGATGTCGGGCACCTCGATACCGGCTGCGCGCAACTGGGCCAAACGTTCGGCTGCTTGTTCGATGAGGCTGCTCATGGACCCTCAGCCTCCAAAGCTGGACACGAGCGACAAGGTGATCATGCCCGCCACGAAAAGCCCGACGAGCCCTCCGGACGCGGCCATGAAACGGAACAGGCTCATGCGATCGCGCAGCTTGTCGTCTGCACTGCGCAACAGCGTGACAACGCCCAGCAGAGGCAGACCCGTTTGGTTGCGCAGGTCTTCGGCGCTGGCAAAAGTGGGGCGCATTTGGGCTGCCGCAAAGGCGAAGAACACGCCGGCACCGATGGACGCCAGCAGCACCCCGGGAAGCAGCAGCATGCGGTTGGGCGACACCGGCTTGGGCGACGCGCGCGGGGGGTCGATCAGGCGGAACTCCGCCACGCCCGAGGCCACGTCGAGCTCGCCCGACATCACGGCCGACTGGCGCCGGGCCACGAGGTCTTCATAGTTTTTCTTGGTGATGGCGTAGTCGCGATTGAGCTGCGCGGCCTCGGTCTCGATCTGGGGCGCCGACTTCAGTGCCTCGCGGGCGGCGGCAACACGGGCGCTGTACTCGGCGACGCGGGCGCGCAGCGAAGCCACCTGAACTTCGGCACTGGCGACCACCCGACCCAGCTCCTGGGCGGCCAGGCTGCTGTGGGTGTTGTTGGACGGCCCGGCGGCTGCGGCCTGGGTCATGGCCACCTTGCGCAGCTCGGCCGTCTCGCGCCTCTTCTGGTCTTCGAGGTCCTTGATCAGGCGCCTGGTCGTGACGACGTCGGGATGCTGGTCGGTGTAGCGCTGCATCAAGGCATCAAGGTTCTTGTTCAGCTCACCGATGCGGCTGTCGAGTTCGGGCGTCGAGACGTTGATCGTCGACTCCTGCAGCAGGCTCTGGGTGGCGATGTTGGCGCCCTGGCCGCGCTCCACCGCCAACTGCTGCTTGGCGGCGTCGCGCGCGAACTCGGCCTCGCGCAACTGCAGTTGCGACGCCTGGAGCTGCGCATTCGCCTCGGCCATGCGCGAGGCGGCATCCTTGCCATCGGCCGACTTAGTGGCGATGTTCCGCAGCTGGAACTCCTTCATGCGCGCTTCAGCCTCTTCGAGCCGCAACTCGTAGGTCTTGATCTGCTCGTTCAGGAAGGTCTTGGCCGCGTCGGTGTCCTTGCGGCTGCTGCCCAGCCCCGACTCGACGAAGATCGACACCAGCGACTGGATCACGCGCTTGGCGCGGTCCTGCTCGTGGTCGCGGTAGGCCAGCGAATACAGATTCAGGCCGCCGGCGGTGCGGATCTCGATGCCCTTGGAGAGGCGTTCGATCAGTGCCTCCTGGTCACCCTTGCCGGCGCTCCTGAGATCGAGGTCCGCCATGCGGATGAGCTTTTCGAGGTTCGGCCGGCTGATCAGCGTGCGGCTGAGCATGCCGATCTGTTGCTCGACGTTGGGCTGCACCGTCAGGCCCGCCATCAGCGGCTTCAGGATGGAATCGGTGTCGACGTAGACGCGCGCCGTGGCCTCGTACTGGTCGGGGATCTTCATCACCACCACCACGCCCACGATGGCCGTGGCCCAGGCCACGACGAGCCCAGGCCAGCGGAACTTCCACATTCCGCGCAGGATGACCAGAACCTGTTGAACGACTTCTTGCATGCCGTGGCGAGAGTGACTCGGGTGGACCGGGCCTTCAGGTCAGAACAGGCCCTGGGGAATGATCAGGATGTCGCCGGGTCGCATCTCGACGTTGGCGCTGGGGTCGCCCCGCTTGATGAGGTCTTTCAGGCGCACGGCGTACTGCTTGTTGCCGTCGGAGGTGCGCTGGATGATGGCGCGGTTGCCATCGGCAAAATCGGTCAGCCCCCCGACGGCGATCATCACGTCGAGCAGGGTCATCTTCTGCTTGTAGGGCAGGAACAGCGGGCGCGCCGCCTCGCCCACCACACGGATCTGCTCGCTGTACGGGCCCACGAAGCTGGTGACGATGACGGTAACAACCGGGTCGCGCACATAGGTGGACAGCTTTTTCTCGATGTCGCGGGCCAGCTCGACCGACGTCTTGCCCTGGGCCACCAGCTCCTCGACCAGGGGCGCCGAGAGCTTGCCGTCAGGGCGCACCGGGTACGAGCCCGATAGTTCCGGGTTGCGCCACACCACGATGTTGACGTTGTCGCCGGCACCGATGATGTAGTTGTAGTCGGCGCTGGCGGCCTGGGCAGGAGCGGGGGGCAAATCGGTTGTCGAGCAAGCCGTCAGGGCCACGGACAAGCCGCCGCAGACAAGCCAGGCGAACAATCTGGAAACGACGACACGCACTCTGGTATCTCCTGGATCGACCGTTCGGAAAATGGGGTGTCCCGGGGTTCGTTGCACCCCACCGCTCACCGCGAAGGACCCGCGGCGCACTCGGCGCCGCCTCCGTTTACCGTGGAGTCGCCACCGCTGCCCGCAACATCATGTCACAGCGCCAAGCGACCTCGGCTCGCCTCGATGTTCAGCGGGCAGGCCCTTGCCGACTATTCACGGCCCAACCCAGCCACGCCTGCGTCAAAGGGTTGCGAGCAGCGCCCTGACCTCCGCCTGTCTCACGAAGCCTTCGCCCTGGGCTGCAATGGCTTCAAGCTGCGTTCGTGCCGCTGGTTTGTCGCCAGAGGCCAGCAGCAACTTGGCCAAACCCAACCGCAGATGCAGGTTGCTTGAGTCGAGCTGCATGGCGCGTTTTTGCAGTGCCATCGCCTCTTCGACCTTGCCCTCACGTGACAACGCCGACGCGAGGGTATCCATGAACGCGGGAGTGTTTGGTGCGGCCTCGTTCGCGCGCCGCGCAAACTCCAGCGCTCCCTGCGCACCTTGCGCCATGACCGCATGCGCGAGCGCGTTCAGGGCCAACCCGTTGCGCGGATTGGCCTCCACCACTGTGCGCAACAAAGGCTCTGCACGGCTCCACTGACCCAGATCCGCGTGCCGCAACGCCACGTCGAACAGCAACCGCGAATCTTTCGGGTGTTGCTTCAGCCATGCTTCCGCGAACTGCGTGGCCTCTCGCTCCGGGCCTCGCTTCACCAGTTGCCGATACAAGCTCGAAGCCAGGGCGGAATCGGGAGCCCTCTGAAGACCGTCCCGCAAGCTGGCAATGGCTGCAGCCGGATCGCCCAGCCTCTCATGCAGGGCCGCCTCGATCAGGTATGTCTCTGCGCGGGTTCCGCGAGCGCTGCGCTGCACCTTGAGGAACTCCAACGCGGCCGCCCTGCGATTGCTGCCAGCGAGGAGATCCGCAAACTGGGCAACGGCGCCCGGGTTGTCAGGTTGAATCGCCAGCGCCTGGCGAAGTGCCTGCTCCGCCTGTTCACCCTTGCCAAGCGAGCGATACACCTGGGCGAGCTTCATGTAGGGCTCTACCGAGCTGGGGCTCGCAGTGATGAGGCGGTGGTAAGTCAGTGCAGCCTGTTCGACCTCGCCTGCCAAGTACTGGGCATCAGCAACGACATCCAGCATCGCCGTCTCGGCCGGCAAGGCCGCAGATGCGTTCTGCGCCAGCCCGAGAGCATCCTTGTAGAGCCGCTTGCTCAGCAGGTATCGGATCTGTGCGGACCGCGCCTCTACGCTCAAGGGTGCGCTTTGCACCGCTTCGGCCAGCAGTTTTCGCATTTCATCGATGGGCCCGCCCGCCCGTTCACGCGCACTTGCAAGCAGCAGCAAGAGTGCCGAGTTCTTTGGGTCCTTGACCAAAGCCTGGCGGATGCGCGCCTCGGCGCCCGGCAGGTCGCCATCGCCGATGTCGATAGCCACGACCTTGGCCAAAGTGCCAATCCGGGCAGGATCCAACCTGAAAGACTCCAGGTACTGCGCCTTGGCCGCCGCAGTGTTGCCCTGGGACAACAGGACAATACCCTTCATCTCGGCCATCGCGGCATCGTCGGGCTGCTTGCGTGCCATGGCCTCTATCACGGCCAGCGCGGCGGCGTGTTCCTGCCGCCGCAAGTGGCTGGCGAACAGCACCTTCTCGGCCTCGAGCCCCTTGGACTGCTCGGCGACGCGGCGCAACTCTGAGATCGCGTCATCGGCACCCGGCCCCACCAGCCGGGTGGACAGTGCGGACACCTTCAGGCGCGCATCGTCTGGGGCGATCTTCGCAGCACGGGTATACATCCGCTCCGCTTCGGTGAAATTGCCCTGTTGCAGGTGGATGTCACCAGCCAGGCCAAGCGAGCGCGAACTCGGTTCCGCCAGTGTCAGCAACGGCTTGAGCGTGAGCAGCGCCTGCGCAAGCTGGCCCGCCCTCATCTGCACGACTGCCAGATTCTCACGGGCATCCACCATCTGAGGATTCTGCCCCACGACCTTGCCGTAGTGTGCCGCTGCCTGCACCAGGGAGCCCTTCGCCGCCTCTACGGCGCCGGCCAACATGAGGACCGAAGGCTGATCGGGCAGTGCCTGAAGCAATTGCTGCGCGAGCTCTCGGGCGCGCACGTAATCGCGGCGCAACAACGCCGCCTCACCCAGCATCAGGGCCGTCACAGGGTGCTTGGGTGCCGCCTTCTCCAGGTCGACCAGTTGGCGCTCAATGCCCGCCATATCGCCTTGCCGCATCAGCAGCATGATGATCGCCGCATGCGACCGAACATAGTCGGGCTTGAGCTCGACCACCTTGCGATGGGCTGCCATGGCGGCTGGGTATTCGCCCAAGGCTCGGTGGAACTCGCCGCGAAGGTGCCACGCCTCGGCCTGCCTCGCATCCCGTGCGATCACCCCGTCGATGGTGGCTGCTGCCTTGTCCATTTGCCCACGCGCTGCCTGCAGACGAGCTTGCATCAACCCCGCGCCCGCATGACCGGGCCGCAGCTGCAGAGCCCGATCAATGAAAGCCTGCGCCTTGGTGCTATCGCCGAGCCCGGTCCATGCGCGACCGACCTCGACCCACACGGCGGCCTGCGCCTCGGGGTCGTCGATCTTTGCATCAGCAAAAGTCTGGGTCACGCGCTTCAGATCGCCTGCCTCGACATAGGCCCGGGCAAGCAAAGGCGCCACGTCCTTGGCGGCAGCACCTGCCCCGGATGCGCGCCCCAGCTCGACAATGGCGTTGCCCATGTCACCCTGCTGAAGGAGCACCTTGCCCAGCCCGACGCGCGCATCGGCATTGTCGGGCGCATGTTGCAGCACCGACTTGAAGTGGATTGCTGCGGTAGCCAGTTCACCGGCGGCGAGCGCCGCGGTCCCGTTGCCGAGGGCACCCGCCGTATCGAACTTGGTGCAGGCGGAAACAGACCAAAGCAGGCCAAGGGCCAGCGCGGAAGCACGAAGCGCACGTGCACAGAGAATCAAACGACGGTCAGTCATGGGGCGAGAGGATATTCCTGCAAGCGCTGAGTTCCCGTTGAGAACACACGCAGATCGAGGGTGGTGTCGCGCTCAAGCACTCATGCCAGCCCGCTTTGGGCCTGAACCGCGACACGCTCACTGTCGGTTTCGTTGACAGTCCGCGCGTCGGGCCGAGGGGCGGATCACGTAGATTGTTGATAAGAAACGTGTTTTTTCCTATGGCACACTGGTTGCTCATGACTGTCCAACTCGGCCTCGGGCACTTTCGTATGAAGCGCCCCAACCGTCCAACAGCAGCCGTTCTTGAATCTTCGGAGGTCTTATGACTCACTTTGCAAGCAAACTCGCAGCAGCGGCTGCTCTCCTGATGGCAGGTGGTGCAGCGAACGCGTATCTGCTCTACAGCGTTGGGCAGACCAACGGCGGCGCCACCAATGAATCGTTCTCGTGCCGGAGCGATACGTTCGAAGGTTGCGGTACCGCGGGTGGTGTGTCGACCAACCCGATCACCGGGCGCGTCACGAGATCGTTCTTCCAGGCCGATGGCAGCCAGTTCAACGTGCTGACGGGCGGCGGTTTGACGGACACCATCGAGTTTTCGGGTATCGTGGGCAACTACTCGATCAACAGCACCAACGGAACCAGCAACCTGCCGGGTGCGCCCAACTTGGCCCAGACCTCGACATCCTCGTTGTCGGTGAATCGCGTGTCGAACTCCGGCGGCAACAGTGCCCAATTGTTCATCGGTATCTCGGCCTTCAACTTTTCGCAGCCTGACTCCTTGGTGAAGACGCTTTTCGGCTCGGCAACCATTTCGGGCGCCGGGGTCGGCAACATGACTTCCAATTTCTGGGCCAACCCGAACAATGAAAGCGCCAAGCTCGCCGGCTTGGGCGTTTCTTGCAGCTACGTGCTCGCCGCGAACGGGGGTTGCACGTCTCCTGCGATTCAGTGGAACGACCCCTTGCCGAACGTGGGCGACCCGGCGTACTACTCGATGTTCTCGCTGCACAGCTCGCATACGTTCAGATTGAACAACGGCAGTTCGTTCTCGGGCTCGACATCGACGCAGGCCGAGCGCGTGCCTGAGCCGGCTACCCTCGGTCTGGTGGGCGTCGCCCTGCTGGCTGCTGCTGCGGTGGCGCGCCGCAAAGCCGCCTGAAGCGAGGCGCGGGTCCGCCGGTCTGGGCCCGAAGCCCGACCGATGAGCAAGGGAGGCCAAGAGGCCTCCCTTTTTTGTTTGTGATGCGTCTAGCGTGAAGTATCCACGCTCAGGGGCCGGCGCAGCCCGGTTTCCCGCGTACACGGGGTGCCGGCGGCGCCGTGTCGAACGTAGAGTTCGACTGTCTTTGCTGGCCCCTCGGGCTCTTTGAGCATGATCCGCATCTTCAACCACTACGTCCCCCGAGCCGCGCTGCGTGCGCTGGTGTTCGACTTCGGGCTCGTGCTGGTGCTGGTCATGCTGGCCGTGGCCATCAGCGTCGGCGGGTTCGCCCAGGTCATGCCGATGGCCGGCACGCACGTCATCTCGTTCGCAGCCTTCCTGGTTGTGGTCGGTGGGGCGTCGGGTTTGTACGAGTCGTCCCAGAACGGCAGCGCATCGCGCTCGATGGCGCGCGCGGCGGTGGTGCTGCTGGTGTTGCTGCCGGTGGCGTACCTCGTCTTTGGCCTGCTGCCGACCCGCAGCGGTGGCCACAGCACGATCCAGCTTTCGGTCATGGCCGGGGTTGCTGCGCTGGTTGGGCGCCGGGCCTACCTGTCGCACGCCTCGGCCGCCGCATCGGCGCGCACCCGCATCCTGATCTTCGGCGCCGGCCATGCCGCGCTGGACGTGAGCGAAACGCTGAAGAAAAACGATCCGAACGCCGACATCGTCGGCTTCGTGCCCGGCCCGAACGAAAGAGAAACGGCCGTTCCGGCACACCGCATCCTGGCCGTCGACGACTCGCTGCCGGCGATCGCCCTGCGCCTGGGCGTCGACGAGATCGTCGTCGCACTCACCGAGCGCCGTTCAGGCAGCATGCCGCTGCGGCAGCTGCTGGACTGCAAGGCCTCGGGCACCAAGGTGCACGACCTGAACACCCACTTCGAGAAGACGCTGGGCCAGATCCGCATCGACTACCTCAACGCCAGCTGGCTGATCTTCGGCGACGGTTTCAACCAGGGCGCCTGGCGCAGCGGCGTCAAGCGCGTGTTCGACCTGTTCTGCGCCACCCTGCTGCTGGTGCTGAGCACGCCGATCATGCTGGTCACGGCCGTGCTCATCAAGCTCGAGAGCCCGGGCCCGGTGCTGTACCGGCAGGAGCGTACCGGTCTCAACGGCCGCGGCTTCAGCATCGCCAAATTCCGCAGCATGCGCAACGACGCCGAAACAGATGGCAAACCGGTCTGGGCGGCAGCCAATGACGCGCGCGTCACCCGGGTCGGCGCCGTGATCCGCCGGCTCCGCATCGACGAGCTGCCGCAGCTGTTCAACGTGCTGGTGGGCGAGATGAGCCTGGTGGGCCCGCGTCCGGAACGCCCGTACTTCGTGGAACAGCTGACGCAGGAGATCCCCTTCTACGCGCTGCGCCACAGCGTCAAGCCCGGCGTCACCGGCTGGGCGCAAGTGCGCTACCCCTACGGCGCCACCGTCGAAGACTCCCAGGAAAAGCTCCAGTACGACCTTTACTACGTCAAGAACCACACGCTGTTCCTCGACATCGTGGTCCTGATGGAAACGGTCAGCGTGGTGCTCACCGGCAGGGGCGCTCGCTAAGCGCTCCCCTCAGCGCCCGCTCCTGCGGCGGCGGCGCGGCCTCGACACCCTCCCGGAGCGCCTGAAGCCTGGCCATGCTGCCCTTCACGGTTGCGTCTGCTGGCTTCGTCGTGGGCTTGCTCGCCCATCTGACGCTGGCGCTCTACCTTGCCCGCAGCGGCCGCTCGGTCACGGGCACGCAGGCTGAACGTTGGCCCGTGGTGGCCGCATTGCTGGCATCGGCTGCCTGGTGCGGCTTTTCCGTGTTGGGCCTGGTCTGGCGCGATCTGGCGGCCGACCACCTGGCGCAGCTCGCCGACCTGGCCCGTTACGGGCTGTGGTTTCTGTTCCTGGTGATGTTGCTGCCGCACGAAGCCGATGGCCAGCCCGCCGCCGCCACCCGGCTGATGCGCCGCGCCGCTACGGCATGCCTCGTGGCGGCCGCGCTGCTGTTCACGCTGCACGCAACCGGTGCACTGGAGGGCGAGTTCTCGCGGCTGGCCATCGCCGGCGCTCTGGCCCTGCCGGTGTGTGGCCTGCTGATGGTGGAACAGCTGTTCCGCAACCTCCGCGATGACCAGCGCTGGAACGCCAAACCGGTGTGCCTGGGTCTGGCCTGCGTGTTCGTGTTCGACATCTACCTGTTTTCGGAAGGACTGCTGTTCGCCGTCTTCGACACCGACGCGGTCGCCGTGCGTGGGGCCGTGCACGCGCTGGCGGTGCCGTTTCTGCTGGTGGCCGCCCGGCGCAGCCCGAACTGGATCGCCAAGCTGCATGTCTCGCGCGCGGCGGCCTTCTACTCAGCGTCACTGCTGCTGGCTGGCGCCTACCTGTTGTTCATGGCGGCCGTGGGCTACTACGTGCGCTTCTTCGGCGGCGACTGGGGCCGCGCGCTGCAGCTGGGCCTTGCCGTGGCCGGCTTCGCGCTGCTGGGCATGCTGGTGTTCTCGGGTGCTTTCCGCTCGTGGCTGCGCGTGTTCGTCGGCAAGCACTTCTACACCTACCGCTACGACTACCGCGAGGAGTGGCTGCGCTTCACCGCCATGCTGTCGGCCCAGCGCAGCCCTCAGGAAACCGGCGAGATGATCGTCCGCGGCCTGGCCAAGATGGTGGAATGCCCGGCGGGCAGCCTCTGGACCCGCCAAGGCGCGGGTGCGGCCTTCGGGCAGAGCGCCGCCTGGAACACGCCGCGCGTGGCCGACTCCGAGGCGGCCGAATCCCCGCTGGCGCGTTTCCTGTCCACGCAGGGCTGGGTGATCGACCTCGACGAGTACCGCTCGTCGCCGCGCAGGTATGGCGAGCTGGCACTGCCGACCTGGCTGCTGGGCACCAAGAACGCCTGGCTGGTGGTGCCACTGCTGCTGGGTGACGAGTTGCAGGGCTTCGTCGTGCTCTCACGCCCCCTGACGGCGCTCAATCTGAACTGGGAAGTGCTCGACTTGCTCAAGACCGCGGGCCGCCAGGCAGCGGGCTACCTGGCGCAGATGGAAGCCACCGAGGCGCTGCTCGATGCGCGCAAGTTCGAGGCCTTCAACAAGATGTCGGCCTTCGTCGTGCACGACCTGAAGAACATCGTCGCGCAGCTGTCGCTCATGCTGAAGAATGCGGAACGCCTGCACGACAACCGCGA
>JAIYDH010000125.1 GCA_027487585.1 Rubrivivax sp.
GCCGTGGGCTACGTCGGCGCCGGCACGGTGGAGTTCATCGTCGACGCGGCGATGAACCACTTCTTCCTGGAGATGAACACGCGGCTGCAGGTGGAGCACCCGGTCACCGAGTGCATCACCGGGCTGGACCTCGTCGAATGGCAGTTGCGCGTGGCTGCCGGCGAGCCGCTGCCGCTGGCGCAGGAGCAGATCCGCTTCGACGGCCACGCCATCGAGCTGCGCCTGTACGCCGAAGACCCGGCCGCCGGCTGGGCGCCGCAGACCGGCACCGTGCGCGGCTGGCAGCCGGCACGCGCCGAGGCCTTCGGCGTGCGCGTGGACCACGGCATCGCCGACGGCCAGGCCCTCAGCCCGTACTACGACGCGATGGTGGCCAAGTTCATCGCCCACGGCCGCACACGCGCCGACGCGGTGCGCCAGTTGCTGCGCGCACTCGAATCCGCGCCGCTGCTGGCGCCGGTGAACAACGGCCACTTCCTGCACCAGTTGCTGCAGCACCCGGACTTCACGGCCGCGGCGATGACGACCGCGCGCCTGGACGAGTGGGCCGAGGCCGGCGCCGCGCCGGTGCAGCGGCCCGTGCCGCCCGAGGCGGCGTGGCGCGTGGCCGCAGCGCTGTTTGCACCCGAAGGTGACGCGCTGCGCCCGGCCAGCGTGCGCGGCGTCGACCTCGTGCTGCAGTGCCAGGGCGAACGGCGCGCACTGCGCGCGCCGGTGCCGGGCGTGCAGCTGCTGGCCTGGCAAGGCAACGGGGCCCGCGTGCGGCTGGACGGCGTCGAGCGCCATCTCGTGGCCTTGCGCGACGGCGCCACGCTGCGCCTGGCTTGGGGCGCGGCGGTGTTCGCCTTCGACGAGGCCTCGCCCTGGCCCGACACCACCGCCGCCGCCGACCCGCGCGAGCTGCGTGCCCCTGTGGCCGGCGTGGTGGCGCAAGTGGCCGTGAAGCCCGGCGACCGCGTCGAAGCCGGCCAGCCGCTGGTGTGCGTGGAAGCGATGAAGATGGAGATGTGGCAGTCCGCCAGCGCCGCCGGCACCGTGGCTGCGCTGCACGTGGCGCTGCGCGACAACGTGGCGGCGGGCGCGCTGCTCGTCACCCTGGAGATCGACGAATGACAGCCCACAACAAAGCCATCCTCACCTGCGCCCTCACCGGCGTGCTGACCGACCCCAAGCAGCACCCCGTGCCCGTCACGCCCGTGCAGATGGCCGCCGAGGCGCGCGACGCCTTCAACGCTGGCGCCAGCATGATGCACGTGCACCTGCGCAGCCAGGAGCCGGGCTTTGGCCACATGCCGAGCTGGGACCCGGAGGTGGCCGCCGCCGTGTGCGACGCCATCCGCGCCGCCTGCCCGGGCGTCATCATCAACCTCACCACCGGCGTGCTGGGCAAGGACATCTCCGGCCCCGCCGCCTGCCTGCGCCGCGTGAAGCCCGAGATCGCGGCTTGCAACGCCGGCACGCTGAACTACCTCAAGCTCAAAGCCGACGGCAGCTGGGCCTGGCCGCCGATGGTCTTCGACAACCCGGTGGCCAAGGTGCAGCAGTTCCTCGACGTGATGGCCGAGACCGGCACGCACCCGGAGTTCGAATGCTTCGACGTCGGCATCCTGCGCAGCGTGGCCATGTACCTCGGCGCGGGCATGGTGAAGGGTGTGCCCGAGGTGAACCTGGTGATGGGCGTGGCCAGCGGCATGCCGTGTGACGCCGATCTGCTGGCGCTGCTGCCGCGCTACATGCCCGCGGGCGCCGTGTGGCAGAGCACGCTGATCGGCCGCGCCGAGGTGTGGCCTGTGCACCAGAAGACAGCCGATCTCGGCGGCCACCTGCGCACCGGGTTGGAGGACACCTTCTACCGGCCCGACGGCTCGCGCGCCGCGGGCAACGGCGCGCTCATCGAGGACCTGGCCGCCTGCGCGCGACGCGCCGGCCGCGAGGTGGCCACCCCCGCCGAGGCCCGCGCGATGCTGGGCCTGCACGCCGGGGCTGCCGCATGACAACCGCGCCGCTGGTGCCGCGATCGGCCGACGAGCAGGCCCGGCTCGACGCCGCGCTGGTGGAGCTGTTCGAGCGCCGCATCACCTTCAACCAGACGCTCGGCCTGCTGGTGCTGAGCGTGCGGCCGGGCGACGTGCGCGGACGCTTCTTGATGCGGCCGGAACTCGTGGGCCACTACGCCTATGGCCGGCTGCACGGCGGCGTCATCTCGGCCACGCTCGACGCGATGGGAGGCCTGGCGCTGATGGTGGGCATCGCCGAGCGCCATCCGCACGACAACACGATGCAGGTGATGCACCGCTTCGCGAAGATGGGCACGATCGATCTGCGCATCGACTACCTGCGCCCGGGCCTGGGCCAGCACTTCATCGCCACGGCGGAGGTCACGCGCCTGGGAGGGCGCATCGGCAGCACGCAGATGCGGCTCGTCAACGACGAGGGCACGCTGCTGGCCACGGGGGCGGCGGCTTACGTGGTGGCTTGAGCGGTGGCGTAAGCGCTGGCGTGATGCGCCGCTTGAGGGCAGGGAACTCGGCCCCATCTGGCGGGTCTGCAACCTGTTGCCGTCACCCGAGCCGCCATGTTCAGAAGCTTTCGCCACCGTTTGTTCCTCACTGCCACGGTGCTGGTGGCAGTCTCTGCCGGCATCGCCTTCCTGGCCTTGCCGGCCCTGGTGCAGGGCCGCACGGAGGCGCAGCCGCGCGCCGTCACGCCCCGGGGGCCGCTGGCGGCCGACGAGCTGGCGAACGTCGAACTCTTCAAGAAGGCCAGCCCGTCGGTGGTGCACATCACCAGCCTGGCCGCGCAGCGCGACATGTTCAGCCCGGCCGTGCAGCAGGTGCCGCGCGGCACGGGCACCGGCTTTGTCTGGGACGCCGCCGGCCACATCGTCACCAACTTCCATGTCATCCAGGGCGCCAATGGCGCGCGGGTGACGCTGGCCGACCAGAGCACCTACGACGCCACGCTGGTGGGCTACTTCGCCGACCGCGACCTGGCGGTGCTGAAGATCGAAGCGCCCAAAGACAAGTTGCCGCCACTGGCCGTGGGCACGAGCCGCGATCTCCTGGTGGGCCAGCGCGTCTACGCCATCGGCAACCCTTTCGGCCTGGACCAGACGTTGACCATCGGCATCGTCAGCGCGCTCAACCGCGAGATCGAGAGCTTCAACAACCGCACCATCCGCGGCGTGGTGCAGACCGACGCCGCCATCAACCCGGGCAACTCGGGCGGCCCGCTGCTCGATTCAGCTGGCAGGCTGATCGGCGTGAACACGCAGATTGCCAGCCCCAGCGGCGCCAGCGCCGGCATCGGCTTCGCCATTCCGGTGGACGAGGTCAACCGCATCGTGCCGCGGCTCATCCGCGACGGCCGCTTCGTGCGCCCGGCCATTGGCGTGACGGCCGGCTCGCAGCAGTTGCACCGGGCGCTGAAGCTGCCCCAGGGCGTGGCCATTGTGGGCGTCGGCCGCGGCACGCCGGCGGCCCAGGCCGGCCTGCAGCCCTTCAGCCGCGGCAGCCGGGGCGAGATCGTCATGGGCGATGTGATCACGGCCGTGAGTGGCGAGCCCGTGAAGGATCTGGATGACATGCTGTCGGTGCTGGAGCGGCGGCAGCCGGGGGAGGCGGTGAACCTGACCGTCTGGCGTGAAGGTCGCACGCGGAGCCTGGAGATTCGGCTTTCTTCTGGTGAGTAGTTGTGCACTTGCTTGATGATCGTGGCCGTCGCGGCGAACCGATGGCGGCTCTCGGCGTGATGGACTGCGCAAGCCAGTGGGCCAGGACACCGACACCCTTGGAATCAGTGTCCGCCGAGCCAGCGGCGCGGCGGATAATCCGCGACTTTCGCGACGCGCCCTGAGCGGCAGCAAACCGAGCCCTTCGGTGCAAGCTGGGTGGGCGTCCGACATCGGGAGCAATCAAGTGAACGACACAAAGCCCAAGGTAGACGCTGGCACACCGCAGCGCCGGCGCGTCCTGCGCGGCGTGATCGCGGCGCCCGTGGTGCTCACCATCAGCAGCGGTGCCAGTGCGTCCATGACCTCGAACCTGCGCTGCGTGGCCAACCAGGTGAACAACCCGACCAGCTTGCCTCGTGCTTACGGCGCTGGAAATGGCGTTCCTTCCACGGTGATTCGGGTGCCGATCTACGGGCTCACGGCTGGCGGCGCCTTACGCTACGTCAGCGGTACCGACATCTGCGGACTCGCCCACCCGAATCGACCGGTGACCTGGATCAGCAACGGCCAGTGGCGTACCTTCGATGTTGCCACCAACACGATGGGAAGCACGAACCTCTCTTCACCGGGCCCGACCACAGCCACCGGCATGTTTGCGACCGTGCAGATGGATCAGTCGGGTTACGTCATGTCGGTGGGCAAGAACTCCGCGAACACTTCGATGCTTGCTGCGACCTGCTGGAACTCTTTCAGAGCCGGCCCGATCGCTTGACATTCCCGGTCTATCGCCTCGCCGATGGCGTCGTCTGGGAGAGCCTGGACGACAACATGTTTGCGGTGTACAGCGGGCTGACCGGAGACACGCACCTGCTGAACGAAACGGCCGTGTGGGTGTTGGAGTGGCTGGCCGCACCGGGCTGGCATCATGCGGACGATGTCGTTCACCGCGCCGCTTCCGAGGCCGGCGTCTCCGAAATGGAGTTGCGTGTCTCACTGGGCGACATCTGGACCACGTTCGTGCATGACGGCCTCGTGCGGCGCAGATTTGTTGCGCCCGCGGCCTTGTGAGGGGTCGGCGCTGCGGACTTGCTGCACGGGAGTGAGTTGATGGCCACCTTGGCCGACAGTGGCGAGGAATTGGTGTTGTCGGCGCTTGGGGGCCCCGGGCTCTGGCTTGATGTCGGCGCCGCGGTGATCCATGTGCGCAGCGATGTCCCTCTGCTGGCATCCGCACTGTGCGACGTGTATCGCCACTTCCCGTTCCAGCCGCAAGGCGACTGGGCCGATCTGCACGTGACCGTACGATCGCGCCGACGACTTCTTGTGCCGTGGCGCCCGCAGGTCGAACTCGTCTGCGACGGCTCGCGGCCGTTCGAACCCTTCCCGGTCCACTCGCCGCTGCCGATGCTCGAGTGGGGCGCCAACTGGCTCATTGGCTTGCGCCTGCACCACCGACTGCTTCTGCATGCGGGTGTGCTGGCGCGCGACGACCGCGCCCTGGTGATGCCGGCGGTGCCTGGCGCCGGCAAGAGCACGCTGACGGCGGCACTGGCCCACAGCGGCTGGCGTCTGCTGTCCGACGAGTTCGGTGCCATCGATATGCAGACGGGCGAGGTCTGGCCCCTGCTCAAGCCGCCTGTTCTGAAGAATGAGTCCATTGGCGTGATCCGGGCGTTCGCGCCATCGGCTGTGCTGGGCCGCGTTTATCCGGCGACGCGCAAGGGCGACGTCGCCCATGTTGCACCACCGGCGGACGCTGTGGCCGCCCGTCACCGCCCGGCGCGGCCCTTCGCCATCGTCCTGCCCCACTGGCAGCAAGGTGCGCAGGCCCGGCTGGAGCCCGTGACGCCAGCGCTGGCCTGCTCAGCGCTGGCCTACAACGCGTTCAACTACCGCGTCTGCGGGCTGGACGGCTTCCGCGTCGTGGCGCGGCTGTCCCGCGACGTGCCGGCCTGGCAACTCACCTACAGCGAACTGCCCGATGCCATCCAGTGCCTGGATGCCCTGTATGCACGGACGACGGCAGTCGCCGATGAAGCGGCCGGGGTCTGCGGTCCGCAGCTGGCGCCAGCCTGATGACCCGCTGGCCCGACCTCGCCTGGCTGGACGCGCTCAAACAGCCCACGGACGCCTTGGCCTGGACGCTGGCGGAGTGGGACCACCGCGTTCGCGTGGCGCGCCGCCTGCGTCTGCTGGGTCGCCTGGCGGAGTCAGTGCTGGGCGCGGGTCTGGCTGAACGACTCCCTCGGCCAGTGGTGCACGCACTGCAAGCCGAGGCGAAGATGGCGCAGGCGCGCAGCCAGGCGCTGGTGTGGTGCCGCGAGAGCGTGAAGCAGGCGCTCGAGGGCCTGGATGCACCGATCGTGCTGCTGAAGGGCGCTGCCTACATGGCACAGCGCCTGCCCAACGCGGCGGGCCGGCTGCCTTCGGACCTCGACATCCTCGTGCCAGGCGCGGCCCTGGCCGATGCACGCCGTCGCCTCGCGGAGGCGGGTTGGGAGGAGGTCAAGCTCGACGACCACGACCAGCGCTACTACCGGGAGTGGAGCCACGAGATTCCGCCCATGCGGCATGCCCAGCATTCCCTCGAGCTCGACGTGCACCACAACATTTTGCCGCCCGTGGCCCGTGACCGGGTCGATGCCGCGCACCTGTTGCAGTCCGCCCGTCCGCTGGCCGATCCCGATCTCGCACCCTGGTGGGTGCTGGGTCCCGAGGACCAGATCCTGCACTGTGCTGCCCATCTGCTGAACGACTCCGAGCTCAGGGATCGCTTACGCGACCTCGTCGACCTGCAAGTGCTGATGTCCGCGCATGCAGCGGCCGATCCCCGGTTTGGTGAGAGGCTCGTGGCTCGTGCCGACGAACTCGGCCTGAGCGATGCGCTGGTACTCGGTGCCTCTCTGGTGGCCGAGGGTCTGAAGGCGCCACTCGACCCGGCCGTTGCCCATGCCGTGAGCTTGGCGATGGGCGCGCCAGGCCTCAAGACGCTGCAGCGCCGCTTTGCCACCGTACTGGCGCCGCGCGGGCCCGACGATGAGCCGGACCTCGGCGTGCGCATGGCCGAGACGGCGCTGCTGGTGCGCCACCACTGGCGCCGCATGCCGCTTCCGCTTCTGGTGCGCCACACCTGGCACAAAGTGTGGGTCGCCCGCCGCAATGCCACTGAACCCGATCTCGGCGACGGCTGAGCTGGCGCACTTGGGGGGGCTGGGCCGAGTGCTCTGCTTGGTCAACAATTGACGCGCCATGCCGCGCGCCGAACTCGAACTGCTCGCCCCCGCCCGCGATGCCGACATCGGCATCGAGGCCGTCAACCACGGCGCCGATGCCGTCTACATCGGCGGGCCGGCCTTCGGCGCGCGCGACAAGGCCGGCAACAGCCTGGCTGAGATCGAGCGCCTCGTGCGCCACGCCCACCGCCACGGCGCGCGCATCTTCGTCACGCACAACACCATCCTGCGCGACGACGAGCTGCCCGGCGCCCGGCAGCTGGCCTGGGACCTGTGGAACATCGGCGTCGACGCGCTCATCGTGCAGGACATGGGCCTCTTGATGCTCGACCTGCCGCCGATCCAGTTGCACGCCAGCACGCAGACCGATATCCGCACGCCCGAGAAGGCGCGCTTCCTGCAGGACGTGGGCTTCTCGCAGATGGTGCTGGCGCGCGAACTCACGCTGCCGCAGATCCGCGCCATCGAGGCGCAGGTGCAGGGCGCCGTGCTGGAGTTCTTTGTGCACGGCGCGCTGTGCGTGGCCTACAGCGGCCAGTGCTTCATCAGCCACGCCCACACCGGCCGCAGCGCCAACCGCGGCAGCTGCAGCCAGGAATGCCGACTGCCCTACACGGTGACCGACGCGCAAGGCCGCGTCGTCGCCCACGACAAGCACGTGCTCAGCCTGAAGGACAACGACCAGAGCGCCAACCTGCATGCGCTGGTCGACGCCGGCATCCGCTGCTTCAAGATCGAGGGCCGCTACAAGGACATGGCGACGGTGAAGAACGTCACCGCGCACTACCGGCAGCTCTGCGACCGCGTGCTCGACGAACGCGCGGGCGGCGCCACGGGGCTGAAGGCTTCGAGCAGCGGCCGCTGCCGCTACACCTTCACGCCCGATCCCGAGCGCGCCTACAACCGCGGCGGCACCGACTACTTCGTCAACGGCCGCCAGATCGACATCGGCGCCTTCGACACGCCCAAGCACGCCGGCATCGAGATCGGCCACGTCGTGAAGCTGGCGCCGCAGCACGTGGACATCGAGCTGGCCACGCCCGCGCTGCGCCTGAACAACGGCGACGCGCTCACCTGGGTCGATCTGCAGGGCAACCTGCAGGGCGTGCCGGTGAACGTGGCCCGCCATCTGGCCGGCCGCCTGTGGCGCGTGGAGCCCAACATCGCGCCGGGCCAGACCACCGCGGTGCTCAAGGGCCTGCGGCGCGATGCCGCGATCAGCCGCAACCGCGACATGGCCTGGGAGCGGCTGCTCGAGAAGAAAAGCGCCGAGCGCCTGATCGCCGTGGAGTTGCGCTTTGCCGCCACCGCCGACGGCTTTGCGCTCAGCGCCACGGACGCTGACGGACACCGCGCCCATGTCGCCGTGGCCCATGCGCACGAGGCCCCGAAAGACGCCGTGCGCGCCGAGGCCACGCTGCGCGAGCACCTGTCGCGCCTGGGCGGCACGCTGTTCGAGGCGCGCCAGGTGGTGCTCGACTGGGGTGCGCAAGGCCGGCCGCTGTTCGTGCCGGCCAGCGTGGCCAACGCCTTGCGCCGTGATGCCGTGGCGGCGTTGGAGGCCGCGCGCGCCGCCGCCTGGCAGCCGCTGCCGCGCGCCAAGGCGGTGGTGCCGCCGGTGCCGTATCCGGAAGACACGCTCAGCTACCTGGCCAATGTGTACAACGCCCAGGCCGCGGCCTTCTACGCGCGCCACGGCGTGAAGGTGATCGACGCCGCCTACGAGAGCCACCAGGAACTGGGCGAGGTCAGCCTGATGATCACGCGGCACTGCGTGCGTTTCAGCCTGAGCCTGTGCCCGAAGCAGGCCAAGGGCGTGCAAGGCGTGCAGGGCACCGTGAAAGCCGAGCCGCTGACGCTGCTGCACGGCGAGGAACGGCTGACGCTGCGCTTCGACTGCAAGCCCTGCGAGATGCACGTGGTGGGCTCGATGCGCAAGAACGTGCTGCAGCAGGCGCGGCGCGACGAGAAGGCCTCGCTCGCGACGCCGCAGCCGATCCGCTTCTACAAGACGAGGGCCGCCGCCGCGGCCGGGAGCCCGGCATGACCTGGACCCTCAAGGTCATGCAAGGCGCGCAGCTGGCCGATGGCCTGGTGCCCGAACTGGTGCTGCCCGAGCCGCTGCAGCGCCTGAGCATCGGTCGCGATCCGCAGAGCCATTGGCTTTTTGCCGACCGCACCAAGGCGATCTCGGGGCGCCACTGCGAGATCGTCGCTTCACCGGCCGGCCCGGTGCTGCGCGACCTGTCCACCAACGGTACCTTCGTCAACGGCGCCACCACGCGCATGGCCGGCGAGCACGTGCTGCGCGATGGCGACCGCATCGAGATGGGGCCGTACGTGGTGATCGTCTCCGGCCCGCCGATGCCGCCGCGCCCGCGCGAGGTGCCGCCCATCGTGGCCCCGCCGCCCGCCCGGCTGCCGGGGGTGACGGACACTGCCCCCATCCGCGGGGGCGATCCGGCGGCGATGCTGGCGGCCGGTGGTGGCCACGAGGCCGTGCGCCTGACCGAGATCCTGCGCATGGTCCGCCCGCCTGAGGACAGCGGCGTGGAGCTGACCAAGATCCGCCTGGCCACGCCGGGCGTGCCGAGGACGGCGCCGCCACCGCCAACCCCCCGGCCCGTGACGCCGCCCGCGCCAGCCCCTGAGCCCGATATCGTGCTGCCCACGCTCACGCGGCCTCCGGCCAGTCTGGCGCAGGCTTTGTCGCGCGGACTCGGTGTGCCCGAGTCGGCCCTGCAAGGGCAGGAGCTCTTCATGCTGGCCGAGCAGCTGGCAGCGGCGGCGGCGGCGGCATCGCTGGTGCTGCGCGGTCCGCAGGCGCCGCCGCTGCTCTCGCTGGCCTTGCGGCCGGGTGATGCCGCGCGGGCGCTGGCGCAGGCGGCCGAGGCGCTGAAGAACGGGCGCTGAGAGCCTGACGATGCCGGGCCGGCCCTCGCGGCCGACGCGCGGCCCCAAGACCACGAGGAGCCCCCCGATGAGCGACTTCTTCAGCTACCAGACCGCCGCCGAGCCGCCCCGCGGGCGTGCCGGCAAGGCCGGCAACACGGCGCCGGCCATGCTGCCGCAGTGGGTGCTGCAGGAGCTCGCGCCCGAGGACTGGGAGCATGTGCTGCGCTTTGCCGCGCGCCGCCGCCATGGCGCGGGGTCGGCCATCGTCGCGCTGGGCGCTGCCGAGCCGGCGCTGCACCTCATTGCCAGCGGGCAGGTGAGGCTCGAGGCCCCGGGCCAGCCGCCGCAGTTGCGTGGCGAGGGCGAGGCCTTCGGGCTGCTGAGCTTTCTCGATGGCGCGCCCAGCGCGGTGGCGGCCACCGTCACCGCTGCCGGGCCAGCCGAATTGCTGCGGCTCACGCCCGAGTCGCTGCAGCAGCTGGCCGCCTGGCAACCGCGCGTGGCAATGGCGCTGCTGCGCGACGTGGGCGCGCTGGTGGCGGCGCGCCTGCGGGCCTTGCAGCCCGCCGACTGAACCGCTGTCTGCACCCAAGCCTGCACGCCATCCGATGACCGTCATCCCGATCGTCCCCGCCCGACCCGAGGCCGCTGCGGCATCCCCTGCGGCGACTGCCGCCGACGCCGAACGCCAGGCCGCCACGCACTTCTTCCGCAACTACACCCAGCGCCAGGCGCGTGCGCCTCTGGCGTTTTGGTGGGCGGCGCGCGTCGTCGCGCTGTCGGCGGCGGTGGCGCTGGCGGTGCTGCTGATCGTCAACCCACCGCTCGGCCTGACCCTGTTCTGGAAACTGGCGATCCCGCTGGTGCCGGCGCTGCTGGTGATCGCACCCGGGCTGTGGCGCCAGATCTGCCCGATGGCGACGATGAACCAGATCCCGCGCCTGACGGGCTGGCAGCGTCCGCGCGACCTGCCCGAGTGGGCCAAGGCCTCGGCCTTCGGCATCGCGGTGGCGCTGTTCGTGGGCGCGGTCAGCCTGCGCGTACCGCTGCTCAACCAGGCCGGGCCGGTGGTGGGCCTGGGCGTCATCGGCGTGCTGCTGCTGGCGCTGGCCGGCGGCTTTGCGTTCAAGGGGCGCAGCGGCTGGTGCGGCACCTTCTGCCCGCTGGCGCCGGTGCAGCGCACCTACGGGCAGGCGCCGCTGGTGGTGGTGAAAAACGGCTACTGCGAGCCCTGCGTGGGCTGCCAGAAGAGCTGCTACGACTTCAACCCGCGTGCCGCGGTGTTCTCCGATGTGTACGACGACGACCCGCGCCACGCAGCGCAGCGGCGCTTGTTCTTCGGCTTGCTGCCGGGGCTCATCCTCGGCTACTTTCTGCAAGGCCCCGAGCCGGCCTACGGCACCGGCGCCTACCTGGCCATCCTGCTGGCCAGCGTGTGTGCCTCGGCGGGTGCGTATGGCCTGGTGCTGGCCTTCCTGCCGACCAATGCTTACCGCGTCTCGCTAGGCTTCGGCGTGCTTGCGCTGGCCAGCTTCTACTGGTTTGCCGGGCCGCTGATCGTGGGCACGCTGGCCGGGCTGGTGCAGGGCGAGGCGCCCGGCTGGCTGGTGGCCTTGTCGCGCGGGGCTGGCCTGGCGCTGGCGGCGGCACTGGCGGCCAGCGGGCTGTATGCCGAGCGCCGCTGGCAGGCGGCCAAGAAGAAGCCCGCCACGGCCGCGCCGGCGCAGGCCCGCGCCGGCGCCGGCGCCGCGCTGCGCGAGCAACTGGCCGCGCATGCGGGTGCGGAAGTGACCGACCGCGCCAGCGGCATCACCTTCACCGTCGATGGCGAGCAGACGCTGCTCGAGGCCATCGAGGCCGCCGGACTGAAGATCAACTTCGGCTGCCGTGCCGGCGTCTGCGGCGCCGATCCGGTGGCGGTGTGCGAGGGCATGGAGCACCTCTCGCCGCCCAGCGACGACGAGCTCGCCACGCTGCGCCGCCTGGGCCTGGAGGGCCGGGCGCGGCTGGCCTGCATGTGCAACGTCAGCGGGCCGGTGCTGATCGACCGCGACCCGAACTCGGCACCGGCGCCTGTGGCCGCCGTGAAGACCCTCACACCCGAGCGCGATCGCGCGCGCGAGCAAGGCATCGAGCGCGTGGTGGTCGTCGGCAACGGCGTCGCCGGCATGGGCGTGGCTGAGGCCTTGCGGCGCGGCAGCGAAAGCCTGCAGATCGACGTCGTCGGCAACGAGCCCTTCGCCTTCTACAACCGCATGGGCATCGGCCGCCTGGTCTACGACAGCGCTGGCCTCGAGGCCCTGACGTTGGTGCCGCCCGACTGGCCCGAGCGCCAGCGCATCGGCGTGCACCGCGCCGCTGTGGCGCTGCGCATCGACCGAGAGCAGCGCGTGCTGCACCTGCACGGCGGCAAGCAGCTGCCCTACGACCGGCTCGTCATCGCCACGGGCGCGCGGTCCACGCCGCCCGATGCGGCCTACCTGAAGCACCCCAACGCCTTCGTGCTGCGCAGCGCCGAAGACGCGCAGGCCATGCGCCACTACGCTACGCGCGCCCAGGCGAAGCGGGCGCTGGTGGTGGGCGGCGGCGTGCTGGGCGTGGAGGCCGCCGACGCGCTGCATCACCTGGGGCTGAAGGTGACGCTGCTGCAACGCGCCGACCGCCTGATGAACGCGCAGCTCGACGTGCCCGGCGCGGCACGGCTGCAAAGCTACTTGGAGGGCATCGGCATCCAGGTCGTCACCAACGCCTCGGTCATGCGCTACGAGGGCGCGCCCATCCTCGAGGTGGCGCAGCTGGCCCACGGCCCGCGCGTGAAGGCCGACCTCTTCGTGGCCGCTCTAGGTATCCAGGCCAACACCTTCATCGCCGAGCAGGCGGGGCTGGCGCTGGGCGACAACGGCATCCGGGTCGACCGCCACATGCGCACGTCCGACCCCAGCATCTACGCCGTGGGCGATGTGGCCGAGTTGAAGGGCACGCCACGCGGCCTGTGGCCCATCGGCAGTGCACACGCGGCGACGGCGGCGGCCTCGATCCTGGGCGACGACACGCCGTACGCCACGCCGCGCATCGTGCTGCAGCTCAAGTGCGAGGGCATCGATCTGCGCAGCCAGGGCGAGATCGTCGCCAAGGAAGGCGACGAGGACTTCCATGCGCGCGAAGGTGACGATGCCTGGTGGCGCCTCGTGGTGCGCCACGGCCAGTTGGCCGGCGGCCTGTACGTGGGCCCGCCGGGCACCGCCAAGGCCTTCACGAAGCTGCTGCAGCAGCCGGTGGACCTGGCACCGCTGCGGGCCGAGCTGCGCGCTGGCAGCCTGGACGGGCTCAAGCGCACGGCCCGCGCCTGACATGGGCCGGCGCCGAACGTGAATTGCTCGGCGGCCCGGCCCCGTGGCGTCGCTCGTGTGCCGCGGACAATGCGCGTTTTGCCCGAGACACCGCCCGACCCATGAAGATTCTGCTCACCGGCGCCGCCGGTTTCATCGGCATGACGACCACGCTGAAGCTGCTCGCGCGCGGCGACACGGTCGTGGGGCTGGACAACCTGAACGACTACTACAGCGTGCAGCTCAAGCGCGACCGCCTGGCGCGCCTGACCCCGCACCCGGGCTTCCGCTTCGTGCAGATGGACGTGGCCGACCGGCCCGGCATCGAGAAGCTGTTTGCCGATGGGGGCTTCGACCGCGTCATCCACCTGGCCGCGCAGGCCGGCGTGCGCTACTCGCTCGTCAACCCGCACGCCTACATCGACAGCAACGTCGTGGGCTTCATGAACATCCTCGAGGGCTGCCGCCACGCCAAGGTGCAGCACCTCGTCTACGCCAGCAGCTCCAGCGTCTATGGCGGCAACACGCGCATGCCGTTTTCCGAGCACGACAGCGTCGACCACCCGGTGAGCATGTACGCCGCCACCAAGAAGTCCAACGAGTTGATGGCGCACACCTACAGCCATCTGTTCGGCCTGCCGACCACGGGGCTGCGCTTCTTCACCGTGTACGGGCCCTGGGGGCGGCCGGACATGGCCCTCTTCCTGTTCACCAAGGCCATCCTTGAGGGCCGGCCGATCGACGTGTTCAACCACGGCCAGATGCAGCGCGACTTCACGTTCGTCGACGACATCGTCGAGGGCGTGATCCGCGTCACCGACCGCATCGCGGCACCCAACCCCGGGTACCAGTCCGACACGCCCGACCCCGGCACCAGCCACGCGCCGTTCCGCGTCTTCAACATTGGCAACCACATGCCGGTGCCGCTGCTGGACTTCATCGCCGCCATCGAAGATGCGCTCGGCCAGAAGGCGCAGAAGAACCTGCTGCCGCTGCAGGACGGCGACGTGCCGGCCACCTACGCCGACGTCGATGCGCTCACGTCGTGGACGGGTTTTGCGCCGGCCACGGACATCCGCACCGGCATCGGCCGCTTTGTCGAGTGGTACCGCTCCTACTACAGCGTGTGAAGCGAGTCCCCAGGCGCCCTCAACGAAGTTCGGCCAACAGCGAGCGCAGCGCCGCCACGGGCACCGCGTAGCTCATGCCCGTGGGCGCGCTGAGCGCGCTCTCGCGGCCGGCCTTCACCAGCACCATGTTGACGACGCCGATCACGCGGCCCGTGGCGGCGTCGAACACCGGCCCGCCGCTGTTGCCGGGGTAGGCGGTGGCGTCGAGCTGCAGCAGCTCGAAGTTGCCCTCGCGAAGCCGCAGAAGGGCACGCGCGTCGAGGTTCGATGCCGTCGCCGCGGGCAGTGCGGCCGTGGTGATGCTGGCGACGATGCCGCGGTGAGTGACGGGCGCATAACCCAGCGTGCCGCCGATTGGGAAGCCCATCAGCGCGATGTCCTGGCCCTCGCGCGCGCTGCCGGTCTCGGCCAGTTCCAGCGGCTTCAGCGGCGGGCCTTCGATGCGCAGCAGGGCCAGGTCGCGCACACGGTCGGTGGCCACGACGCGTGCCCGCCGGCCGATGGATTGCTCGCCGCTGCGGCCGAGCATCACCATCATCTGCGGGCCCGCGCCGGGCTCGCTGGTGTCGGCGCCCGGCGCCAGCACGTGGAAGTTGGTGACCACCAACGTGCCGTCACCGACCACGAAGCCCGTGCCGCGGAAGCCGAAGCGCGGGCTGTCGGTGGCGCTGAAGGTGCCCACCGGCAGCACCGAGGGCCGTGCCGCGGCGATCAGCTCCGGCAACCCGGTGGCCGACGCAGCAGCGATGCCGCCGCCTCCGGCCAGGCCCAGCGCCAGCGTGGCTCCAAGCCAGTGCCGGCGCGTCGTCACAGGCTCTTCAGCAGCTTGCCGACCTCGGCCTGGTCGCGGAAGCGCTCGCCGAGCTTGACCAGCTCCTCCAGTTCGGCGCGCGCGGAGGCCTTGTTGCCGGACTGGATGAGCAGCCGTGCCAGCGTGAGCTTCAGCGAGGGATCTGCCGGCGCGCGCGAGAGGGCGGCTCTCTGCATCTCGATGGCCTCGGGCAGTTTCTTCTCCGACGCCAGCGCCAGCGCCATCGTGTCCATCAGTTGCGGCCGTCCGGGCAGCAACTCGTTGGACCTCTGGGCCAAGTCGAGCGCGCCGGGCTTGCCCTGCCTCAGCAGCACATAGGCGACATTGTTCATGGCCAGCGCGTTGCGCGGCTGTGCCGTCAGCACGGCTCGGTAGTGCTCTTCGGCGGCAGCCAGCTCGCCGCGGGCCAGCGCAAGATCGCCCAGGTAGTAGCGGAACTTGGCGTCCTTGGGGTTGGCGCGCGCCCATTCCGCGGCCAGCTTGTCGGCCTCGGCCTGCCGGCCCCCGCTGCGCAGCGCCATGTCCAACCGCATCGCGATGTCGGTGTTCTTGGCCTTGCCCAAGGCGTTGCGGTAGGCCGCGATGGCGCCCGCAGGGTTGCGCCGGCTGTTCTCGATGTCGCCTTCGAGCAGGATCGCGCCGACGTCCTTCGGGTCGGCCTTCTGCATTTCGCGCACCAGGGCCAGCGCTTCCTGCGGCTTGTCCTGTCGCATGGTCAGGGTCACCAGGCCACGCAAGGCCGGCTGGAAGCCGGGTTGCAGCTTCAGTGCTGCATCGAGCGCGCGCCGCGCGCCCTCGGTGTCCTTCGTGGCCATCAGGGCCTCGGCCAGGCGCACCTGATAGCCTGGGTTCGTGTCGTGTTGCGCCGTCAACTGCTTGAGCGTGGCCACGGCGCTGGCGGCGTCGTTGGCGGCCAGCTGTGCGTGGCCCAGGGTGTCCTGGATCGTCGGGTTGCCCGGCAGCGCCGCGGCAGCGTCGCGGGCAGCGGTGAGCGCCGCGGCCGTGTCGTCCAAGGCCAGCAGCTGGTTCACCAGCATCACGTGCGGCTGCACCTCGCCGACGCTGGCCTTCACGGCGTTGCGCAGGTGCTTCAGCCGCACTTCGGGCTTGTCGTCGCTGCGCAGCGACAGCTCGGCCAAAGACAGGTGCGCCTGGTAGCTGGTTGGGTTCGTCTTCAGGTGGTCTTCGAAGCGCTGGCGCGCTTTGTCGAGCTTGCCGGCATCGAAGTCGATAGCGGCCAGGCTGGCGACGGCCGGAAAGTAGTTGGGCTCTTTGCTGAGCGCCATCTCGAATGACTTGGCCGCGGCCGGGATCTCGCGCTTGAGCAGCTGCACGCGGCCGCGCAGGTGGTAGGCCAGTGCCTTGTCGGGCAGCTTCTTCTCGATGTTGTCGATGGCCTTCAGCGCGCTGGCCAAGTCGTTGGCGCGCAGCCGGGCGCTGACCAGTGCGATATCGGCGCGCGTGCCCTTGTCCTCGGACGCGACCGCTTCGAGCTTGGCGATGGCCCCGCTGCTGTTGCCCCGCGCCATCTCGGCCAGGGCCACCGAGGTGCGCACACGCGTGTCATCGGGTGCCACCTTGGCCGCCGCCGCGAAGGCGGCATCGGCGCGCTTGTTGTCCCCCAGGCTCACGAAAGCCTCGCCGGCCAGTGCCAGGCTGGCGCCGTCGGGCGTCTTGCTCTCGATGATGGGGTTCAGTGCCTCGATGGCCTTGGCCGGCTGGCTCAGTTGCAGGTAGGTCTGGGCCAGCAGCTGGCGCGCCAGCAGCCGGTCCGGTGCGCTCTTGAGCGAGCGACTGAGGAAGGCCTCGGCGCCGGTGAAGCGCCCGAGCCGGAAGTCGGCCGCGCCGGCGAGCTCGAGCACGCGGGCGTTGTTCGGCACGCCCTTGAGCAGGCGGTCGGTGATCTCGCGGCTCTTCCTGTAGTCCTGGTCGACGAAGGCGAACTGGGCTTCGATGAACAGCGTGTCGGGGTGGTTCGGCGCCACCCTCTTGAGCTCGACAAACTGTGCCCGCGCGGGTTCGGGCTGGTTCTGCTCGTTCAGGATGGTGATGGCCGAGATGTGCGCCACCACCGACTTCGGGCTCCTTTCGAGCACGCGCTTGAACGTGGCCAGGGCGGCGTCGCGGTCGCGTTTGCCGAACCACTGCACTTCGCCCTTCAAGACGCCAGCTCGCTCGTTCTCGGCTTCCTTCAAGAGCACGCCGTCCAGCAGCGCCAGGGCGCCGTCGAAATCGCCTCTGGCAGCCTTCAGTCGCGCCTGCAGCACGATCGCCGGCGCAAAGTCGGCCAGCGTGCGCAAGGCCGCGTCGGCCAACTCGGCGCCGCGCTGGGTGTCGCCGCGCACAAGATGGGCGGCTGCGATCGAGGTCAGCAGGTCGGCCTGGGCCTTGGGGTCGGTCAGGCGGACCGCGCCATACTGGGCCAGCAGCCTGGTCTCGTCACCCACCGCCAGCAGGGCACGGGCCAGCGGCGGAATCACCTGGTCGTCGGGGGCCTGCAGCTCCTGCGCCTTCTGCAGTTCGACCAGGGCCGAGAGGGGGTCGCCGGCTTCGAGCAGGGCCAGGCCCAGCTTCAGCCGCAGGGTGGCCGACGCGGGCTCCTCCTGCAGCGCATTCTTGAACTGGATCACCGCCGAGGCGTAGTCGCGCTTGTCCATCGCGGCCTTGCCCGCGGCGGCGAGTTCGGCGCCACTCTTGGCACCACACGCGGCCAGGGTGATGGCGGCTGCCAGCAGGGTGGCCGCCAGCCAGGCCGGCACGGGGCGGGCCTCGGCGGCGGCGCGGATCGGGGCGGGGGCTTGGCGGGTCATCGTGTGTCTCCCGGGCCGCGGTGGGGGCCGCGCCCGCTCCTGGGGTGGTGGGCTGCCGCACGGGGAGCCCAGAAACCGATTGGGCGCTACTTGAGCGCGAGCTTTTTCATGAGGTCGTAGAGCGTCGGCCGGCTCACGCCCAGCAGCTCCGAAGCCTTGACGATATTGCCATTGGCACGTGCCAGCGCCGCGACGATGGTTTGCCGCTCGGCGGCCTCGCGCACCGTGCGCAGATCGAGCTCTGCTGTTGCGGCGCCTTCGCGGGCGGGGGCGGGCAGGCCGAGATCGTCGCAGCTGATGCGCTCGCCGTCGGCCATGATCGAGGCCCGCTTCACCGCGTTGAGCAGCTCGCGCACGTTGCCGGGCCAAGGGTGGCACTCGATGGCATCGAGCGCGTCGTCGCTGAACTGCAGCGAGTTGCGGCGCTGTTCCTGCGAAAAGCGGCGCAGGAAAGCGTGCGCCAGCAGCACCGCGTCGCCGTTGCGACTGCGCAGCGGCGGGATGTTCACCACGATCTCGGCCAGGCGGTAGAACAGGTCTTCGCGGAAGCGGCCTTCGCTGATCTGCGTCTTCAGGTCCTGGTGGGTGGCGCAGACCACCCGCACGTCGACCGGGATTTCGCTGCGCCCACCCAGGCGCTCGATCGTGCGCTGCTGCAGAAAACGCAGCAGCTTGGCCTGCAGGCTGTGGGGCAGATCGCCGATCTCGTCGAGGAAGAGCGTGCCGTGATGAGCGGTCTCGATCTTGCCGGGCGTCGTCTTGGCGGCACCGGTGAAGGCGCCCTTTTCGTAGCCGAAGAGCTCGCTTTCGAGCAGGTTTTCGGGGATCGCGGCGCAGTTGATGGCGATGAAGCGGCCGGGGCGTTTACTCGCCGTGTGCAGGCCCTGCGACAGCACCTCCTTGCCGGTGCCGCTTTCGCCAAGCAGCAGAACCGTGGCATCGGCGCCGGCCACGCGTTCGATGAGGCGGCTGATGCGCAGCATCTCGGTGTCGCGCGTGATCAGCCCCGACAGCGCGTCCGGCTGGTGCAGGGCCTGCAGGCGCCGGTTTTCGGCCTGCAGCTCGGCCAACCGGCTGGCGCGCTCGACGACCAGGTTGAGCACGTCGGGCTCGAAAGGCTTGGCCAGAAAGTCGTAGGCACCCAGCGCCACGGCGCGCAGCGCATGGCCCTGGTCGTTCTGGCCCGTGAGCACGATCACCTTGGTGGCAGGTTCGATGTCGAGGATCTGCTCCAGCAGCTTGAAGCCCTCGGACACCGAGTCGGGGTCGGGCGGCAGGCCGAGGTCCATCGTCACCACAGCCGGCTGGTGGCGGCGCAGCTGCAGCAACGCGCTCTCGCGGTCGGAGGCCGTGACGGACTCGAAGCGGTCGAGCGTCCACTTGATCTGCTTTTGCAGCGCGAGGTCGTCCTCGACGATCAGCAGCGGGGCTTCATGGCTCATCGGGATTGGCGTTTCATCGCGGCGTCAGGCGCATCAGGTCGGAGCCGTGCGAGGCCTCGAAGGCCGGCAGCAGCACGGTGAAGATGCTGCCTTGGCCCAAGCGGCTGGCCACGTCGACGCTGCCGCCGAGCTCGCGGATGTACTGCGCGCTTTCGAAACTGCCGATGCCCATGCCACTGGCCTTGGTGCTGCTGAAGGGGCGGAAGAGTTGTGTGCGCACGAATTCCTCGGGCATGCCGGCGCCAGTATCGCCCACCTCGATGAGCACGCTGCCCGATGAACGCTCGGTGCGCAGCCACACGCGGCCGCTGGCCGGCGTGGCATCGAGGGCGTTTTGCACCAGGTGGCCCAGCACGCGTTCGAGCCGATCGTCGTGGCCACGGGTGAACAGGTGCTCGCCTTCATCAACTTCGAGGGTGCGGCCTTGGGCCCGGGCCATCGCGACCAGGCGGCGCACGATGGGTGTCAGCTCGACGCCGCGGCTGCCACCCGGGGGCTTGGCCCCCTCGCGCAGCTGCAGCATCAATCGCTTCATCTTCTCAAGTGAACTTTCGACGGTCAACAGCATGTCCTGCTGGAACTCGCGGTTGTCGTGCAGGCGTTCCGCATTCTTCAGCATGAGCGACAGCTGCGCGACGATGTTCTTCAGGTCGTGCACGACGAAGGCCGACATCTTGTTGAAGGCCTCGAACTTGCGCGC
>JAIYDH010000094.1 GCA_027487585.1 Rubrivivax sp.
CACGGTGCGGGCGCTATGTGGGGCGCTGAGCAGCGCAGGCTTGAGGGGGGCGCGCGCAGCGCGCTTCGTGAACTGACTCGCCGCAACTGTTTGAGCGGAGTTCGCGCCAGCGAACGCAGCGAGTTTTGCGGCGCCCCCTCAAGGCGAGCAGCGCAAGGGAGTCGGCCCACAGGGCCGACCGCCACACCTAGCGCCCGCACCGTGTACCGCCTGCCGCGACGCGCGATGCTCAGCAAAGGGCTTCGACAGGCTCAGCCCGAACGGAGGGGGAACGAAAAGGGTAGGCTGCAACGCCACGACGGGCCGAAAGCCAGCCCCCGTCTATCGCCCCACCCCCGCCGCCGCCAGCCGCTCCGCCATCGCCACCAGCGCGCGGTCGCTGCCGCGGGGCCCGAGCAGGCTCAGGCCCATCGGCGCGCCGTCGCGGCCGGCCAGCGGCAGGCTGATCTGCGGCGTGCGCGCCAGGCCGGCGGCGCAGAGCAGGCGAATCGCGCGGTTGCGGTAGTCCTCGAGCCCGCTCTCCGGCTCCGCGCGCAGCGGCGCGATGTCGGGCATCGTGGGCAGCAGCAGCACACCATCGCGGCCCAGCAGCGCATCCAGATGGGCCGTGAAGCGCTCGCGAAACGCCGTCGCTTCGGCCACCTGTGCGTTGGTGACGCCGCGGCTGAAGGCGAAGCGCTCGGCCACGCCGGGGCCGAGGGGCGGCGCATAACGCTCGATCAGCGGGCCATCGGTTTCCCATGCCTCGCGGCCCTGGATGTAGCGGAAGTGCCAGTACATCGCGTCGAAGGAATCCAGCACCACGTTCACCGGCGTGGCGCGGCCCAGCACGGCCTGCACCCGCTCGGCCGCTGCGTGCGTGCTGGCCTCGGCGGACGGCGCCAGTTGCGACCACAGGTCCGTGGGCCACAGCAGCCGCGTCGGCGCCGGCAGCGCATCGGCGCCCAGCAGCACATCGGCCACGCGGGCAAAGGTGGCGGCGTCGCGCGTGAACCAGCCGCAGGTGTCGAGACTGGGCGAAAGATCGAGTGCACCCTGCAGGCTGACGCGGCCATGCGTCGGCCGCAGACCGTACAGGCCGCAGTGGCTGGCCGGCGCGCGCACGCTGCCGCCAGTGTCGGTACCCAGCGCGACATCGCACAGGCCGTTCGACACCGCCGAGGCCGAGCCCGACGACGAGCCGCCGCTGATGCGATCCGGCGCCGCGCCGTTGACGGGCGCGCCGAAGTGCGCGTTCTGCCCGTTCATGCTGAAGGCCAGCTCGTCGGTGACCGTCTTGCCCACGAAACGCGCGCCGGCGTCGAGCAGCCGCTGCACCGTGGGCGCCGTGCGCGCCTTGATGCCGCTGAGCGCCAGCACGATGGGGTTGCCGCCGCCGGTGGGGTAGCCGGCCACGTCGAACAGGTCCTTGGCCGCGAAGCTCAGGCCCGCGAGCGTGCCGGTGGCCGCGTGCGGCACGGGAGCGTCGGGATAGGGAACGAAGGCGTGCGCCTGGCGGTCGTCGATCATGCGGGTGGGCCGTGCGGGCCAGCTATTAGGCCGCGGTGGCCTGGGTGAGATCGGTGTGCAGGCAGCGCGCGCGGTGGCCGGGTGCGATCTCCACGGCCGGCGGCTGCTGCGTACGGCAGGCCTCGTCGGCCCAGCGGCAGCGCTCGGCGAAGGCGCAGCCCGGCGGCAGCTTGCTCAGATCGGGCGGCGAGCCGGCGATGGTGACGAGCCGCTGGCCCTTGTCCATGGCGCCATGCGCACGGCTGCGCAACAGGGCGATGGTGTACGGATGGCGCGGCGCGCGGATCAGCTCGCGCGCGGTGCCCTCTTCGACGATGCGGCCGGCGTACATGACGGCAATGCGGTCGGCCACCTCGAGCGCGGCGCCGATGTCGTGCGTGACGAAGACGATCGACAGTCCAAGCTCCTGCTGCAGCTCGCGCAGCAGGATCAGCACCTGGATCTGCACCGTCGCGTCGAGTGCCGTGGTGGGCTCGTCGGCCAGCAGCAGCTGCGGGTTGCAGGCCAGCGCCAGCGCGATCATGGCGCGCTGGCGCATGCCGCCGCTCATCTCGTGCGGGTAGGCGGCCAGGCGGCGCTCGGGGCTCGGGATGCGCACGCGCTCGAAGAGCTTGAGCGCGCGGTCGTGGGCTTCGGCCGCCGTCACGCTTTCGTGGCGGCGGATGCTCTCGACGATCTGCGCGCCGACGGTGTAGACCGGGTCCAGCGCCAGCAGCGGCTCCTGGAAGATCATGCTGGCAACCTTGCCGCGGTAGTCGGCCAGCTCGCCATCTTTCATGGCCAGCACATCGCGGCCGGCGACCATGAGCTTGCCGCCGAGCTGCGTGCGGCGGGCGGCGTGCAGCATCAGCATCGTGCGCAGCGTGACGCTCTTGCCGGAGCCGCTTTCGCCGATCAAGGCCACCGTCTCGCCGCGCCGCACCTGCAGGCTCACACCGCTGACGGCCTTGACGGGCGCACGCCCGGCGGTGAAGGTGACGCTGAGGTCGGCCATGTCCACCAGCGGTGGCGTGTGCTCGGCCACGTTCATGCCGCCTCCTGCGCTGCGGTGCCGGAGGCCAGCGTGTGGCCGCTGCCCGGTTCATGGATCAGACAGGCCACGCCTTCCGTCACCCCCGGCAGCGCCAGCGCCTTGCGCGAGGGCACGCGCTCGCCGCACACCGCCTCGGCCTTGGGGCAGCGCGGGTGGAAGCGGCAGCCGCTGGGCGGGTTGATGGGGTTGGGCGGGTCGCCGGCCAGCGGGGCCACGAGCGTGCGGCGGTCGGGGTCCATGCTGGGCATGCTCGACAGCAGCGCCTTCGTGTACGGGTGGCGCGGGGCGTTGAACAGCGTCTCGGCGGCGCCGACCTCGGCCACCTCGCCGAGGTACATCACCATCACGCGGTCGGAGATGAAGCGCACCACGTGCAGGTCGTGGCTGATGAAGACGTAGGTCAGGCCGAACTCGTCCTTCAGGTCGAGCAGCAGGTTCAGCACCTGGGCCTCGACGCTCTTGTCGAGCGCGGAGACGGCCTCGTCGAGGATGACGATGCGCGGCTGCAGCGCCAGCGCGCGCGCGATGTTGACGCGCTGGCGCTGGCCGCCCGAGAGTTCATGCGGGTAGCGGCCGCCAAAGCGCGAGGGCTCCAGCCCCACCTTGTTCAGCAGGGCCCTAGCGCGCGCCACCGATTCGGCCGTGGACACGCCATGCACCTGCGGGCCGAAGGCGATGCTGTCCTCGATGGTGAGGCGCGGGTTCAGGCTGGCGTAGCTGTCCTGGAACACCATCTGCACCTGGCGGCGGTACTCCTTCAGCGGCAGATCGCGGCTGCCGACCTTGGCGCCGTCGAAGATGACTTCGCCAGCCGTTGGATCGATCAGCTGCATCAAGAGGCGCGCGGTGGTGCTCTTGCCGCAGCCGCTCTCGCCGACCACGCCCAGCGTCTCGCTGGGCAGCACCTGGAAGTTCACGTCGTCGACCGCGCGCACCACGCCGCCGCCGCGGCCGAGCACATCTTTCTTCAGCGGGAAGTGCTTCACCAGACCCTGCACCTGCAGCAAGGGCTTGCTCACGGGCGCCTGCATCACTTGTTGTCCATGGCGGCGCGGAGCGAGTCGCTCAGCAGGTTGAAGGCAATGGACGTGATGAAGATCATCGCGCCCGGCAGCGCAGCCACCCAGGGCTGCACGTAGATGGCGGTGCGCAGCGTGTTCAGCATCAGGCCCCACTCGGGCTCGGGCGGCTTCACGCCGAGGCCCAGGAAGCTCAGGCCGCTGGCGAGGATCATGCTCACGGCGATCAGGCTCGTGGCGTACACGAAGATGGGCCCGAGCACGTTGCCCAGCACGTGCACGCGCACGATGGTGAAGGCGTCGGCGCCGCTGGCGCGCGCGGCCTCGACGTAATCACGGTTGCGAACCTGCGTCGTCACGCTCTCGGCCACGCGGGCGATCGGCGGGATGAACACGATGGTGAGCGACAGCAGCGCGTTGCCGATGCCCGCGCCCAGGGCGCCGCTCAGCGCGATGGCCAGCAGCACGCTCGGGAAGGCGTAGAACACGTCGACCGTGCGCATGATCGCCGTGTTGGTGATGCCGCCCGCGTAGCCCGCCAAGATGCCGATGGCCGAGCCGATGAAGAAGGCCAGGATCACCGGCGTGATGCCCATGAACAGGCTCAGGCGCGCGCCAACGATGAGCCGGCTGAGCATGTCGCGGCCGAGTTCATCACTGCCCAGCGGGTAGCCGTCGGTGCCGATGGGCTTGAGGCGCGCCATCATGCTGCTGGCCTGCGGATCGGCCGGGGCGATCCAGGCGCCGAACAGCGCCATCGCCAGCAGCGACAGCACGATGGTGGCGGCAACCCAGAACACCGGGTCGCGCACCACGCGCGCCCCCACGTTGCCCCAGTAGCCGCGTGAACGTTCGGCCGCCTCCGTTCGCACTGAGCTTGTCGAAGTGCCCGCAGGGGCTTCGACGGGCTCAGCCCGAACGGGGGTTGCGCCGGTAGGCAGGCCGCTCATGACCTGGCGATCCTCGGGTCGAGCAGCGACTGGATGATGTCCACCACCACGTTGAGCACGACGAAGAACATCGCCAGCACGAGGATCGTGCCCTGCAGCAGTGGCAGATCGCGCTGGAAGATGGCGCTGTTGAGCAGGAAGCCGGTGCCCGGCCAGGCAAAAACGGTCTCGATCAGGATGCTGCCGCCGAGCAGGTAGCCCAGCTGCAGACCCATCACGGCCAGTGCCGTGGGCGCGGCGTTTTTCACCACGTGGCGGAAGACGCCGAAGTGGGTGAGGCCCTTCGCGCGCAGGCCGACCACGAACTCCTGCGCCAGGATCTCGGCCACCAGCGCGCGCACCGTGCGCGCCACGATGCCCATCGGGATGACGCTCATCGTGATGGCCGGCAG
>JAIYDH010000138.1 GCA_027487585.1 Rubrivivax sp.
CGACATCGACAAGGAAACCGTCGACTTCGCGCCCAACTACGACGGCAGCGAGAGCGAGCCCACGGTGCTGCCGACGCGGCTGCCGAACCTGCTGGTCAACGGCAGCGCGGGCATCGCGGTGGGCATGGCCACCAACATTCCGCCGCACAACCTCAACGAGGTGGTGGACGCCTGCCTGCACCTGCTGAAGAACCCGGACGCCTCGGTCGACGAGCTGATGGAGCTGATCCCGGCGCCCGACTTCCCCACCGCCGGCATCATCTACGGCTTGAACGGCGTGCGCGAGGGCTACCGCACCGGGCGCGGCAAGGTGGTGATGCGCGCGAAGTGCCACTTCGAAGACATCGACAAGGGCGCACGCCAGTCGATCATCGTCGACGAGATCCCCTACCAGGTGAACAAGAAGAGCCTGCTCGAGCGCATCGCCGAGCTGGTTCACGAGAAGAAGCTCGAGGGCATCAGCCACATCCAGGACGAGTCCGACAAGTCCGGCATGCGCGTGGTGATCGAGTTGAAGCGCGGCGAAGTGCCCGAGGTGGTGCTGAACAACCTCTACAAGCAAACGCAGCTGCAGGACACCTTCGGCATCAACATGGTGGCCCTGATCGACGGCCAGCCGAAGCTGTGCAACCTGAAGGACCTGGTCTCGATCTTCCTCGAGCACCGGCGCGAGGTTGTCACGCGGCGCACGGTGTACGAACTGCGCAAGGCGCGCGAGCGCGGCCATGTGCTCGAAGGCCTCGCGGTCGCGCTGGCCAACATCGACGAGTTCATCGAGACCATCAAGACCAGCCCCACGCCGCCGGTGGCCAAGGCCGCGCTGATGGCCAAGAGCTGGGACAGCTCGCTGGTGCGCGAGATGCTCACCCGCGCCGAGGGCGACACCGTCGGCGGCCGTGCCGCCTACCGCCCCGAGGGCCTGCCCGCGAGCTACGGCCTGCAGGTCGACGGCCTGTATCGCCTGTCCGACGACCAGGCGCAGGAAATCCTGCAGATGCGCCTGCAGCGCCTGACGGGCCTGGAGCAGGACAAGATCGTCGGCGAGTACAAGGAGGTCATGGCGCAGATCGCCGACCTGCTGGACATCCTTGCCCGCTCAGAGCGCGTCACGGCCATCATCAGCGGCGAGCTGACCGACCTGCGCCAGGAGTTCGGCCAGACCAAGGTCGGCGCGCGCCGCAGCCACATCGAGCGCAACGCGCTCGAGCTCGGCACCGAAGACTTGATCACCCCCGCCGACATGGTGGTGACACTCAGCCACACGGGCTACATCAAGAGCCAGGCGCTGGGCGAGTACCGCGCGCAAAAGCGCGGCGGACGCGGCAAGCAGGCCACGCAGACGAAAGACGACGACTGGATCGACCAGCTCTTCATCGCCAACACGCACGACTGGATCTTGTGCTTCAGCGACCGCGGGCGTGTGTACTGGCTGAAGGTCTGGGAGGTGCCGCAGGGCAGCCGCGCCAGCCGCGGCAAGCCCATCGTCAACATGTTCCCGCTGCAGCCGGGCGAGAAGATCACCGTGGTGCTGCCGCTGACGGGCGAGTTCCGCAGCTTCCCGGCCGACCACACGGTGTTCATGGCCACGGCGCTGGGCACGGTGAAGAAGACCACGCTCGACGAGTTCAGCAACCCGCGCAAGGCCGGCATCATCGCCGTCGACCTGGACGAAGGCGACTACCTCATCGGCGCCGCGCTCACCGACGGCCACCACGACGTGATGCTGTTCTCCGACGGCGGCAAGGCGGTGCGCTTCGACGAGGCCGACGTGCGGCCACTGTCGCGCACGGCCCGTGGCGTGCGCGGCATGCAGCTCGAACCGGGCCAGAACGTCATTGCCATGCTCGTGGCCGAAGACGAGACCCAGAGCGTGCTCACGGCCACCGAAAACGGCTACGGCAAGCGCACCTCGATCGTCGAGTACACACGCCACGGCCGCGGTACCAAGGGCATGATCGCCATCCAGCAGTCCGACCGCAACGGCAAGGTGGTGGCCGCCACGCTGGTGCGGCCGGCCGACGAGATCATGCTGATCACCGACAAAGGCGTGCTGGTGCGCACGCGCGTCTCCGAGATCCGCGAGCTCGGCCGCGCCACGCAGGGCGTCACGCTCATCGCGCTGGACAACGGCACCAAGCTCTCGGGCCTGCAGCGCATTGCAGAGAACGACACACCCGCCGAGGGTGCAGACAACCCTGACGGCGCCGAGGGCGCCGATGACAACGCCGGTACATCCGGCCCGGAAGGAAGTTGATGCAGAAGATGGTTTGGTCGGCCATGGCCCTGGCGGCCGTGATGGCAGCCGGCGCGACGCCCGGCACCGCCTGGTCACAAGCCGCCACCGCCGCGCCCGCACCCGCGACAAGCGCAAGCAAAAAGGAACAAATCGCCAAGCTGCTTTCGCTGCAGGCCCCGGGCATCGAGCAGCTGGCGACGCAGATCGCGCAGCAGCCCGCCATCCAGCTGATGCAGCAGGCTGGCGCGGTGGTGCAGCGACTGCCCGAGGACAAGCGCGAGGCCCTGGGCAGGGACATCGACGCCGACGTCAAGAAGTACCTCGACTCCGCCGTGCCGGTTGTGCGCAGCCGCGCCACCGAGCTTGCGCCGCTCACCGTGGGTGCATTGCTCGACGAGCGATTCAGCGAGCAGGAACTGCGCGAGATCGTGGCCACGCTCGAAAGCCCCACTTGGCGCAAGTTCCAGGGCGCGGCGAACGACATGCAGCGCGCCATCGTCGAGCGGCTGGTGGCCGACACGCGGCCCACGGTCGACCCCAAGGTGCAGGCGATGCAGAAGTCGATCGGCGACCGTCTGCGCGCCGCGGCACCCGCTCCCGCCCCTGCGGCGGCACCGGCGCCCGCGCCGGCCCGTGCACCCGCTCGCCCACCGGCTCCGAAGCCTTGAGCACCGCACACCGAACCCTGACCGCCCGGCACCCCGCGTGAGCTCATCGGCCCCCACCAGCCCGGCGCTGCTTGCGCTGCGCGAGCGCATCGACGCGCTCGACCGCGAGTTGCTGGCGCTGATGAACCGGCGCATGCAGCTGGCGCTGGAGGTCGGCGAGCTCAAGAAGGCCGAGGGCTCGGTGGTGTTCCGCCCCGAGCGCGAGGCCCAGGTGATCGACGGCCTGAAGGCCGTCAACCCAGGCCCGTTGCCCCGCGACAGCGTGGCGCCGATCTGGCGCGAGATCATGAGCGCCAGCCGCTCGCTCGAAACGCCCACGCGCGTGGCCTACCTGGGCCCGGCCGGCACCTTCAGCGAAGAGGCGGCGCTCGGCTACTTTGGCAGCAGCATCCTGCGCGTGCCCTGCACGAGCTTCGACGAGGTGTTCCACGTCACGGCCACCGGCGCCGCCGACTTCGGCGTGGTGCCGGTGGAGAACAGCACCGAAGGCGTGGTCACGCGCGCGCTCGACCTGTTCCTGCACACGCCACTGTTCATCATCGGCGAGACCAGCCTCTTCGTGCGCCACAACCTGCTGCGCAAGACCGACTCGCTGGCCGACATCGAGGCCGTGGTGGCGCACCCGCAGGCCCTGGCGCAGTGCCATGCCTGGCTGGCGGCGCATCTGCCTCAGGCCGAGCGCCGCCCGGTGGCCAGCAACGCCGAGGGCGCGCGCCTGGCCTCGCAGGACGTGAAGCTCGCAGCGATTGCCAGCGCCCGCGCCGGCGGCGAGTTCGGGCTGCACCTGGTGGCGCCTGCCATCCAGGACGACGCCCACAACCGCACGCGCTTCGCCGTCGTCACGCACCCGCAGCGCCACCCGGCGCCCAAGCCCAGCGGCCACGACTGCACGAGCCTGGTCGTGAGCGTGAGCAACCGGCCCGGCGCGGTGCACGACATGCTGGTGCCGCTCAAGCAGCACGGCGTGTCGATGAGCCGCTTCGAAAGCCGGCCGGCGCGCTCGGGCCAGTGGGAGTACTACTTCTACATCGACATCGAGGGCCACCCCGACCAGCCCACCGTCGGGCAGGCGCTGCAAGAGCTGCGCGAGGCCTGCGCCTTCTTCAAGGTGCTGGGCACTTACCCGGTGGACGTGCATTGATGTTCACTCAGCTCGGCGTCATCGGGTGCGGGCTGATGGGCGGCAGCTTCGCTGCGGCCATGAAGCGCGCCGGGCTGGTGAAGCGCATCGTGGGCTACAGCAAGTCGCCGAGCACGACCGAGCGTGCCAAGAAGCTGGGCATCATCGATGTCGCGGCCGAATCGGCGCTGCTGGCTGTCAGCGGCTCGGACATCGTGCTGATCGCCGTGCCGGTGGCCGCCACCGAAACCACCTTCAAGGCCATCCGCCACCTGGTCGAGCCGGGCGTGCTGTTCATGGACGTGGGCAGCACCAAGCGCGACGTCGTGGACGCAGCCCGGCGCGTGCTGCGCGAGCGCGTGGCCTCGTTCGTGCCGGCGCATCCGATCACCGGCAAAGAGGCCTCGGGCATCCAGCACGCCGACGCCGACCTGTACCGCGGCCGCCAGGTCATCATCACGCCGCTGCCGCAGAACCCGCCCGAGCTGGTGCAGAAGGCCACCGACGTGTGGGCCGGCGTCGGCTCGCAGGTGCTGCGCATGACGGCCGAGAACCATGACGCCGCCTTCGCCGCCGTCAGCCATCTGCCGCACCTGCTGGCCTTTGCCTACTTCAACGCGGTGATGAACCAGCCGCTGGGCCGCGACTTCCTGGCCCTGGCCGGCCCGGGCTTCCGCGACTTCACGCGCATCGCTGCTTCCAACCCCGAGATGTGGCGCGACGTTCTTTTGGCCAACCGCGAAGAGGTGCTCAAGCAGAGCCTGCGCTTCCGCCGCGCGCTCGACGCACTGGAGCACGTCATGCGCGAGGGCAACGCCGACGCGCTCGAAGGCCTGATCCGCGGCGCTGCCGATGCCCGCGCCAACTGGACGCTCGGCGGCAAGAACGGTGGCGGCAACGGCGGCGGCAGCGGCGGCCCGACACGCTACTGAGCCCAGGCCGCGTGCCCGCGGGGCCCGCCCGAGCCCACACCCATGTACGACATCCCCTTCCTCGATCTCCCGCCCCTCGTCGGCGCCTCGGGCACGGTGCAGCTGCCCGGCTCCAAGAGCATCTCCAACCGCGTGCTGCTGCTGGCCGGCCTGGCCGCCGGCACCACCACCGTGCACGAGCTGCTCGACAGTGACGACACGCGCGTGATGATCGACGCGCTGCGAGCCTTGGGCTGCGGCATCGAGCGCGACCCGGCACATACCCACACGCTGCGCGTCATCGGCCTGGGCGGGCGGCTGCAGGTGCGCGAGGCCGATCTCTTCCTGGGCAACGCCGGCACAGCGATGCGCCCGCTGGCAGCCACGCTGGCGGTGCTGAGCACACTGCAGGGCGGCCGCTACACACTGCGTGGCGTGCCGCGCATGCACGAGCGCCCGATCGGCGACCTGGTCGATGCGCTGCGGCCGCTCGGCTGCCTGATCGACGAACTCGGCACGCCCGGCTACCCGCCTCTGGCGCTGCACGGTGCGGCCGGCGGTGCGCTGGCGCTGGCGGCGCCGGTGCGCGTGCGCGGCGATGTGTCGAGCCAGTTCCTCACCGCGCTGCTGCTGGCGCTGCCGCTGGCGGCCGGCGCCGCGGGGCGCGAGCAGGACATCGTCATCGAGGTCGAAGGCGAGCTGATCAGCAAGCCCTACATCGAGATCACGCTGAACCTGTTGGCGCGCTTCGGCATCGTCGTGCGCAACGAGGCGTGGCAGCGCTTCGTCATCCCGGCCGGCAGCGCCTACGTGTCGCCCGGTGCGATTGCCGTCGAGGGCGATGCCTCGTCGGCCAGCTACTTCGTGGCGCTCGGCGCCATCGCGGCGCACGGTGGCGCGCCTTTGCGCATCGAGGGCGTCGGCGAGGGCTCGATCCAGGGCGACATCCGCTTCGTCGACGCCGCCGAGGCCATGGGCGCACAAGTCAAGCGCGGCCCCGGCTGGCTTGAGGTGCACCGCGGGCGGTGGCCGCTGCAGCCCATCCAGCTGGACTGCACCGCCATCCCCGACGCGGCCATGACGCTGGCCGTGATGGCGCTCTTCGCCCAGGGCACGAGCCGCCTCGACGGCATCGCCAGCTGGCGCGTGAAGGAAACCGACCGCATCGCGGCGATGGCGGCCGAGCTTTCGAAGCTGGGGGCCACCGTGGTGGCAGGCGAGGACTTCATCGAGGTCACGCCGCCGGCAGGCCGCTGGCGCGCCGCGGCCATCCACACCTACGACGACCACCGCATGGCGATGTGCCTGTCGCTGGCGGCCTGCCATGCGCTGCTGCCGGGGCGCGAAGCAGACGCTCAGCCGCTGCGCATCCTCGACCCGAAGTGCGTGGCGAAGACCTTCCCCGACTACTTCGAGGCGCTGTTCGGCGTCGTCGAAGCCGCTGCCGTGCCCGTGATCGCCATCGACGGCCCCACGGCATCGGGCAAGGGCACGCTGGCGGCGGCCGTGGCGGCGGCGCTGGGCTACGGCCTGCTCGACTCGGGCGCGCTGTACCGCGCCACGGGCCTGGCCGCGGTCGATGCCGGTGTGTCACCCGACGACGAAGCTGCAGTGGCGGCGCTGGCCGCCCGACTGCCCCTGCGCTTCGGCCAGGGTGCCGAGGCCGGCCGCACCTGGTTCGACGGCGCGAAGTACGGCCCCGCAGGCCGCGAGATCACCGACGAACTGCGCCTGGAAAGCACCGGGCTGCTGGCCTCGCGCGTGTCGGCGCTGCCGGCGGTGCGCGCGGCGCTGCACGGGCTGCAGTTGTCCTTTTGCCGTGCCCCCGGCCTGGTGGCCGACGGCCGCGACATGGGGACCGTGGTGTTCCCCGAAGCCGGGCTCAAGGTCTTCCTCACGGCCAGCGCCGAACAGCGCGCGCAAAGGCGGCATAAGCAGTTGATTTCAAAGGGGATTCCGGCTAGCATCGCGGCCCTTCGTGCCGACCTTGAAGCGCGCGACCGGCGCGACACCCAGCGCACGGCCTCGCCGCTGAAACCGGCCGAAGACGCGAAGCTGCTCGACAACTCCCAGCTCGGCATCGACGAATCGGTGCAGCAGGTGCTGGCGTGGTGGCAGGAGCGTCGCCCCTTCTCCTGAAACGCTTTCCCTCGCGGCATCCCGCCGCAAGCACGCCCGGCTCTGCTGACCACTCCTCCGGGAACCCAGGAAATCCATGTCCGTATCAACCACTGTCACCGCCAAGGGCGGGTTCGACTCTTTCGCCGCGCTCTTCGAGGAATCGCTCAAGAGCAACGACATGCGCGTCGGCGAGGTCATCTCCGCCGAGGTCGTGCGCATCGACTTCAACCACGTCGTCGTCAACGCGGGTCTCAAGAGCGAGAGCTACGTCCCCATCGAGGAATTCAAGAACGACCAGGGCGAGCTCGAAGTCCAGGTCGGCGACTTCGTCTCGGTGGCCATCGACGCCGTCGAGAACGGCTACGGCGACACCATCCTCAGCCGTGACAAGGCCAAGCGTCTGGCCAGCTGGATGAGCCTCGAGAACGCGCTGGAAAGCGGCGAGTTCGTCACCGGCACCGTCAGCGGCAAGGTCAAGGGCGGTCTCACGGTGCTCGTCAACGGCATCCGCGCCTTCCTGCCGGGCAGCCTGCTCGACACGCGTCCCGTCAAGGACATGACGCCGTTCGAAGGCAAGACGATGGAGTTCAAGGTCATCAAGCTCGACCGCAAGCGCAACAACGTCGTGTTGTCGCGCCGCGCCGTCGTCGAGGCTTCGATGGGCGAAGAGCGCGCCAAGCTGCTGGAGACGCTGACCGAAGGCGCCATCGTGCACGGCGTGGTCAAGAACATCACCGAGTACGGCGCCTTCGTCGATCTCGGCGGCATCGACGGCCTGCTGCACATCACCGACATGGCCTGGCGTCGTGTGCGCCACCCGTCCGAGGTGGTCACGGTGGGTCAGGAGCTCAGCGCCAAGGTGCTGAAGTTCGACGCCGAGAAGAACCGCGTCAGCCTGGGCATCAAGCAGCTGGGCGACGACCCGTGGCACGGCGTGTCGCGCCGCTACCCGAACTCCACGCGCCTGTTCGGCAAGGTCACCAACATCGCCGACTACGGCGCGTTCGTCGAGATCGAGCCCGGC
>JAIYDH010000347.1 GCA_027487585.1 Rubrivivax sp.
CAGCCGCCCGTGACCATGCGCTGGCGGGTCTCGGGCTCACGCAGCGCCGCGGGCACGTCGCGCGCCAGCCGCTCGAGCGCGGCGCGCGGCATCGCGGCCGGGGCCACGAGCGCGTTCCAAACCTCCAGCGCCGGCATCTGCACGCCCAGTTCAGCCAGCGCAGGCACGCCGGGCGCGAGCTCGCTCTTCGGGCCCGTCACGCCGATGGCGTGCAGCTTGCCCGCCTTCACCTGCGCCAGCGCCAGGCCCGGGGGCACCAGCGCGAGCTGGATCTGGCCGCCCAGCATGGCCGTCAGCACCGCCGGGTTGCCGTTGTAGGGCACGTGCACGGCCGCGCTGCCGATGGCGCCCTTCACCAGCTCTATGCCCAGGTGGCCGACCGAGCCGATGCCGATCGAACCGTAGCTCCACTTGTCGCCGGCGGCACGCGCCGCCGCCAGCAAGGCGGCGCCCTGGGGTTGATCGGCCGGCGTCACCAGCACCAGCGGGCCGGTGGCCAGCAAGGAGACGATGGCGAAGTCCTTGGTGGGGTCGTAGGGCAGCCGGGGATTGAGCTGCCGGGCCGTGGTCAGGTTGCCGTTGATCACCACGCCCAGCGTGTGCCCGTCGGTGGCCTTGGCCACGGCGTCGGCAGCCAGGTTGCCGCCCGCGCCCGGGCGGTTTTCCACCAACACCGGCTGGCCCCAGGTCTTGGTGAGGGCATCCGCCAGCGCGCGGGCCGAGAGATCCGGCGTGCTGCCGCCCGGAAAGCCGACGAGGAACTTGACCGGTTGTGTCGGCCACGCGGCCTGGCCGGCGGCCGGCAGCGTGAAGGCGGCGGTGCTGGCCAGCACGGCCAGGCCGAGCAGAGCCCGGCGGCGGTTTTGACGCGAGAGCGGCTTGCGCAGGGTCACGGTGTCTCCTTCGGATGTCGTTAGCCTAGGGTTCTGCGCGGCAGATTGTGCGCGGGCGCGCGCCGCGCCCGAACGGCCTTCGATGATCGAAAACACCCTCAACCTGCTGCTCGCACTGCCCGCCGTGGCCATGGCGTTGGCGCTGAAGCCCTGGCGGCTGCTGCGCAGCCCACCGCCGTGGCCGGCGCTGGCGGTGTGGGCGGCGCTGCCGCTGCTGTGGTCGCTCGACGCCACCACGGCGTCGCCGCTGCTGCAGCCGCTGTCGGGCGTGTGCATCCTGCTGCTGATGCTGGGCTGGCCGCTCACCGTGCTGGCGCTGCTGCCGGTGGGCGGCGTGATGTGGCTGGCCTCGGGGCTGGATGCCGGTGGCGCGCTGCACCGCGTGGTCTGGCTCGGGCTCGTGCCAGCCACGCTGGCCGTGGCGCTGGGGGCCGGCGTGCGGCGCTGGCTGCCACGCCACCTGTTCGTCTACATCATGGGCCGCGGCTTCTTCGCCACGGCGCTGGCGCTCACGCTCAGCGGCGCGCTGGCGGCCTGGCTGTTCGGCGTGCCGGCCACGCTGCAGGCCGAAGACGTGATGCTGGCGCGCCTGCTCTCGGCCTTCGGGGACGCCTTCATCACCGGCATGCTCACCGCCATCTTCGTGGCCTTTAGGCCGCAGTGGCTGGCGACCTACGCCGACCACCTGTACCTGAAGCCGCTGCTGTGAACGCGCGCGGGCTCAGCGCCGCCAGAACTGCGGCGTGAACAGCACCAGCACGCTCAGCAGCTCGAGCCGCCCCAGCAGCATCGCGAAGGTGCAGACCCAGGTCTGGAAATCCGTGAGACCCTGGTAATTGCCCGAGGGCCCTACCTGCCCGAGGCCCGGGCCGGTGTTGTTGATGCAGGCAATGGCCGCTGTGCTGGCGGTGACCAAATCCAGCCCCGAGAGCAACAGCAGCATCGTCACCACCATCATCACCACGCCATAGATCAGCATGAACGCCAGAACCGAGTACATCACCGACGGCGGCACCACGGCACCACCCAGCTTTACCGGAACGACGGCGCGTGGATGCACGATGCGCGTCAGCTCCTGTTTCGCCGTCTTCAGCAGCAGCATCGATCGCACCAGCTTGATGCCACCGCCGGTGCTGCCCGCGCACGTGACGAAGCTGCAAAGAAAGAGCATGAAAACGGGCGCGAAGATGGGCCACTGCGCGTAGTCCACCGAGGCGAAGCCGGTGGTGGTGGCGATCGACACCACGTTGAAGGCCGCATGACGCAGGGCTTCCACAAAGCTGTCGTAAGTGCCGGTGATGCGGAGGTAGGCCGCCACACCCAGAACCGACGCAAGCATCAGCACGAGGTAAAGACGGGCTTCGGTGTCGCGCAACAGCACCCAGACGGAACGCCTCTTCCAGACCAGGAAGTAGAGCGCGAAGTTCACACCGGCCAGCACCATGAAGAACACGGCCACGGCCTCGATGAGCGCCGAGTCGAAGGCCGCAAAGCTGGCGTCGTAAGCTGCAAGCCCGCCCAGCCCCATCGTGCTGCACATGTGCATGAAGGCATCGGACCACGACATGCCAGCAAGGCGAAACGCCAGGAAACAGGCAATGGCGATGGCGAAGTAGACGATCCAGAGCCCTCGCGCCGTCTCGGCCATGCGCGGCGTCAGCTTCTGGTCCTTCATGGGGCCGGCGGTTTCGCTGCGGAACAACTGCGCCGCACCCACGCCCAGCAGCGGCAGGATGGCCACCACCAGCACGATGATGCCCATGCCGCCGATCAGCACCATGAAGCAGCGCCAGACGTTGATCGAGACAGGCAGCCTCTCCAGGCCCGTCAGCACCGTGGCGCCCGTGGTGGTCAAGCCACTCATGGCCTCGAAGTAGGCGTCGGTAAAGCTCAGGTCTGGCAAACCCAGCAACAGAGGCAGCGCGCCGAAGGCTGGCATCAGCAGCCAGGTCACTGTCACGAGCAGGAATCCGTCGCGTGGTTGCAGTTCGCGGCGGTAGCGCCGCAGTGACAGGGCCAACACCAGCCCGAAGGCAAAGGTGATGGCCATCGACGCCGCGAACACGCCGACCATGCCGTCGGTCTGCACCCAGGCGAAACCCAGCGGCACCAGCATCATCAGCGCGAACAGCGCCACGACGCGACCGACCAGCGCGAAGACAGCGAGAGCACCCATCAGAACATGAAGGTGGCGCTGACCTGGAACAGCTTCTCGACCTCGCGCACCATGCGCTTGCGCGGCACGAAGATGATCACGTGGTCGTTCGGCATCACCACCGTGTCGTGGTGGGCGATGATGACCTGCGGCTTGGCCTCGTCGCCCGCATCGGAGCCGTCGGGCCGGTGCAGCCCGCGCACGATGGCGCCCACCTGCGCGCCCTTGGGCAAGCCCACTTGCTCGATGCGGCGGCCAGCGAACTGGCAGGTCTTGTGATCGCCGCGCACGATGGCCTCCAGCGCCTCGGCCGCGCCGCGGCGCAGGCTGTGCACGGCCTCGACATCACCGCGCCGCACGTAGGCCAGCAACTCGCCGATGACGGTGTGGCTCGGGCTGATGGCGATGTCGATGGTCGTGCCCTGCACCAGGTCGGCATAGGCGCGGCGGTTGATGACGGCCAGCACGCGCCGCGCACCCAGGCGCTTGGCCAGCAGGCAGGACATGATGTTGTCCTCGTCGTCGCCGGTCAGGCCGATGAAGAGGTCCATGTCCTGCACGTTCTCGTCGCCAAGCAGGTCTTCGTCGGTGGCGTCGCCATGGAGCACCAGCGAGCCGGCGCTCAGCTGCGTGCTCAGGTACTCACACCGCGCGTGAAACGGCTCGATGATCTTCAGCTGGTAGCGGTCCTCGATCTGCCGCGCCAGGCGCAGGCCGACCTTGCCGCCGCCGGCGATCATCACGCGCTTCACCGGCTCGGCGCGGTGGCGCAGCGCGCCCAGCACGGTGCCGATGTGCTCGGTGGCGGCGAGCACGAAGACCTCGTCACCGGGCTCGATGCGCGTGGCGCCGTCGAGCACTGGCAGCACGGTGTCCTGTCGGTAGATGGCGACGATGCGCATGTCGGCGCCCGGCACCAGCTTCGGGATCTCGGCCAGGCTGTGCTGCACCAGCGGCCCGCCGGCCACCGCGCGCACCGCGATCAGGCTGACGAGCCC
>JAIYDH010000397.1 GCA_027487585.1 Rubrivivax sp.
CAGACTGCGCATCAGACGGCCGCCGCGCGCTCGAAGGCCGGCGTGCCCGCCACCAGCGTGAGGCGCACACGGCCGGGCAGCGCCATGCCGGTGTGCGCAAACGCAAACGGCGTGTGCTGGCCCTGGCTGGCCAGCACGCCGGGCGTCACCGCCCATTCGTCGGCGGGGTCGAAGAGGCAGAGGTCGGCCACGCCGCCCTCCACCAGACGGCCGGCGCTGCTGGCCAGCGAGCCGACGGCATCGCCCAGCACGCGCACCGGATCGCAGGTGACGCGCGCCAGCGCCGTGTGCAGCGGCAGGCCGTGATCGCGGCCCCAGCGCAGCGCCAGGCTCAGCAACAGCTCCAGGCCGGTGGCACCGGGCTCGGCCTCGCCGAAGGGCAGGTTCTTGGCGTCCTCGGCCACCGGGTTGTGGTCGGAGACGAGCGCGTCGATCGTGCCGTCGGCCAGGCCCTGGCGCAGCGCCTCGCGGTCGGCTCCCTGCCGCAGCGGCGGCACGAGCCGCATGTCGGGGTTGAAGAAGCCGATGTCGACATCGGTGAGGTGCAGCGAGTTGATGCTGACGTCGGCCGAGACCGGCAGGCCCTCGGCCTTGGCCGCCCGCACCAGCGCCACGCCCGCGGCGCTCGACAGCCGGCACAGGTGCACACGAGCCTTGGTGGCGCGCACGAGCTCGAGGATGGTGTGCAGCGCGATCGTCTCGGCGATCACGGGCACGCCCGACAGGCCCAGCCGCGTGGCCATCGCGCCCGAGGCCGCCACGCCCTTGCCGAGCGTCGCGTCTTGCGGGCGCAGCCAGACGGTGCAGCCGTAGGTGGCGGCGTACTGCAGCGCGCGCATCAGCACCAGGCTGTCGGCCAGTGCCACGTCGGCCTGCGAAAAGCCCACGCAACCGGCCTCGGTGAGCTCGGCCATCTCGGTGAGCGTGGTGCCCTTCAGTTCGCGCGTCAGCGCGCCCAGCGGGAACAGGCGGCAGCGGCTCAGCTTGCGGGCGCGGAACTTCAGCATCTCCACCAGGCCCGGCTCGTCGAGCACGGGGTCGGTGTCGGGCGGGCAGACGAGGCTGGTCACGCCGCCAGCCGCGGCTGCGGCGAGCTCGCTCTCGAGCATGCCCTCGTGCTCTTGCCCCGGCTCGCGCAGCCGCGCGGCCAGGTCCACCAGGCCCGGGGCCACCACCAGGCCGGTGGCCTCGATCACGCGTTCGGCCGCGAAGTCGCCCGCGGCGCCGATGCTGACGATGCGGCCCGAGGCGATGGCCAGGTCGGTGGTCTCGTCACGGCCGGTGGCGGGGTCGATGACGCGGCCGTTCTTGATCAGGATCTTCATGCCGGCCCTCCGATGAGCCGCCTCGAGGAGGGCCGCGCCCCCTCGGGGGGCAGCGAACGAATGTGAGCTTGGGGGCTCATGCTTGATTCCCCGCGATCGTGCTCATCACCGCCATGCGCACGGCGATGCCGAACGTGACTTGCGGCAGGATCACGCTGTGCGAGCCGTCGGCCACGCTGCTGTCGATCTCGACGCCGCGGTTGATGGGGCCGGGGTGCATGACGATGCAGTCGGGCTTGGCCAGCGCCAGCTTTTCCGGCGTCAAGCCGTAGTGCTTGAAGAACTCGCCAGCGCTGGGCAGCATGGCGCCGCTCATGCGCTCGTTCTGCAGCCGCAGCATGATGATGACGTCGGCATCGCGGATGCCCTCGGCCATGTCGTGGCACACGCGCACGCCCATGCCGGCCAGGTCGCCCGGCACCAGCGTCTTCGGGCCTACGGCGCGGATCTCGGGCACGCCCAAGGTGGTGAGCGCGTGGATGTCGGAGCGCGCCACGCGCGAGTGCACGATGTCGCCGACGATGGCCACGGAGAGCTGCGTGAAGTCCTTCTTGAAGTGGCGGATCGTGTACATGTCGAGCAGCCCTTGCGTCGGGTGCGCATGGCGCCCGTCACCGGCATTCACGACGTGCACGTGCGGCGCCACGTGCTGCGCGATCAGGTAGGGCGCGCCGCTCTCGGCATGGCGCACCACGAACATGTCGGCGTGCATGGCCGACAGGTTGGCGATGGTGTCGAGCAGGCTCTCGCCCTTGGCCGTGCTGCTGCGCGCGATGTCGAGGTTCAGCACGTCGGCGCTCAGGCGCTTGGCCGCGATCTCGAAGGTCGTGCGCGTGCGCGTGCTGTTCTCGAAGAACAGGTTGAAGACGCTCTTGCCGCGAAGCAGCGGCACCTTCTTCACCTCGCGGTCGTTCACGCTGAGGAAGGTGCCGGCGGTGTCGAGGATCTGCGTCAGCACCGCGCGCGGCAGGCCCTCGATGCTGAGCAAGTGGATCAGCTCGCCGTGCTTGTTGAGCTGCGGGTTGCGCTTCATCAGCATCAGGCCGGCTCCACGCTGAAGGAGAAGCGGCCGTCATCACGATGGGCCAGAGCCAGCTTCTGCTCGGCAGGCAGCACCAGCCGCGCGGCGGCATAGGCGGCGGCGATGGGCAGCTCGCGGCCGCCGCGGTCGACCAGCACCGCCAGCTGCACGCTGGCCGGGCGGCCGAAGTCGTAGAGCTCGTTGATGACGGCGCGGATGGTGCGGCCGGTGAACAGCACGTCGTCCACCAGCACCAGGTGCGCGGCGTCGATCTCGAAGGGCAGCGTCGTGCGGCCCGCGCCCGAGGCCAGGCCGCGCTCGGCGAAGTCGTCGCGGTGCAGCGTGCTGCTGATGATGCCGACCGGCCCCGGCAGGCCCAGGTCGCGCTGCAGCCGCTCGGCCAGCCAGGCGCCACCGCGCCAGATGCCGACCAGGCGCGACTCGGGCTTGAGCAAGGGGCGCACGCCGGCCAGCAGCTCGGCGTAGAGGGATTCGGCGTCAAGCTGCAGCATTGGGGTCCTGTGCCGTGGATGGGCGGAGGGTTTGTTCGCGGAAGAACTGCTCGAGCAGGATCGCGGCGGCCGCGGCATCGGCCGCGTCGCCGCGGGCGCCGGCGGCCAGCGCCTCGGTGGTGCTGTAGCGCTCGTCGACGCGGTGCACCGGCAGCCCGAAGCGGCCCGCCAGGCGCCGCGCAAAGCGCTCGGCGCGCCGGGTGTTGTCGTGGAGCTCGCCGTCGGGGTGCAGCGGGATGCCCACCACCAACGCCGCCGGCCGCCACTCGCGGATCAGCGGCGCGGCCTGCGCGAACACCGCGTCACCTTCGGCCGCCAGCGTGGCCAACGGCTGCGCCTGGCGCAGCAACGTGTTGCCCACCGCCACGCCGGTGCGGCGCGTGCCGTAATCAAAGGCCAGCAGCGTTGCGGGCGCCGCTGCCGGTGTCATGCGTGCCCAGCCTCGGCCGACAGCATGCGCGGATCGATGCCCAGCAGCGACAGCGCACGGTCGTAGCGCTGCGGCACCGGGGTGTCGAAGATCACGGCCTGGATGCGCTCGGCGTCGGCACCCACCGTGAGCCAGCCGTTGCGGCCGATCTCGTCTTCGAGCTGCCCGGCCTGCCAGCCGGCGTAGCCGAGCGTGACGAGCACGCGCTTGGGGCCGGCGCCGTCGGCCAGGGCCTCCAGCACGTCCTTGCTGGTGGTCATGTCCAGGCCGCCGGGCACCGACAGCGTGGAGTTGTAGGGCGAGCCGCCCGCGCCCGCGCCGTCGTGCAGCACGAAGCCGCGTTCGGTTTGCACCGGGCCGCCGAAGTACACCGGCTGCTCGGCCAGCTCGCGCCGGTGATCGAGCTTGAGCTCGACCTTCTCGAACAGGTTCTTCAGCTTGATGTCGATGGGCTTGTTGATGACCAGCCCCAGCGCACCTCTCTCGGTGTGCTCGCACAGGTAGACCACCGTGCGCTCGAAGGTCTCGTCGGCCATGCCCGGCATCGCAACCAGGAAGTGGTTGGTCAGGTCGATGCGCGCTGAATCGGGTTTGTCGGGCTTGGCGGGGTCGGCCATGCGGCGGATTCTAGGTCGTGCGGCACACTCGGCGCCTGCCCATGACGCCGCATTCCCGCTCCGTTCAAGCGCCCGCGCGCAGCCCGGCCGGCAAGCCCCTGGCGCGCGCACTGGTGTGGCTGCGTCGAGACCTGCGCGTCGACGACCATGCGGCGCTGCACCACGCGCTGACCCAGGCGCGCGAGGTGTGGTGCGTGTTCGTGTTCGACCGCGACATCCTCGATCCCCTGCCCCGGGCCGACCGCCGAGTCGAGTTCATCCGCGACAGCCTGGTCGGCGTCGATGCCGAGTTGCGCGCGCTGGCCGCCTCGCACGGCATCGACGGCGCCGGGCTCATCATGCAGCACGGCCATACGCGCGACGAGATCCCCGCGCTGGCCGCCCGGCTGCAGGTGCAGGCGGTGTTCGCCAGCCACGACGACGAGCCCGCGGCGCTGGCGCGCGACGCGCAGCTGCGCGGCCGGCTGGCCGACATCGGCGTGGCACTGCACACCAGCAAGGACCACGTCGTCTTTGAGCGCGCCGAGGTGCTCACGCTCGGCGGCAGCGCCTTCAGCGTGTTCACGCCGTACAAGAACGCCTGGTTCAAGAAGCTCGAGCCGCACAACCTGGAGGCCTTCCCGGTGGCCCAACACGCCGGCGCGCTGGCCGCGCGGCCGGCAGCCCTGCCCGGCGTGCCGGATCTGGCCGACATCGGCTTTGCGCGCACCAACCTGCACGAGCTGCGCCTGCCCAGCGGACCGGCCGGCGCGCAGGAGCTGCTGGCCGACTTCCTGGACCGCATCGACCAGTACCACGACACGCGCGACTTCCCCGCCGTCAAGGGCCCCAGCTACCTGAGCACGCACCTGCGCTTCGGCACGGTGAGCGTGCGCCAGCTGGCGCGGCTGGCCTTCGAACGCCGCGAGGCCGGCAGCCGCGGCGCCGAGGTCTGGCTGTCGGAGCTGATCTGGCGCGACTTCTATCACCAGGTGCTGCACCACCACCCGCGCGTGGTCGAGCATGCGTTCAAGGCGGAGTACGACCACATCCGCTGGGAGCACGGCAAGCACGCCGAGACCTTGTTCGCGGCCTGGTGCGAGGGCCGCACCGGCTACCCGCTGGTCGACGCCGCCATGCGGCAGATCAACCAGACCGGCTACATGCACAACCGCCTGCGCATGGTGGTGGCCAGCTTCCTGACCAAGGACCTGGGCCTGGACTGGCGCTGGGGCGAGCGCTACTTCGCGCTGCATCTGAACGACTTCGACCTCGCGGCCAACAACGGCGGCTGGCAGTGGGCAGCGAGTTCGGGCTGCGACGCGCAACCCTACTTCCGCATCTTCAACCCGGTGAACCAGAGCGAGAAGTTCGATCCGCAGGGCCGCTTCATCCGCCGCTACGTGCCCGAGCTGGCAGCGCTGCCCGATGCCGCCCTCCACGCGCCCTGGGCGGCACGGCCGGTGGACCTGGCTGCGGCGGGCTTCGAACTGGGGCGCGACTACCCGAAGCCGGTGGTCGACCACGCCGCGGCGCGCGAGAAGACACTGGCGCGCTACGCGGTGGTGAAGGCGGCGAAGGGCTGATCCATCAAGCCTGATGCGTCAAGGCTGATGCGTCAGGCTGACCCGGAAGCCGCCCGCAGGCTGCGCAGATCGTCCTCCCAGGCCTTGAGCGTGTCGCGCGCCTTCGCACGCTGCTGCGGCGTGGTGGCGTTGTGCACACGCGCCGCCATCGCGCAGTTGGCCTCGGCCAGGCGTTGCTGCTGCGCCCGCCGCGCGGGCTCAACCGACTGCATCGACTGGCCCAGCATCGCCTGCAGCGCCGCCACGCGCTGCTCGCGCGGGGCGCGCTCGGCCTGCAGCCGGCGCAGCGTGGCCAGGTTCTGGCGCTGGCGCTGCTCGCGCTCGGCCAGCCAGCGTTCGGGGTCCAGCGGCAACTCGGCCAGGCCCTCGCGCAGCACGGCCAGCTGCGGCTCGGCCAGGCGGCCGTAGAGACGCTCGAAGCGCCGCTTGGCGCGCTCGAGCTGCTCGCTGCGGCGCGCGGCGGGGTCGTCCTGCAGGAACTTCTCGCGGTCTTCGGCCCGGTCTTCGGCGCCCTTGGCCTCGATGGCCTTCAGGTTGGCTTCGGTCAGCAGCGGCAGCAGATCGGCGGCTTCGTCGATGGCGCGCGCCATCGCTGGCTCCAGCAGCGCCTGGGCGCGGGTGGTGAAGCGGCACACGGCTTCGGGCGTGGTGGGCTGCATCACCTGCTCGCGCGCCTCGGCCAGCAGCGCCATCGTGGGCGTGATCTGGGTGCTGCGGTGCCACGCGAACCAGCGGTCGATGGCGCCGCGCACGGCGGTGGCCTGGCTGCGGTCGGTGTCGAGCCAGCCGTCGACTTGCCACCACACGAGCGTCGGGCCGGTCGAATACGCCACGCGCAGAGCGCCGCAGCCGCCGACCAGGGCCAGCACGCTGCCTATGATCAGCAGCTTCCACCACCGAATGCGGGAATCGGGCATGGCTCTCAATGTCGTGATCATGGCCGCGGGCAAGGGCACCCGCATGAAATCGGCTCGCCCGAAAGTGCTGCACAAGCTCGCCGGGCGCAGCCTATTGCAGCACGTGCTCGATGCCGTTGCCGGCGTGGGTGATGCGGCCAGCCGCCACACCATCGTCATCACCGGCCACGGGGCCGAGCAGGTCGAGGCCGCCTGCGCCGGCCAGGGCCTGCGGTTCGCGCGCCAGATGCCGCAGCTGGGCACCGGCCACGCCGTGCAGCAGGCCGTGCCCGTGCTGGCCGAGGCCCACGAGACGACGCTGGTGCTCAACGGCGACGTGCCGCTGATCCGCGCCGCCACGGCGCGGGCCCTGGCCGATGCCGCCGCCGGCGGCGCGCTGGCGCTGCTGACCATCGAATTGGCCGATCCCTTCGGCTACGGCCGCATCCTGCGCGAGGGCAGCGGCGCCGACGCGCCGGTGCGCGCCATCGTCGAGCAGAAAGACGCCACGCCGGCACAGCGCGCGCTGCGCGAGGTCTACACCGGCATGATGGCCGCGCCCACCGCGCTGCTGAAGCGCTGGGTGATGGCACTGGGCAACCAGAACGCGCAGAAGGAGTACTACCTCACCGACGTGGTGGCCATGGCGGTGGCCGAGGGCGTGCCGGTGGTGGCCGTGGCCGCGCCGGACGAAACCGAGGTGCTGGGCGTGAACAGCCCGCACCAGCTGGCCGATCTGGAACGCCGCCACCAGAAGCGCGTGGCCGATGCGCTGATGGACGCCGGCGTGCGCCTGGCCGATCCGGCACGGCTCGATGTGCGCGGCACGCTCACTTGCGGCAGCGATGTCGAGATCGACGTCGGCTGCGTCTTCGAAGGCACGGTCACGCTCGGCGACGGCGTGCGCATCGGCGCCCACAGCGTGATTCGCGATGCCACGCTCGCCGCCGGCGCGGTGATCCACCCCTACACGCACATCGAAGGCGCCGAGGTCGGCCCGGGCGCGCTGGTGGGGCCGTACGCACGGCTGCGGCCCGGTGCGGTGCTCGGCGCCGAGGTGCACATCGGCAACTTCGTCGAGGTGAAGAACAGCACACTGGCCGCCGGTGCCAAGGCCAACCACCTGGCCTACCTGGGCGATGCGACCGTGGGTGCGCGCGTGAACTACGGCGCCGGCAGCATCACCGCCAATTACGACGGCGCCAACAAACAACGCACGACCATCGGTGACGACGTGCACGTGGGCAGCAACTGCGTGCTGATCGCGCCCGTGACGCTGGGCGCCGGGGCCACCATCGGCGGCGGCAGCACCATCAGCAAGGACGCCCCGGCAGGGCAGTTGACCGTGGCGCGCGCGCGCCAGGTCGCGCTGCCCGGCTGGACCCGGCCGCGCAAGCCGACTCCGAAAGCGTGAGGCCTTGCGCGGTCGGGGGGGTGCGGCCGCGGAATTGTCGCAATGCCGTCGCATTGGCATCACAGCATCGCATGTTCCGTCCACTGCATGGAACGACATGACGCTCCACCCCAACCGATCCCTGGATCTGCTGCGCCGCCTGGTGCTGGTAGCCGGCAGCGCGCTTCTGCTGGCCTCCTGCGGCGGCGATGACAACGACGACGGCGAGCCGCTGATCCGCACTTTCGGCATGGAACAGCTCGGCCGCTTCGACGGCGCGGTGCTGGGTGCCGCCGAGATCACCGCCTTCGACGCCGCCAGCAAGCGGCTGTTCGTCGTCAACGGCGCCAGCGGCACGGTCGACGTGCTCGACCTCAGCGACCCGGCAAACCCGCGTTCGGTGGGCTCGATCTCGGTCGCCGCGTTCGGCGGTGGCGTCAACAGCGTGGCCGTTCACGATGGGCTGGTGGCACTGGCCATCGAGGCCACGCCCAAGACCAATCCGGGCACCATCGCCTTCTACAACGCCGCCGACCTGCGGCTGCTGAACAGCGTGACCGTCGGCGCGCAGCCCGACATGGTGAGCTTCTCGCCCGACGGCCGTTATGTGCTGGCGGCGCTGGAAGGCGAGCCCAACAGCTACGGCCTGCCCGACTCGGTCGACCCCGAGGGCGGCATCGCCGTCATCACCGTCAATCGCGGCGGCACGCCGACGCTGGCCACCGCCGACTTCCGCGCCTGGATCGGCCGCGAGTCCGAGCTGCGCGCGCAGGGCATCCGAATCTACGGCCCCGGCGCCAACGCCGCGCAGGATCTCGAGCCCGAGTACATCGCCATCAGCGACGACAGCCGCACCGCCTGGGTGACGCTGCAGGAGAACAACGCCGTCGCCACGGTGGACATCGCGACGGCCCGGGTGACCGAGATCAAGTCGCTGGGCTGGAAGAACCACAACGTGGCTGGCGCAGGGCTGGATGCCAGCGACGAGGACGGCGGCACCAACACCAACAGCGGCACGCCGGCGGTGCGCATCGTGCCGCGCCCGGTGCGCGGCCTGTACTTGCCGGACGCCATCGCGCAGTACAGCGTCGGCGGCAAGACCTACCTCGTGACGGCCAACGAAGGCGACGCCCGCGCCGACTGGCCCGGCTTCAACGAGGAGACACGCGTGCGCGCGCATTGCCCGGCCGGCCTGGACCCGGCCGTGTTCGCCGACGCCTCCAACCTGCTGTTCGACTCCAACCTCGGCCGGCTGCGCGTGACCACCAGCCCCGACGGCGCCAACACCGGCAAAAACGCCGCAGGCCAGTGCACCGAGCTGTACAGCTTCGGCTCACGCTCGTTCACGATCTGGGACACGAGCCTGAACCGCGTCTGGGACTCAGGCGACGAGTTCGAACAGCGCACGACCGCACTGCCCAACGCGCTGTTCAACACCAGCCACGACAGCAACACGCTGGACAACCGCAGCCCGAGCAAGGGGCCGGAGCCCGAAGGCGTGGCGATCGGTCGCTTTGGCACGCGCACCATCGCCTTCATAGGGCTGGAGCGTGTCGGCGGCGTCATGGTCTACGACATCACCTCACCGACCTCACCGGTGTTCATGACCTACTTCAACCAGCGCACCGGTGCCACCGGCGACCGCGGGCCCGAGGGCCTGCTGCTGATTCCCGCCGCCAAGTCGCCCAACGGCAAGCCGTTGCTCGTGATCGGCCACGAGGTCAGCGGCGCGACCAGCATCGTGCAGATCAACATCGGCTACTGAGCCGGCTGCAGCGCGTCGAGGGCCGTGCCGCCGGCGCGGCCCTCGAACACCTCGGCCGCCAGGCAGAGGTCGTCCCAGGCCTTGGCCTTTTCGGGCAGGTTGCGCAGCAGGTAGGCCGGGTGGTAGGTCACGATCAGCGGCAGGCCCTGGTAGCGGTGCACGCGGCCGCGCAGCTTGCCGATGGGCTCGTCGCTGCGCAGCAGGGCCTGCACGGCGAAGCGGCCCATCGCGAGGATGAGCCGGGGCCGCACGAGTTCGATCTGGCGCACGAGGAAGGGCTCGCACTTCGCCAGTTCCTCGGGCGTCGGGTTGCGGTTGCCAGGGGGCCTGCACTTCAGGGTGTTGGCGATGTAGACGCGCTGCTCGCGGGGCACCTCGCCGTCGGCCGCCCGCGTGAGCGACAGCGCCGCGAGCATGCGGTCGAGCAGCTGGCCGGCGGCACCGACGAAGGGTTCGCCTTCGCGGTCTTCCTGCTCGCCGGGGGCCTCGCCCACCACCATCCACGCGGCCTGCGGATGGCCGACGCCGAAGACCGTCTGCGTGCGCTTCTCGCACAGCGAGCAGGCGCGGCAGCCGGCGACGGCCTCGCGCAGCTCGGGCCAGCCGAGGCCGGCCAGCGCGCCCGTTGCTGGCGACCAGGGCGCAGCAGCGGGGGCTTGCGCGGGCGCAGCGGCCGGCACGGCCTGGGCCGGGCGCGCACGCACCGGGGGCGCGGCCTCGGCTTCAGCCACCGCCGCTACGGCCGCCACGGCTGGCGCCTCGGCCGCGGGTGCGCCGGCCGCCGGTGGCGCCCACACCCGCAGCCCCATGGCCGCGAGCAGGCGCTGCTGGCGCTCATCCCAGGCCATCGCGCGCCCCCAGTGCCAGGCCCATGACGATGGCGTCCTCGCGGCGCTCGCGCGCCGGGTAGTAGCCGCGCCGCCGGCCGATCTCGGCAAAGCCGCGCACCGCGTACAGCTGGCGCGCGCGCTGGTTGCTTTCGCGCACCTCGAGCAGCAGCTGCGCCACCGGCAGCGCACGCGCCACCTCGACCACCGCCTCCAGCAGCGCACGGCCGTGGCCCCGGCCCTGGTGCTCGGGCGCCACGGTCAGGTTCAGCAGGTGCAGCTCGCCCACGCCCGGCATGGCGATGAAGTAGCCGAGCACCTGGCCGTCGTCGTCGTGCGCCACGCGGGCCACGTAGCCGGCCGCGAGCGAGTCGATGAAGTTGCCGCGCGACCACGCAAAGGCGTAGGCCCGCAGCTCCACCGCCACGATGGCGTCGACATCGCCCACCTCGATGGCACGCAGCAGCGGCGGCGCGGCGGGGGTGGGTTGCAGGCGGGCGTTCATCGTGGAGCGCCCATCAGCGCGGCGGCGGCCCGCTCGGCGGTGGTCTGAGCCACCTTGTCACGCAGGTACAGCGGCAGCGCCTCGGCGGCGGCGAGCAGGCCGCCCTCGGCGTAGGCCCGCAAGGACAAACGGCCGAGCGCGGCTGCGCGGTCATGGGTCTGGGGCTGCTGGCGTGTGGCGGCCGGCCAGCGCATGCGCCCGGCGAAAGGCTCGAGCGCCGAACCTGCCAGCACCGCCACGGCCCTGCCCGACCAGGCCTCGGCCAGCACCGGCCAGGCCCACAGCGCCGGGGTCTCGAGCACCTGCCAGCGGCCACCGAGCCAGGCGTAGCGGGCAGCGTAGATCTCGTCCATGCGGGCGTCCATCGCCACCGCGACTTCGTCGCCCTCGACCAGCGGCGCTTGGGCACGGGCGTCTTCGGCCACCAGCATCAGCGCGTCGAGCGCCAGCACCGGCCGGCGCCAGCCCCAGGCCAGGCCCTGGGCCACCGCGCAGGCCGTGCGCAGCCCGGTGAAGGCGCCGGGCCCGCGCACGAAGGCCACCGCGTCGAGCGCTTCGCCTTCGAGGCCGGCCTGCGCCAGCAGCGCGTTCAGCACCGGCAACAGGCGTGCCGAGGCGGCCGGGCCGCCGGCTTCTTCAACGGTGTGGAACCGGCGCCCGTCGTGCAGGGCGGCGCAAAGGCGTTCGGTGGCGGTGTCCAGAGCCAGGATCACCGGCCCCGTCCCTGGCAGGGCACTCATGCGGGCAGTTTAGCCGTGCGATCATGGCCACGATGCCGTCTCTATTCAGCCGCGCGCTGCGCGCCGTTCAAAGCCGGGTCTCGCCTCGGCACGCGCTGGCCGCGCTGGCCTGGGCCGCGCTGGCACCCGCCGTCCAGGCCGCCACCCTGCTGCCCGCCGAAGCCCGGCAGGCCCTGCAGCGCGCAGCCATCCCGCTCGACGGCATCGCGGTGGTGGTGCAGGAACTCGGCCGCGACAGCGCCGTGCTGCGCTGGCGAGCCGACGAGCCGATGAACCCGGCCTCGGTGATGAAGCTGCCCACGACGCTGGCCGCGCTCGACCGCCTGGGACCGGCCTTCACCTGGGCCACGCCGATGTGGCTGACGGGCCCGCTGAAAGAGGGCGTGCTCGAAGGCGACCTCGTCATCCAGGGCCGCGGCGACCCCAAGCTGGTGGTCGAGCGCCTGTGGCTCGCCTTGCGCAAGCTGCGCCAGATGGGCGTGCGCGAGATCCGCGGCGACATCGTGCTCGACAGCCGCGCCTTCGCCGGGCCCGATGCCGACCCGGGCGACTTCGACGGCGAGCGGCTGCGCCCCTACAACACGCAGTCGTCGGCGCTGCTGCTGAACTTCCGCTCCTCGATCTACAGCTTCGTGCCCGATGTCGCCGCCGGCGTGGCGCGCGTGACGGTCGACACCCCGCTGGCGCAGACCGAGATCGACCGCAACGTGCCGCTGGCGCCGGCGGGCACGCCGTGCGGCGACTGGCGCGCCAACCTCAAGGCCAGCTTCGAGCCACGCCGCACGCGTTTTGCCGGCAGCTACGCCGCGGCCTGCGGCGAGCTCTTCTGGCCGGTGGCCGACGCGCAGCCCGCGAGCTACGACGCGCGGCTGCTCGGCGGCCTCTGGCAAGAGCTGGGCGGCACGCTCACCGGCCGCGTGCGCGAAGGCGCGGCACCGGCCGACGCCCCGCCCACGCTGGAGCTGCGCTCGCCCTCGCTGGCCGAGGTGGTGCGCGACATCAACAAGTTCAGCAACAACGTGATGGCACAGCAGCTGCTGCTGACACTGGCGCTGCAGGCCGCGCCCACACGCACCGCCACGCCCGAGGCCGCACGCGAACTGCTCGGCGCCTGGCTGGCCGAACGCACCGGCGCGCTCGATGCCGCCGTCGTGGTCGACAACGGCTCGGGGCTGTCGCGGCGCTCGCGGCTGTCGGCCTGGCGGTTGGCACGGCTGCTGCAGCAGGCGGCCGATTCACCGCACTTCGGTGAGCTGCTGGCGTCCTTGCCGATCAGCGGCGTCGACGGCACGCTGCGGCGTTCGCGCGCGCCGGCGGGCCGTGCACACCTGAAGACCGGCTCGCTGCGCGAGGTGATGGCGGTGGCCGGCTACGTGCTGTCCGACAGCGGCCGGCGCTACGTGCTCGTGGCCATCGTCAACCACGCGCAGGCCGGCGCCGCCCGGCCGGCGCTCGACGCGCTGACGCAGTGGGTCGTGCGCGACGCACCGGCCCGTTGAACCGCCGCCGCCCCAACCCGCACGCCCGCATGAGCACACAAGACCTGATCGGCTACGCCGCCGCCGCCCTCACCACCGGCTCGTTCCTGCCGCAGGCCATCCTGACGCTGCGCACGCGCGACACGCGCGGCATCTCGCTGGCCATGTACGGCGCGTTCACGGCCGGCGTGGCGCTGTGGCTGGTGTACGGCATTGCGCTCGGCGAATGGCCCATCGTCGTGGCCAACGCTGTGACGCTGGTGCTGGCCACCACCATCCTGGGCACCAAGCTGGTGGTCGAGCGCGGCGGCCGGCGGCCGCCACCGGGCCGATGAATCAGAAGCGGTAGGACACGCCCACGCTGGCCGACATCGGGTCGAGCTTGGCCTCGATGGTCTGGCCGGTCGACAGGGTGCCCACGGTCTTCAGCGGGGTCTTGGTCACCGAGGCATCGAGCGCCCAGCGCGGCGCGAAGCGCCAGGTCACGCCGAGCTGGGCGGTGACCGTGAGTTTGGATTCGAGCTCCAGCAGCGTCGGCCGGGCAGGCGTGCCGCCGGTGAGCGCGCTCAGCGCCGCCGTGGAGCGCGCCTTGTAGAAATAGGCATAGGTGGGCCCGAGGCCGACATACGGCCGCAGGGCCGCGTCGGCCGCGCCGAAGCGCCACTGCAGCAGCACGGTGGCCGGCAGCGCCTGCACCTCGCCGAGCTTGCCAGCACCGGCGATCGAGCCGGCCGCGATGACGTCGTGCTTGAAGCCGGCGGTGAGCGGGATGTCGACCGAGAAGCGGTCGGACAGCATGTAGGTCACGCCGCCGGTGACCTGGGTGTCGCTCTCGAGGTCGATCTTGGACCCCGGGGTGCTCGGCCTGCTGAGGTCGCCGCTGGTGACCTCGGGGGTGATCTGCGTGGCGCCCAGGCGCAGGAGCCAGCTGCCGGCCGACTGGGCCGATGCCGAGCCGTGGGCGGCCAGCACGAGCCCGGCGACGAGCAGCAGCGGCCGGGCCGTGGGGAGAAGGGAGAGGTGCAGGTGGGACATGGTGCGGTGCTCCAGGCGGCCGTTCACAGCCAGCCCGCGCGGGCGAGCTCGAGCGAGATCAGCTGCGACAGCAGCTGGTGCCCGTAGGGCGTGGGATGGAAGCCGTCCGAGAACGCATAGCTGCGCCACCAGTTGGCACCCCCGCTTGCGCCAGGAGGCGGCGCCGCGGACAGGGCCGCGTCTGTGCAGGTCGGGAAGGTGTAGGTCGGCAGCCCGTCGGCGCCCACCCCGGTGGCCGGGCAGGCCGTGTTGCGGGCGTTGCTCAGGCCGTACTGCGCCGGCGAGGCCACCTGCTCGTTGAACGAGGTGTAGAAGTCGACGACGACCACCGCCGCGTTGCCCGCGAAGCGCGACGCCAGGCGGGTGTTGTAGGCCACGACCCAGGTCTTGAACAAGGCCTCGCTCTGCGAGCGCGCTGCGGCGCCGGCGGTGCCGCCGCCCGAGGCCGCCGCCACGCCGTCGAGCACGGCCTGGAAACGCGGCGTGTTGGTGATGCCGGGCATGTTGAGCAAGGCGATGCGGCGCGCGCCCTTGTTCAGGGCACCGTCGCGCAACTGGTCGGCAAAGCGGTCGGCCAGCGCCTGCATGTAGGTGCTGCCGGCCCCCGCCAGGCCCGCTGCGCCACCGCCGGCCGCGGCTGCCACCTGGGCCGGCGTCAACAAGCTGCCGAGCACGCCCAGGTAGGCCGCGCCGCCATCGGTGGCGGCGCGCAGGTAGGCCCCCACCAGCGTGGCGGCATCGTTGCCGCCGCCCACCACCAGCAGCAGGTCGTTGGCGCCGAAATTGCCCGCGGCCGTGGCGGTGGCCAGCTGCACGCCGATGATGCGGGGGTCGGCCGCCGTCAGGCCCGAGGCCGTGCCGTTGATGACACCGCCGCCGATGGCGTAGTTGGTGCAACCGGCCGTCGTGTTGGCCACGAAGGTGGCGCCGTTGAAGGCGAAGAAGTTGCAGCCGCGGCCCAGACCGTAGGTCTCGCCGATGCGCTCGGGGTAGGTGAGGCTGCCGCTGCCCTGCACCGTGAAGCGCAGGCCGAAGGTGCCGACGTCGGCGAGGCTGTCGCCCATCACCTTGATCG
>JAIYDH010000085.1 GCA_027487585.1 Rubrivivax sp.
GGGCGGTTGCCCTTGCGGTCTTCCTTGATGTCGCGCTTGCCGGCGTTGATCATGGGCTCGATCGTGAAGATCATGCCCGGCACCAGCTCTTCGAGCGTGCCGGGGCGGCCGTAGTGCAGCACCTGCGGCTCTTCGTGGAAGCGCGCGCCGACGCCATGGCCGCAGAACTCGCGCACCACGGTGAAGCCGGCGTTTTCGGCGAAGGTCTGGATGGCGTGGCCGATGTCACCCAGGCGCGCGCCGGGCTTGACCTTCACGATGCCCTTCCACATGGCATCGAAGGTGATCTGGCACAGGCGCCTGGAGGCGATGCTGCCCTCGCCGACGACGAACATGCGCGAGTTGTCGCCGTGCCAGCCGTCCTTGATGACGGTGACGTCGATGTTGACGACGTCGCCGTCCTTCAGCGGCCGGTTGTCGGGGATGCCGTGGCAGACCACGTCGTTCAGGCTGCTGCACAGGCTGGCCGGGTAGGGCGGGTAGCCCGGCGGCGCGTAGCCCAGCGTGGCCGGGATGCCCTTCTGCACGTGCACGATGTGGTCGTGCGCGAGGCGGTCGAGCTCCAGCGTCGTGACCCCGGGCTTGACGTGCGGCGTGAGCAGGTCCAGCACCTCGCTGGCCAGCCGCCCGGCCAGGCGCATCCCTTCGATGTCGGCCGCGCTTTTGATGGTGATTGCCATCCCGAGATTATCCACCCCGGCCGGTAACATCAGGGGTTTCCCCCGACGGCCCCTCTCGATGAGCTCCAACGCCCTCCATCTGACGCACTTCGAGGGCGGCCGCGCCCTGTCGGCCTTTCGTGCGCAGGCGCTGCTGGCGCGGCTGCAGGCGGTGGTGCCGCGGGTCAGCGGTGTCTCGGCCCGTTACGTGCACTGGGCGGCCTTCGATGCGGCCCCGGCGCGCGAACAGCTCGACAAGCTCTCGGCACTGCTGGCCTACGGCGAGCCGGCCGAGGCCACCGCCGGCAGCGAGCGCGTGGTGGTGATGCCGCGGCTAGGCACCGTGTCGCCGTGGGCGAGCAAGGCCACCGACATCGCACGCAACTGTGGCCTGGTCGTGCACCGTGTCGAGCGTGTCGTCGAGTACACGCTGGCCCTGAAAGGGGGGCTGCTGAGCGCCGCCAAGCCGCTGAACGCCGACGAGCGCACCGCCGTGGCCGCGCTGCTGCACGACCGCATGACCGAGGCCGTGGCCTTCGAGCGCAAGGCCGGCCGCCACCTGTTCGACGTGCGCAGGGCCGAGCCGCTGGCGCATGTGGATGTGCTTGGCGCCGGGCGGGCCGCGCTGGTGCAGGCCAACACCGAGTTCGGCCTGGCTCTCTCTGACGACGAGATCGACTACCTCGTCGACGCCTTCAAGGCGCTGGGCCGCAACCCCAGCGACGTCGAGCTGATGATGTTCGCGCAGGCCAACTCCGAGCACTGCCGCCACAAGATCTTCAACGCCCGCTTCACGGTGGACGGCACGGAGCAGCCGCACTCGCTGTTCCAGATGATCCGCTTCACCGAAAAGGCCTGCGAAAAGACCTCGCCACAGCACACCGTGGTGGCCTACGACGACAACGCCGCGGTGATGGAAGGCTCGCGCGTGCAGCGCTGGCTGCCGCAGGGCTTTACCAACGCCCCGGTGTACGGCGTGCGCGACGAGACCGCGCACGTGCTGATGAAGGTGGAGACGCACAACCATCCCACGGCCATCAGCCCGTTCCCGGGGGCCAGCACGGGCGCCGGGGGCGAGATCCGCGACGAAGGCGCCACGGGCCGCGGTGCCAAGCCCAAGGCCGGCATCACCGGCTTCAGCGTCAGCCACCTGCACCTGCCGGGGCTGGCCGAGCCCTGGGAGGCCGGCAGCCTGGGCAAGCCCGAGCACATCGCCAGCGCGCGCCAGATCATGACCGAGGGCCCGCTCGGCGGCGCGGCCTTCAACAACGAGTTCGGCCGGCCCAACCTGGGCGGCTACTTCCGCGTCTTCGAGCAGCCCGTGGCCGGCGTGCAGCGCGGCTACCACAAGCCCATCATGATCGCCGGTGGCCTGGGCGCCATCAGCGAGGGCCAGGTGAAGAAGCTCCGCTTCGGTGCCGGCACGCTGCTGGTGCAGCTGGGCGGGCCGGGCATGCGCATCGGCATGGGCGGCGGCGCGGCCAGCAGCATGGCCGCCGGCAGCAACACCGCGGCGCTCGATTTCGACAGCGTGCAGCGCGGCAACCCCGAGATCCAGCGCCGCGCGCAGGAGGTCATCAACCACTGCTGGGCCCTGGGCGAACACAACCCGGTGCTGGCCATTCACGATGTGGGTGCCGGCGGCATCAGCAACGCCTTCCCCGAACTGGTCGACGGCGCCGGCCTCGGCGCCACCTTCGACCTGCGCCAGGTGCCGCTCGAGGAAACCGGCCTCGCGCCCAAGGAAGCCTGGTGCAACGAGAGCCAGGAGCGCTACGTGCTGGCCATCGACCCGGCGCTGATGCCGCTGTTCGAGCAGATGTGCGCCCGCGAGCGGGCGCCGTTTGCGGTGGTGGGCGTGGCGCGCGAAGAGCGCTCGCTGGTGCTGGAAGACGGCCCCGGTGTGGATGGACAAAAGCGGCGCGTGATCGACATGCCGATGGACGTGCTGCTCGGCAAGCCACCCAAGATGCACCGCGTGGTCGAGCGCGTGGCGCGCGACGACGCCCCGCTCGATCTGACCGGCGTGAAGCTCGACGACGTGGCCCTGGCCGTGCTGCGCCACCCCACGGTGGCCAGCAAGCGCTTCCTCGTGACCATCGGCGACCGCACCGTGGGCGGCCTGAGCCATCGCGACCCGATGGTCGGCCCCTGGCAGGTGCCGGTGGCCGACTGCGCCGTGACGCTGGCCGATTACCGCGGCTTCGCCGGTGAGGCCATGGCCATGGGCGAGCGCACGCCGCTGGCCAGCCTGCACGCGCCGGCCAGCGGCCGCATGGCGGTGACGGAGGCGATCCTCAACCTGCTGGCCGCGCCGATTGAGTTGTCGCGCGTGAAGCTCAGCGCCAACTGGATGGCGGCCTGCGGCGAGCCGGGCGAAGACGCAGCGCTGTTCGACACCGTCAAGGCCGTCGGCCTGGAGCTGTGCCCGGCGCTCGGCGTGGGCATCCCGGTGGGCAAGGATTCGCTGTCGATGCGCACCAGCTGGCGCGGTGCGGATGGCACGGCGCACAAGGTCACGGCGCCGGTGTCACTGATCGTCACCGCCTTTGCCACGCTGGCCGATGTGCGCGGCACGCTGACGCCTCAGCTGCAGCCGGGTGACACCACGCTGATCCACGTCGACCTCGGCCGGGGCCAGAAGCGCATGGCCGGCAGCATGCTGGCGCAGGTGCTGGGCCGCTTCGGCAGCCTGGCCGCCGACGGCGTGCCCGACCTCGACGACCCGCTTCTGTTGAAGGGCGCTGTGGCCGCCGTGAACGAGCTGCGCGCCCAGGGCCGCCTGCTGGCCTACCACGACGTCAGCGACGGCGGCCTGTGGGCCACGGTCTGCGAGATGGCCTTCGCCGGCCGCCTGGGCGTGAGCCTCAACGTCGACATCCTAGTCACCGAAGGCGACGGCATTGGCGACAGCCGCGCCGAGTACGGGGACTCCAAGAACTGGGCCACACAGGTGAGCGAGCGCCGCAACTCGCTCACGCTGAAGGCGCTGTTCGCCGAGGAGCCCGGCTTCGTCATCCAGGTGCCCACGGCGGTGCGCAACGAGGTCATCGCCACGCTGCGCACGTACGGCCTGAGCCGCCACGCCCACTTCGTCGGCAAGCCCAACGAGCGTGGTGTGATCGAGGTCTGGCGCGACGCCAAGTGCCAGTGGCAGGTGGAGCTCTCCACCTTGCTCGGCCACTGGGACCAGGTCTCCTGGCGCATCGCGCGCGAGCGCGACAACCCGGCCAGCGCCGACGCCGAACACGCCGCCGCCACGGATGCCGCCGCGCCCGGTTTGCACCAGCTGCTCGGCTTCGACCCCGCCGAGGACATCGCGGCGCCGTTCATCGCCACCGGAGCGCGGCCGAAGGTGGCCATCCTGCGCGAGCAGGGGGTGAACTCGCACCTCGAGATGGCCTGGGCCTTTGCCGAGGCCGGCTTCGATGCGCACGACGTGCACATGTCCGACCTGCAGACGGGCCCTTCATCGGCAAGAACGCGGCTCGACCAGTTCCAGGGCCTGGTCGCCTGCGGCGGCTTCAGCTACGGCGACACGCTCGGCGCCGGCGAAGGCTGGGCGCGCAGCATCCTCTTCAACCCGGCGCTGGCCGATCAGTTCGCGGCCTTCTTCGGCCGCCGCGACAGCTTCGGCCTGGGCGTGTGCAACGGCTGCCAGATGTTCGCCGCACTGGCGGCGCTGATCCCCGGCGCCGGGGCTTGGCCGCGCTTCACCCGCAACAAGAGCGAGCAGTTCGAGGCCCGCCTGTCGATGGTGGAAGTGCTCGACTCACCCAGCCTCTTCTTTGGGGGCATGGCCGGCAGCCGGTTGCCGATCGCGGTGGCACACGGCGAGGGCTACGCCGACTTCTCGCAGCGCGGCGACGCCAAACGTGTGTTGGGTGCGATGCGCTTCGTCGACGGCCACGGCGCGCCCACCGAGGCCTACCCCGCCAACCCGAACGGCAGCCCGGCGGGCCTGACGGCCGTGACCACTGCCGACGGCCGCTTCACCGCGCTGATGCCGCACCCCGAGCGCGTGCTGCGCCACGTGCAGATGAGTTACGCCGCCGGTGGCGACGTGTCGGCCGCGAGCCCGTGGCTGCGCCTGTTCCGCAACGCCCGGCGCTGGATTGGCTGAAACCCGGATCGCGCGGCGCGGGCGCGCTGCCTAGCATCGGACCCTACAAAAACTGGGGGTTTTGATGCGAACGAAGGGCAAGGGACTGATCGCCGCAGCGCTGCTGGCCGTTTCCGCGGGGGCCCTGGCGCAAGGCGCCTACACGCCGGCGCAAGTGGAGCGCGGCCGTGTGCTGATGAACGGTGTGGTGGCCTGCGGCAACTGCCACGTCGCGCGCGGGCCGCAAGGCCAGCCGCTGTTCGAGCGTGGCCTCTCGGGCGGCATGGTGTTCGACGAGCCGCCGTTCCGCGCCGTGGCCAGCAACCTCACGCCCGACGCCGCCACCGGCATCGGCCGCTGGACCGATGCGCAGCTGGTCAAGGCCATCCGCGAGGGCATCCGGCCCGATGGCACGGTGATCGGGCCGCCGATGCCCATCGAGTTCTACCGCCATCTCTCGGACGGCGACACGCTGGCGCTGGTGGCCTTCATGCGCGTGCAGCCGGCGGTTGCGAACGCGGTGGAGAAGTCGGTCTACCGCATGCCCTTGCCGCCGGCCTACGGGCCGCCGCTGGGCCCGGTGGCCGCGCCGCCGGCCAGCGACCGGCTGCGCTACGGCGAGTACCTGGCGCAGATCGGCCACTGCATGGACTGCCACACGCCACGCGCGGCCGATGGCCGCCTCGTCAGCGCCAAGTGGGGCGCGGGCGGGCAACGCTTTCCCGGGCCCTGGGGCCTGTCGGTGTCGCGCAATCTCACGCCCGATGCCTCGGGCCTGAAGGACTGGAGCGATGCCGAGATCGCACGCGCCATCCGCGACGGCGTGCGCCGCGACGGCACGCCGCTGAAGCCGCCGATGGGCTACGGCTTCTA
>JAIYDH010000246.1 GCA_027487585.1 Rubrivivax sp.
CTCACGTCGAGCCGCATCTCGAGCTTCTCGAGCCGGTCCTGCAGCAGCTTGAGCTGGATCTTGGCGATGTTCTCGATGTGCTTCTGGTCGAGCGCGTGGAACACCACGGTCTCGTCGATGCGGTTCAGGAACTCGGGCCGGAAGTGCTGCTTCACCTCGGCCCAGACGGCGTCCTTGATGGCCTCGGCCGGCTGCCCGGCCATCTGCATGATCATCTGCGAGCCCAGGTTGCTGGTCATCACGATGACGGTGTTCTTGAAGTCCACCGTGCGGCCCTGGCCGTCGGTCAGGCGGCCGTCGTCCAGCACCTGCAGCAGCACGTTGAAGACATCCGGGTGCGCCTTCTCGACCTCGTCGAGCAGCAGCACGCTGTAGGGCTTGCGGCGCACGGCCTCGGTGAGCGCGCCGCCTTCGTCGTAGCCCACGTAGCCGGGCGGCGCGCCGATCAGGCGGCTGACGGAGTGCTTCTCCATGTACTCGCTCATGTCGACACGGATCAGGTGGTCGTCGCTGTCGAACAGGAAGCCGGCCAGCGCCTTGCACAGCTCGGTCTTGCCCACGCCCGTGGGGCCCAGGAACAGGAAGCTGCCCAGCGGGCGGTTGGGGTCGCTCAGGCCCGCGCGTGAGCGGCGGATGGCATCGGCCACCGCCACGATGGCCTCGTCCTGCCCCACCACGCGCTCGTGCAGCTTGGTCTCCATCTGCAGCAGCTTGTCGCGCTCGCCCTGCATCAGCTTGCTCACCGGGATGCCGGTGGCACGGCTCACGACTTCGGCGATTTCTTCGGCGCCCACCATCGTGCGCAGCAACTGCGGGCGGCCGCCGGTCTTCTTGTCGGTTTCCTTGGACTGTGCGTCCTTCAGGCGCTTCTCGATCTCGGGCAGGCGGCCGTATTGCAGCTCGGCCACCTTGTCGAAGTTGCCCTTGCGCGTGAGCTCCTCGATCTGCGAGCGCACGCGGTCGCGCTCGGCCAGCAGTTCCTCGCTGCCCTGCGCGGCGGCCTTCTCGGCCTTCCAGATCTCGTCGAGGTCGTTCAGCTCGCGCTGCAGCTTGAGGATCTCTTCCTCGATGAGGCCGAAGCGCTTGATGGACGCCTCGTCCTTTTCTTTCTTCACCGCCTCGCGCTCGATCTTCAGCTGGATCAGCCGGCGGTCGAGCTTGTCCATCGCCTCGGGCTTGGAGTCCTTCTCGATCTTCACCTTGGCCGCGGCCTCGTCGATGAGGTCGATGGCCTTGTCGGGCAGGAAGCGGTCGGTGATGTAGCGGTGGCTCAACTCGGCCGCGGCCACGATGGCCGGGTCGGTGATCTCGACACCGTGGTGCACCTCGTATTTCTCCTGCAGCCCGCGCAGGATGGCCACGGTGGCTTCCACGCTCGGCTCTTCGACCAGCACCTTCTGGAACCGGCGCTCGAGCGCGGCGTCTTTCTCGACGTACTTGCGGTACTCGTTCAGCGTGGTGGCGCCGATGCAGTGCAACTCGCCGCGCGCCAGCGCCGGCTTGAGCATGTTGCCGGCGTCGATGGCGCCCTCGGCCTTGCCGGCGCCCACCATGGTGTGCAGCTCGTCGATGAACAGGATGATGCGGCCCTCGTCGAGCGCCACTTCCTTGAGCACGGCCTTCAGCCGCTCTTCGAACTCGCCGCGGAACTTGGCACCGGCGAGCAAGCCCGCCATGTCGAGCACCAGCACGCGCTTGTTCTTCAGGCTCTCAGGCACCTCGCCGTTGACGATGCGCTGCGCCAGGCCCTCGACGATGGCCGTCTTGCCCACGCCGGGCTCGCCAATGAGCACCGGGTTGTTCTTGCTGCGACGCTGCAGCACCTGGATGGCGCGGCGGATCTCGTCGTCGCGGCCGATCACGGGGTCGAGCTTGCCCTGGCGGGCACGCTCGGTGAGGTCGAGCGTGTACTTCTTCAGTGCCTCGCGCTGGCCCTCGGCGTCGGCGCTGTCGACCTTGGCGCCGCCACGCACGGCAGTGATGGCGGCCTCGAGCGACTTGCGCGTGAGGCCGTGGCCCCGCACGACGGCGCCGAAGTCGGTCTTGGCATCGGCGGCGGCCAGCAGGAACATCTCGCTGGCGACGAAGCCGTCGCCCCGCTTGCCGGCTTCCTTGTCGGCGGCCTGCAGCAGCGACGTGAGATCACGGCCCGGCTGCACCGGCTGCCCACCCTGCACCTGCGGCAGCGCATCGATGGCGGTGTCCATGGCCGTGGCCAGCGCGGCCGGGTTGGCGCCGGCGCGTTCGAGCAAGGCGCGCGGGCCGTCGGGCTGGGCCAGCAAGGCGGCCAGCAAGTGCGGCGGCTCGATGTAGGGGTTGTCGCGCGCCACGGCGGCGCTGCTGGCGTCTTGCAGGGCCTGCTGCAAGGCGGTGGTGAACTTGTCGAATCGCATGGGGCAACCTCCGGTCTACCCCTGATGTGAGGCCGCCCTGGCGCCGTTCAAGCCGCGCCGCGGGTGCGTCGCCCCGGATTGATCTGGCGCAAGAAGCGCCCGCCGGCCGCCGGCAAATCAGGGCCGCAGCACGTCGCCCAGCGCGCGGTAGTGGCCGGCGTGGAACAGCAATGGCGGCAGCGCCGAGTCGCGGCAGGCCAGCACGCGCCCGATGAACAGCAGGTGGTCGCCAGCCAGTTGCGACGACACCGTCTCGCACTCGAACACCGCCGCCGCGCCGGCCAGCACCGGTGCGCCGTGTTCGCCGGCCGACCAGCCGCCCGCGGCGAAACGGTCCACGCCCCGCGAGGCGAAACGCTGCGACAGCGCCGCCTGCGACTCGGCCAGCACGTTGACGGCAAAGCGCGAGGCCGCACTGAAGGCCGGTGCAGACGGGCTCTCGCGCCGCAGCGACCACAGCACCAGCGCCGGCTCCAGCGACAAGGAGTTGAACGAATTCGCCGTCAGGCCGACCGGCGTGCCGTCGGCGTCGACGCACGCGACGATCGTCACACCCGTCGCGTAGCGGCCCAAGGCCGCGCGCAGTTGCCGCGTGTCGACGGCGGCCGAGGGAGAGGCCGGTGCCATCTCAGCTGCCAGGTGCCGCATTGCGTGCCTCGATGCCCCAGCGGGCCAGCGCCTCGTCGTCGGCCACGCGGGCATCGACCCAGTGCGCGCCCGACGGCGTGGTTTCCTTCTTCCAGAACGGGGCCTGGGTCTTCAAGTAGTCCATGATGAATTCGCAGGCCTGGAAGGCCTGGCCGCGGTGGGCCGAGGACACCGCCACCAGCACGATCTGTTCGCCCGGCGCAAGGCGGCCGACCCGGTGCACGACACGGGCGCCGCGGATCTGGAAGCGCGCCGAGGCGGCGTCGATGATGGCCTCGATGGCCTTTTCCGTCATGCCGGGGTAGTGCTCCAGTTCGAGTTCGCTCACTGCCTCGCCGGCCCCCGGGTGGCCGCGCTCGCGCACCATGCCCACGAAGCTGGCGACGGCGCCGACGCCGAGATCGCCCTCGCGCAGCGCCGCGGTCTCGGCCGCGAGGTCGAAGTCCGCCGTCTGCACGCGCACGCGCGCCACCGGTGCCACCACGTCAGCCACCGGTAACGGGCGGGAAAAACGCCACTTCCACGCCGTCCGTCAGCACCATGCTGTCGGTGCAGACCGATTGCGCCAGGGCTGCCCGCACAGGCAGACCGGCGGCCAGCACCTCGGCGTGGCGTCCGCCCAGCGCACACAGCCGCGCCCTCAGCGCGCCAACCGTGCTGCCTTCGGGCAACTGCACGCTCTCTTGCGGGCCCAAGGCCTCGCGCAGCGAGGCGAAGTAGCGGACGTGGACCGTGAGCATCAAGGCGGGGCTGGCTGAGGTGGCGATGAGGGCCGGGATCGTAGCCGCCCGGCACGCCAGGCACTGGCGGTCGGCAGGAGTCCGGGTCGGCGACGCGGCCACCCTCTGAGTGCAGGGGTCGCAATGTCCATGCGGGCATTCATCTCAAGGTTGGGTGTCACGTCGGCGCCCCGTTGCTTGCGTTCGCGGGGTGCGGCGGCGGGGCGCGGAGCCAGCGCCTGGCCCGCCCCGACAACCTCTACCGGCCCGGGTGTCTTCGATCTGGTGCCGAGTTTCTTGCTCAAGGTCGTCCACCCCGGGCGGGGACGGGTGACACGGAGCCTGCGGGCCCTATGCGCGCTTCAGGCCTGGATCCAGCTGGCCAACGGCCGATAGACCACCAGGTCACCCGCGGCGATCGGCTGCGCCGGCGGCACATCCACCAGCCCGTCGGCCCACACGGTGGAGGTGAGCACGCCCGAGCCCTGGTTGGCGAACAACTCCAGCCGGCCGTCGGAGGCCACGCGCACGCGCAGGAACTCGCGGCGCTTGTCGGGCCGCGGCCAGTCGAAGCCGGCGCGCATCGGCAAGGCCGGTGGCAGCCCGGCGGGCAGGCCTTGCAGGGCCGCCAGCACCTCGCGCACGGCCAGCAGCCAGGTCACGAACGACGACACCGGGTTGCCGGGCAGCCCGACCAGCAGCGCCTCGCTGCCATCGGCGCGGTGGATGGCGCCAAAGGCCAGCGGCTTGCCGGGCTTGATGGCCAGCTGCCAGTTCTCAAGCCGCCCCTCGGCCTGCGCCGCGGGCTTGAGGTGGTCTTCTTCGCCTACCGAGACGCCGCCGCTGGTGACGATGAGGTCGTGGCCCGCCGCGGCCTGGCGCAGCGCGGCGCGTGTGGCGTCCAGCCGGTCGGGCACGTTGCCGAGGTCGGTGACGGCGCAGCCGGCGGCCTCGGCCAGCGCGCGCAGCGTGTAGCGGTTGCTGTTGTAGAGCGCGCCGGGCTTCAGCGGCTCGCCGGGCATGGCGAGTTCGTCGCCGGTGCACAGGATGGCCACGCGCGGCCGGCGCCACACCGGCAACTCGCCCACGCCCACCGATGCCGCCAGGCCCAGCGCCTGGGGCGACAGCCGCTGGCCGGCCGTCAGCACCACTGCACCCTCGGCCACGTCTTCACCGCGGCGGCGGATGGCCAGGCCGGCCTGCGGCAGCGTGTTCACGCGCACCGCGCGGCCTTCGTCGGCGGCCTCGCACTGCTCCTGCATCACCACCGCATCGGCCCCGTCGGGCACCAGCGCGCCGGTGAAGATGCGCGCGGCCGTGCCCGGCCGCAGCGGCTGTCCCACATGGCCGGCCGGGATGCGCTGCGACACCGGCAGCACCGTGCCGGCAACGGGCACATCGGCCGCGCGCATCGCATAGCCGTCCATCGCCGAGTTGTCGGCGCCGGGCACAGCGATGCTGGCGCGCACCTCGGCGGCCAGCACACGGCCCAGGCCCTGGAAGCACGAGACGGTATCCGTTTCGGTGATGCGATGGGCGGCGGCTGCGGCAGCCAGGCGCTGCAGCGCATCGTCCAGCGGCAGCAAGGGACGGGCGGCGTTCATCGCGGGCAGCTCAGGCGTGCTGCTCGATATAGGCCCGCACCGGCGCCACTTGCGGCGCCATCACCGTGAAGCGGCGCGGCAGTGACTCCAGGTGCCGCAGGGCGGCCGGTGGCTCGGGGTTCACGCCGGTGGCCTCGAGGATGGTGGCCGCGAACTTGGCCGGCAGCGCGGTCTCGAGCACGACCATCGGCACGCCGCTCTCACGCTGCTCCCAGGCCACCTTCAAGCCATCGGCCGTATGGGTGTCGATCAGCGTGGCGTGCTGCTGCCAGCACCGGCGGATGGTCGCCAGCCGGTCGGCGTGTGTGCTGCGGCCGCTGGCAAAGCCGAACTCGGCACGCGCGCGCTGCATCGTGGCGGCGTCAAGCGTGAAGCCGCCCTGCCGCGGCACCTGCTCGCCGAACAGGCGCGCCACGGTGGCGCCGTCACGGCCGAGCAGGTCGAACACGAAGCGCTCGAAGTTGCTGGCCTTGCTGATGTCCATGCTCGGGCTCGAGGTCTCGTGCGTCTCGGCGCTGGCGCGCACGCGGTAGGCGCCGGTGCGGAAGAACTCGTCGAGCACGTCGTTTTCGTTCGTGGCCACCACCAGGCGGCGGATCGGCAGGCCCATCATGCGCGCCACGTGGCCGGCGCAGACGTTGCCGAAGTTGCCGCTGGGCACGGTGAAGCTCACCGCCTCGTCGTTCGACTTCGTGGCCTGGAAGTAACCCGCGAAGTAGTACACCACCTGGGCCAGCAGGCGCGCCCAGTTGATGCTGTTGACGGTGCCGATCTTCCAGCGCCGCTTGAAGGCGAGATCGTTGCTGACGGCCTTGACGATGTCCTGGCAGTCGTCGAACACACCTTCGACGGCGATGTTGTGGATGTTGGCATCTTGCAGGCTGAACATCTGCGCCTGCTGGAACGGGCTCATGCGGCCGTGCGGGCTGAGCATGAACACCTTGATGCCCTTCTTGCCGCGCATCGCGTACTCGGCGGCGCTGCCGGTGTCGCCGCTGGTGGCGCCCAGGATGTTGAGCGCTTCGCCACGGCGGCCGAGCTCGTACTCGAACAGGTGGCCCAGCAGCTGCATGGCCATGTCCTTGAAGGCCAGCGTCGGCCCATTGGACAGCGCCTGCAGGTGCAGCCCCGGCTCCAGCGTCTTCAGCGGCGTGATGGCCGCGCTGCCAAACACCGCCTCGGTGTAGGTGGCGTGCACCAGGCGCTGCAGGTCGGCCGACGGGATGTCATCGATGTAGAGGCTGAGGATCTCGAAGGCCAGATCGGCGTACGACAGGCCGCGCCAGCGGGCGAGCGTGGCCGCATCGACCTTCGGGTAGTGCGTTGGCAGGTACAGGCCGCCATCCGGCGCCAGGCCCTCGAGCAGGATGTCGGAGAAGCCGCGGAGCGTCTGGTCCCCGCGCGTGCTGAGGTACTTCATCAGCTCAGTTCTTCTTTCCGCAGCTTCACGATCGGCGCCAGCACCGTGGCCAGCGCCTGCATCTGCGCCAGCGCGGCGCTCATGCGGCCTTCCACGGTGTCGTGCGTGAGGATGATCAGGTCGGTCTGCTTCTCGCCCTCGGCGCTTTCACGCTGCAGCACGGCGTCGATGCTGATGTCGTGCTCGGCCAGGATGCCGGTGATGCGCGCAAGCACGCCGGCCTTGTCGGCCACCACCAGGCGCAGGTAGTACGAGGTGACCACCTCGCTGATCGGCAGGATCGGCGTGTCGGCCAGGCTGCCCGGCTGGAAGGCCAGGTGCGGCACGCGGTGGCCGGGGTCGGCGGATTGCAGCCGCGCGATATCCACCAGGTCGGCGATCACGGCACTGGCCGTGGGCTCGCTGCCGGCGCCCTTGCCGTAGTAGAGCGTGGTGCCCACGGCGTCAGCCTTCACGACCACGGCGTTCATCGCGCCCTCGACGTTGGCGATCAGGCGTGTCGACGGGATCAGCGTCGGGTGCACGCGCAGCTCGATGCCTTGTTCACGGCGGCGCGCAATGCCCAGCAGCTTGATGCGGTAGCCCAGCTGCTCGGC
>JAIYDH010000194.1 GCA_027487585.1 Rubrivivax sp.
CCTTCGGGCCCGAAGAGCGCGTTGCTCCAGCCGTGCGCGCGCAGCCGCAGGTGCCAGCGCATGCCCTGGGGCAGCTCGGCATCCTGGCCCGGCATCGCACGGGCGCCGTCGCTGCGGCCGGGCAGTTCGATGAACACCGAGAACGCCACGTGGTCGAAGCCGTTGGCCGGGCCCCAGACGCGCGTGAGGTCGGCCATCTCCAGCTCCAGGCGCAGCGCGCCGCCGGCCGACAGCACACGCGTGCGCCGCAGGTCCATCTGGCGGGTGTAGCTCTCGTGCGTGGGGTAGATGTAGCGGCCTTGAGGGCCGCCACCCGTCATCGACGTCTGCGGCACGTCGGCCAGCACGCGCCAGGGCAGCGCCACGCGGAAGGTGGCGGCCTCGCTCACGCTGGCCTCAAGCGGCGTGCCGCTGCCGGCTGCACGCAGCACCACGCGGTGCAGCAGGCCCGGGTCGGTCATGCGGCGGGTGTCGATGCGGGCGCTGAAGCGGCCGTCGGCACCGGCCAGCACGCGCTGCGCGCGGGCGGCATCGCCGTCGACGACCACGTCCAGCAGCGCACCGGGCGCAGCGCGGCCGGTGATGTCGAAGTCACCCTGCGCGGCCTCGGTGGGCAAGGCGTCGAGCGTCGGACGCAGCGCAGTGCTGGGCCCTGCCGGCGCCGGGGCGGCTTCCACGGCCCACACGGTGCCGCTGCGCGGCGGCAGGTTCAGGTGCAGGCGGCCCTGGGCATCGGCCTGCAGTTGCGCCGGCAGCGCCGCGGGCGTGTCGGCGTGGATGTCGAACAGCCGCCGCAGCCGAGCCTGGGGCGCGCCGACCTCCAGGTTGTCGGCCAAGCGCGGCGCGTCGGCGGTGTTGAACAGCACGATGCGCACCTGCCCCTCGTGCACGTTGCGCCAGGCCAGTACGCCCGGCCCGGCGCCGCCGGCCTGCAGCGGCTGCGGCAGCGCGCGCGAGAAGCCGCGGTGCGCCTTGCGCAGCGCCACCGCGGCCTGCGTGTAGCGGAACAGTGGCGCCTGCATGTCGAAGCGGTCGCGCCCGCCCGAGCCCCAGCCGGCCGCGAACATCGAGGCGCGCTGTTCCACCAGGCCCTGCTCGGTGCCGTAGTACAGCACCGGGATGCCGGGCAACGTCATCAGCGCCAGCAGCGCCTGCTTCATGGCGGGCTCGCCGCTGACGGCCAGCCAGCGGTCGAGGTCGTGGTTGTCGATGAAGCTGGGCAGCCGCCGCGGGTCGATGCCGCGCGCGTCGGCATCCACCATGTCCTGCACGCGGCGCTGCAGCTCGGCCGGCGCGCGACCGCGCGCGAATACGTCCACCAGGCCCGCGTAGAGCGGGAAGTTGAGCATGCCGCCCAGGCGCTGCTGCCCACGTTCGCCGCGGATGTAGCTCTCCAGCTTGCGCGTGTAGCGCGTCTGGCCCGGGGCGTCGATGCCGAAGCCTTCGCCGAAGGCGAAGAAGTCCTGGCGGCCCGTGCGCCGCGCCACCAGGGCCACACCCGGCGCCTTGGGGTCGGTGGCGTAGAGGAAATCCGCGAAGAACTCGGGCGGCACGTGGTACGCCGTGTCGATGCGGAAGGCGTCCACGCCGACCTCGCGCACCCAGTAGCCGAAGCTGTCGCGCAGCGCGCGGCGCACGCGCGGGTTCTCGGTGTTCAGGTCGTCCAGGCCCGAGGTCTGGAAGTTCATTTCCTCGTCGCGCACCGTCACGTCGCGGATGTCCGGTGTCCAGTGGTAGATGCCGGCGCGGCGGTCTTCAGTGCGGCGCGGGTCGTTCAGGTGGAAGGGCGCCTGCAGCGGCCGGGGCATGGGGCGCGAACCGGTGTTGGGTCGGAAGTCGGCCGTCGGGTCGTCGGCTCGCCAGCCCGGGCCATAACTGAAGAAGTTGCCGGTGTGGTTGACCACCACGTCCTGCACCAGATACATGCCGCGGCGGTGCAGCGCATCCGACAGGCGCTGGTAGTCGGCCAGCGTTCCCACGTGCGGATCCATGCGCTTGAAGTGGCTGGCCCAGTAGCCGTGGTAGCCCCAGAAGCCGTGCGTGGTGTCGTGCCACTGGTTCAGCACCGGGGGCGTCAACCACAGGGCGGTGGCGCCCAGGGCCTGGATGTAGTCGAGCCGGCGGCGGATGCCGTCGATGTCGCCGCCGCTGTACTTGTTGCCGTCGCGTGCGTCGTGCTCGCCCAGGCCCTGGTCGTTGTTGCGCGGGTTGCCGTCGTCGAAGCGGTCCGTGAGCACGAAGTAGATGACCTGGTCGCGCCAGTCGGGCGAGGGCACGTGCAACTTCAGGCCGCGCTGCTGTGCCGCTGCGGGCAACACCGCGGCCGCCAGCAAGGCCACGCCGAGCAAGGTCTGCCAGTGCTTGTTCATCGTGCGGCTCCCACTTCAAGTTGGCGTGCCTGCAGCAACGCGGCGTGCGGCAAGTCTTTCGGGTCCATGCGCTGCCCGTCCAGCCACACGCCTGGGCGCCGGCCGGGCACGATGGTGAGGCGCGTGCCATCGGCCCGCGTCAGCGTGGCGCGGCGCACCAGCACCGCGCCGGCCACGTAGCTGCCGGAGGCCGGCACCACCGGGTAGATGCCCAGCATGGACAGCACCAGCCACGCACTCATCTGCCCGCAATCGTCGTTGCCGATGATGCCGTCGGGCCCGCTGCCGTAGAAGCTGCGCACGATGCGGCGGATCAGTGCTGGGCCCTTGTGCGGCGACGCCGTCCAGGCGTAGAGGTAGGCGATGTGGTGGCTGGGCTCGTTGCCGTGGGCGTACTGGCCGATCAAGGCTTCCTGGCCCAAATGTTTGTTGGCACCGGGCGCCTGCACGCTGAAGAAGCGGTCGAGCCAGGCCTCAAAGGCTGCCGGGCCGCCCATCTGCGCCACGAGGCCGTCGGGGTCGTGCAGCGCCGGTGTCAACGTGTACTGCCAGGCGTTGGCCTCGGTGTAGTCGCCGGGGTTGTTCATCGGGCTCGTGGGCACCAGCGGGTCGAAGGGTTCGCGCCAGCGGCCGGCGCTGTCCTTGCCGCGCATCATCTGCGTCTGCGCGTCCCACAGCTGGCGCCAGCCCTGGGCGCGACGCGCAAAGCGCTCGGCCACGCCGGGCTGGCCTGCGGCACGCGCCACGCGGGCCACGGCGTCGTCGCCGATGCCGAACTCCAGCGTCTTGCTCACCGACTCGTTGCTGATCTTGTCCAGCGGGATGTAGCCGAACTGCTCGTAGACGTCCCAGCTGCGCTGCGCCCAGTCGGGCGCGTTCGGCCGCGGCCGCGTGGAGGTCTCGACCATCGCCTGCAGCGCGGCCTGGATGTCGAAGCCCGCGCCTTGGCGGTGCAAGCCCTTGGCCACCGCGTCGGCGATGACGGGCAGCGCCGGGTTGCCGATCATCGTGTGCGTTTCGCGGCCCCAGGCCGTCCACAGCGGCAGGTAGCCCATCGCGCGGTGGTGGGCCAGCATGGTGGTGATGAAACCGGGCACACGCTCGGGCACCAGCAGCGTGAACAGCGGGTGCACGCCACGAAAGGTGTCCCACAGGCTCAGGGTGCTGTAGTACACGCCGCCCGGCGCGGCCATCACCTGCCCCGTGGGGCCGCGCACGCGGCCGTCGGCGTCGGCGATGTCGCTGGGATGCAGCAGCGTGCGGTACAGCGCCGAGTAGAAGATGGTCTTGAAGCGCGCGTCGGCATCGATCTGGATGCGCGAGAGCAGCGCCTGCCACTGCGCATGGGCGGCGGCGCGAACGGCGTCGAAGGGCTTGGCCTCGTCCACCGCCAGGTTGCGGCGCGCGCCTTCGACGTCCACCGTGGACAGCGCCACGCGGGCGTGCAGCACGCGGCCCGCCGCCAAGTCGAAGTCGAGCACATAGCGCGCGGCCTTGTCGCCGGCGCGCGGCGGCAGCGTGGTCACGCGCGCGATGGGCCGGTCGAAGCGCACGATGAACGAGGCCTCGCGCTCGACCCAGTTCTTCGAGTGCGTGGTGCCGGTCAGCTCACCCCGCGCTTCGTCCACGCTGGACGTGGCCTGCGTGACGCGCGGCCCGTCACCGAACAGCAGCCCGTGCTGCAGGTCCACCAGCACCTGCACGCGGCCGCCCTGGGTGAAGGTGTAGCGGTGCACGGCCACGCGCTGCGTGGCGGTGAGCTCCACGCGCACGCCGTGGCTCGGCAACGTGACGCGATAGATGCCGGGCTTTGCGCTCTCCGTCTTCTTGGCGGGTGCGGCCGAGAAGTCGCTGCTCTGCGCCGACCAGCGCGTGCCGGCTGCGGGCATCAACAGCACGTCGCCCAGCTCGGGGATGCCGGCGCCGCTGATGTGCGTGTTGGAGAAGCCCAGGATGCGCGGCGCGCGGTACTGGTAGCCGCTGCTGTAGCTCCAGCCGCGGTCGGCGTTGTCGGGGCCGGGGGCCACCATGCCGAAGGGCACCATCGCGGCCGGGGTGACGTGGCCGGTGCCGTCGGTGCCGATGAAGGGGTCGACATGGCGCGTCAGGTCGCCGCGGCCCGTGGCCGTGCTGGTTGTGGCGACCAGGGCCAGCGCCAGTGCCAGCAGATTCAACGCCAACGGGTTCATGGTCTCGGGCTCCGGTTCGTGAGCGTGCGGCCGAAGAAACGCAGCGTGTCTTCGAGGTGCTGCGCCCAGTAGGCCCAGCCGTGGCCGCCGTCGTGCTCGGCGTACTCGTGCGCGATGCCGGCTGCCTGCAGTTCGGCGTGCAGCTGGCGATTGGCGGCGATGAAGGGGTCGTCGCGCCCGCAGTCGAAGCGCAAGGCGGGCAGCGGCGCGTCGGCACCGCGGAGCGAGGCGATGACGCTGCGGTCTGCGGGCGCCGCGGCCCAGCCGATGCGAGCTTCGGCCATCAACGCGTCGAGCTGCGCGGCCTCGGTCACCGACGAGTGCCCGGCCGCTGCCACGAAGCGCCGCGGGTGCCGGCCGGCCAGCCGTAGCGCGCCGAAGCCACCCATGCTGAGGCCTGCGATGAAAAGCGGCGACGCCTCGCTGCACGCCGTGCAGGCCGCACGAGCGGCGGCCGGCACCTCCTCGACGATCCAGCGTTCGAAGTCCTGCCCGGCATGGGCCACGTAGCCCGAGCCATCGCCCCACAGCCCGTCGCTGGGCATGGCCAGCACCATCGGCGGGATGGCGCCCGCGTCGATGAGCCGCTGCGCCGTGAGGTGCGCGCCGCCCTTGAAGGCCCAGGCCCAGTGCGAGCCGTACACGCCGTGCAGCAGCAGCACCAGCGGCACGCTTTGCAGCGCAGCGGCCTGCGGCGGCACGAACAGCAGCACATCGGCCCGCTGGCCGAGCGCCGCGCTCTTGACGGTGACGAAGCGCAGGCCGGGTGGCGCCAGGGCCGGGTCAGAGGCTTCGAGGGTGCGGAACATCATGGGTCCGGTCAGAGCTTGTGAAGTATTCCGGCGCGTCCGAGCGGGCGTCCGAAACGGTGTCGATCTAGGCGCAAAGCGCAGCCGTAGCCCGGGCTACGGCGAGCATTTGCTTTCGACGAGCGGCGCCGTTTCGGGCGCACGAGCGGGCGTGGCGGAATGCTTCACAAGCTCTCAGTTCGCGCCGATGCCCAGCAGCTTGACCTCGAACACCAGCACCGCGCCGGGCGGGATGAGCCCGTTTCCGGCGCCGCGCTCGCCATAGGCGATGTCGGCCGGGCAGGTCAGGCGAGCGGTGCCGCCGACCTTCATCAGCTGCAGCCCTTCGGTCCAGCAGCGGATGACGCCGTTCAGCGCAAAGCTCGACGGCTGGTTGCGTTTGTACGAGCTGTCGAACTCGCGCCCGTCGGGGAAGGTGCCGCGGTAGTGCACCCGCACCACGTCGGTGGCGGTCGGGCTGGCGCCCTGGCCGGCCGCGAGCGGGCGGAACACCAAGCCGCTGGCGGTGACCACCGCGCCGGGTTCGGCGGCAGCGGCTTTCAGGGCCGGATGCGGCACCGCCGGGGCAGCGGCTGCGGGGGCTTTGGGCGCTGTCTGTGCGGCGGCAGGGCCGGCCAGGGCGGTCGACAGCACAAGTGCCAGGCCAGCGGATGAAGGGTGCTTGAACGCGGGCATGAGGAGTCGGGTCGCGAAAGACGTGTACCTAGAGTAACAGCCAGCGTGCCGACCGCATCCTGTGGCCCCGCCGTGCGCGTCAGCGCTTGGCGGCCACCAGCGACGCGACCCAGTCGTCGAGCATGCGCTTCTCGTAGCCCAGCGCGCCCGAGTGCGAGGCGCGCAGCGAGCGGAAGAAGTAGTTCGGGTCGCTGAGGTCGGCGTCACCGCTGGCCAGCGTGCGGCTGCCGTCGCTCAGGTTGTAGCGCAGGCTGATGCGCGGCCAGTCGGCCCGGCCGCGCAGCACGCGCACGTCCTGGTGGAAGCGGCCGAAGGGCTCGAGTTCGCCGGCGAGCTCGAGATCGGTGACCTCTATGCGCAGCGTCTGCCCGTCGGGCAATTGGCGGCCCAGCCCTTTGAGGTGCTCGGCCAGCGCCTCAAGCGTGCGTTCGCGATCGAAGCTGCCGCGGCCGGCATCGGCGAACTTCTCGGGCTCGATCCACTTCACCTGCACCTGGCCGGCGGCCAGCGCTGGGGGTGCCAGCGTGGCGGCCATCGCAAACAGCAGCGCAGCGGCGCCGACAAGGGCAACGGGGCGTGTCATGGCGGTGTTCTCCTGTTGGATCGCGGGTAACCCGCATCCTGCCTGAGCCGCGGCCCGTCTGCACAAGCCCTTTGCCGATCTTTACGGGCTCAGGCTCTCAGCCGCCGGCCCAGCCGTCCTTCAGCGTGGTGATGCGGTTGAACAGCGGCGCGCCCGGGCGGTGCACCTCGCGGTCGGCGACGAAATAGCCGTGGCGCTCGAACTGGAAGCGGCTCTCTGCGGCCACGTTCGCCAGCGAGGGCTCGAGCCAGGCCTGCACGAGCACCTTGCTTTGCGGGTTGACGACCTCGCGGAAATCGCGCCCGTCGGCCTCGGGCTGCGGCGCGGTGAAGAGGCGGTCGTACAGCACCACCGGCGCGGCCACCGCGTCGGCCTGGCCGACCCAGGTGATGGTGCCCTTCACCTTGACGGTATCGGCGCCCGGCGTGCCGCTCTTGGTGTCGGGCACGACGCGCGCATGCACGGCGGTGATGGCGCCTGTGGCGTCTTTTTCGCAGCCGGTGCACTCCACCACCATGCCGTACTTCAGGCGCACCCTGTTGCCGGGAAACAGGCGGAAGAACCCCTTGGGCGCTGCTTCAGCAAAGTCCTCGCGCTCGATCCACACCGTGCGCGACAGCCCGAAGTGGCGCAGGCCGAGTTCGGGCCGCTGTGGGTGCGCGGGGGCCTGGCAGGGCTCGACATGGGTCTCGCTGCCAAAAACCTCGGCCCAGTTCTGCAGCACCAGCGGCACCGGGTCGAGCACGGCCATGGCGCGTGGCGCCTGGCCTTCGAGGTCGTTGCGCAGGGCTTGCTCGAGCACCGAGTAGTCGAGCCAGATGTTCGTCTTGCTGGCGCCGGTGCCGTCGGCCATGGCGCGGATGGCCGCCGGCGTGTAGCCGCGCCGCCGCAGGCCAAAGAGCGTGGGCATGCGCGGGTCGTCCCAGCCGCTGACGATGCCTTCTTCCACCAGCGCGCGCAGCTTGCGCTTGCTGGTGACGACGTAGCTCAGGTTCAGCCGGCCGAACTCGTACTGCTTGGGCAGCGGGTGGGCCAGCAGGCCCAGGCGCGCCAGGTTCTCGAGCAGCCAGTCGTAGAACGGGCGCTGGTCTTCGAACTCCAGCGTGCAGATGCTGTGCGTGATGCCTTCGAGCGCGTCTTCGATCGGGTGCGCGTAGGTGTACATCGGGTAGATGCACCAGCGGCTGCCGGTGTTGTGGTGCACCGCGCGCTTGATGCGGTACAGGGCCGGGTCGCGAAGGTTGATGTTTGGCGAGGCCATGTCGATCTTCGCGCGCAGCACCATCGCGCCGTCGGCATGCAGGCCGTCCTTCATCTCGCGCAGGCGAGCCAGGTTCTCGGCCGGCGTGCGGCTGCGGAAGGGGCTGTCGGTGCCGGGCGTGGTGAAGTCGCCGCGGTTGGCGCGCATGGCCTCGGCGCTCTGCTCGTCGACATAGGCCAGGCCGTCGGCCACCAGCGCCTCGGCGGCGCGGTACATGAAGTCGAAGTAGTCGCTGGCGTAGAAGAGGTGCGTGGTGTCGTTCGCGGCCCAGTCGAAGCCCAGCCAGTGCACGGCCTCGATGATGGCGTCGACGTACTCCTGCTCTTCCTTCTCGGGGTTGGTGTCGTCGAAGCGCAGGTGGCAGACGCCGCCGTAGTCGCGCGCCAGGCCGAAGTTCAGGCAGATGCTCTTGGCATGGCCCACGTGCAGGTAGCCGTTGGGCTCGGGCGGGAAGCGCGTGCGGATGCGGGCCGGATCAGGCCCGCCGGCCGCGTGGTGGGCGGCATCGCCCGGGCCGCCGCCCCACTGCCGGCCTTGCAGCGTGCCCGCACCGAGATCACGTTCGATGATGCCGCGCAGGAAGTTGGCGGGCGGTGCGGCAGCGGTGGGAGGCTTCAGAGCAGGGCGGGTATCGGACATGGCTCGGCTTTTCTGTGAAACAACTTCCACGGCTCAGGCCCTTCGACCAGGGCTCGGCGGAGCCTGGCTGCATGCACGCTCAGGCGCGGGCGAAGAGCAGCGCGCTGTTGGTGCCGCCGAAGGCAAAAGAGTTGCTGATGGCGGCCTGCAGATGCGGCGCGTCGTTGTCGGTGTCTTGCACCAGATCGAGCCCCATCGAATCATCGGGCTGCGTGACGTTGGCATTGGGTGGCAACTGCCGCCGTGACACCGCCAGCACCGTGATCAGCGCCTCCAAGGCGCCGGCAGCCCCGAGCAGGTGCCCATGCAGGGCCTTGGTCGAGCTGACTTTCAGCGTGCCGATGGCCTCGCCCCACAGGCCGCACAGTGCCGCGGCCTCGACCGGATCGCCGATCCGCGTCGCCGTGCCGTGGGCGTTGCAATAGCCCACTTCACCGGGCTTCATGTCCGCCATGTGCAAGGCGGCTCGCAGGGCACGCTGCTGGCCCGCGACGTCGGGCTTGGTCAGGTGCGTGGCATCGCAACTGATGCCCCATCCGGCAAGCCGCGCGTAGCCGCTGCGCCCACGGGCGCGGGCGCGAGCGGGCGATTCCAGCACCAGGAACGCCGCGCCTTCGCCGAGGACGAAGCCGCTGCGATCGAGCGCGAACGGCCTGCATGCCCGGCCCGCGCTCTCGGCGTCGCCCGGTGTGAACGTGGCCAGGGTGTGCATCGCCTGCCAGGCAGAAACGACGCCCGGTACGAGCAGCGCCTCGGCGCCACCGGCGATGGCGACGTCGACTTCGCCGCGATCCACCGCCTTGGCTGCTTCTGCAATGGCCACTGCCGAAGACGCGCAGGCCACCGAGTACGTGATGACCGGGCCAAGAACACGCTGGCGCATGGCGATATGGCTGGCTGCTGCGTTAGGCATGAAGGCGGGCACGGTGAGCGGTGGCACGCGCCTTGGGGTCGCCATGCCCATGCGGTAGGCGGTCTCTAGCGCGGTGGCGCCGCCCATGCCGCAGCCCACATAGACACCAACGCGCTCGCGGTCGGCGCCATCCAATCCGCCGGCATCGCGCACAGCCAGTTCGGCCGCAGCCACCGCCAGCTGACTGACGCGGTCAACCCCCGGGAGTTGCAGCTTCGTGAACCAGCGCGACTCGTCGAAATTCACTGCAGCCACCGCTGCCGGGCGGTCGAGTTCTGCTGCGAACTCCCGCACCGCCGACCGGCCGGCGAGCAATGCATCGAACAGCGCCTGAGGCTCCTCGCCGTGCGGCGCAACAGTGCCCAAGCCGGTAACGACGACTCCCAAGCTCACGCTGCCGTCTGCCGGGCCGCGTTCAGCCGTTCGACGACCTCGGCGAGCTCGGCCAGGGTGTCGATATTGGAGTTCTCTTCGGGCAACGAGATGCCGTAATGGTCTTCGATGGCGAACAAAAACTCCACGAGCGCCAGCGAGTCGAGGCCGGAGCCGCGGATCGATTCATGAGGGTCGAGCTTGGCAGGGTCGACACCGAACTTGTGGTGGATCAGATCCTGCAATTCCTTCAGCGTGCTCATCAGGCTTCTTTCGGCGTCTGCGGCGGTTCCAGTCCTCTCTGTCACCCACGCAAAGACTGAGATGATAGCGGGCGGTCACCGTCCAGGATGCCACGCCATCCCGGGGCTGAGGCGGTGGGAAAGCAGTGCGAAGAGCCCGCCCCAGCCGATGCCTGCAACGGCGTCCAGCACCACATGTTGTCGTACGGCGACTGTCGACCAGGTGATTGCCAGCAGCCATGCCACGCTAAGCAGGCGCAGCCACGCCGGGGCTCCAATGGTGCGCAGCAGCCGGTCGATCCATGTTGCGGTGAACACGGCGGTGGCCACGTGCAAGGACGGGCAGGCGTTGCCAGCGCCGTCCATTCCCGCCAGCAACGCGAAACCCGGCGAGGCAGCGGTCTCGGGGGCGCGGGAAGCAACCTGGGTCGGCCAAAAGTAGAAGATCAGCAGACCGCCGACACACATCGCAGCCGCCCACAGGCCGTAGATCAGCAGGTCGCGCCAGCGCAACAGCAGCCCAGGCGCGATGCCGACGTAGAACCAGAGCGAGAGATACGGCACGATACCCCAGGGGTGGAACGCAATCCAGGCGTCCAGAGGCGTCGTTGGCATGGTCGTTACAGGGTAGGCAGGGTTCCTGAGCGTGAAAAAATAACCCTGAAAAAACAGTGCAATGAAGCCGCTGACGCCAATGAACTTGAGGAGCAGCCTGTTGGCCATGCGCAAGCGCAGAGCGGCGCGCCAATGCGGGCTGGGGGAAGAGATCGGGGCCGACGCGGTGAGCGGCTGCATGGGGGTGTGCAGTGATAATACGGCGGCATGATGACGGGTGATTCAACCCGTGCTGCCTGGGCCGCGGGCCCTTTGTGCTGTTCGCTGCCGCCGGCAGCCCCGATGACGCATGACCAACCTCCCGCGAGACCTTGATCCTTTGCCCGGCGGCCTGGTGTCTGCCCGGTCTGGCCCGCGGTGGTCGGCAGGTGGGCGTTGATGCAGGCGGCCATCGACACCGCAGTCCCTGCATGGGCCCCACAACGGCTGCGTGGGGACCGGTTGGCAGCACCGCCTCGCGCGGGTGCGCTGACTTGGGGCCTGGGGGGCTGTCTGCCGCTGCCGCTGCTCGGCGGTGGCCCGGCCGTCGACCTGCTGCTCGACCCCCAGGGTCTGCGCAGCGGCCGCAGCGGCCCTGTGCATTGGTGGCGCAGCGGGGAGTGGACCTTTGGCGAGCTCGATCTCCCTGACGGCGCCGAGGGCCTGGCCGAAGTGGCACAGCAGGCCTACGCTGCACTCTTTCAGGCTCTGCACGACAGCGGCTGCCCGCACCCGCTCAGGCTGTGGAACTACCTGCCGCGCATCAATGCCGACAGCGGCGGGCTCGAGCGCTATCGGCAGTTCAATATCGGCCGGCAGCAGGCCTTTCTCGACGCCGGGCGCCCGGCGTTCGAGGGTGCGCCGGCGGCTTGCGCCGTGGGCCGCCCAGACGGCGGCCTGTCGTTGCGCTTTCTGGCCGGGACCAGGGCTCCGCGCCCTTTGGAGAACCCGCGCCAGGTGCCGGCATGGCGCTACTCGGCACGTTTCGGGCCGCGCAGCCCGACCTTCTCGCGCGCGGCGCTGGTGCCGATGACGGGTGGGCGGCTGGCGCTGTGGGTGTCGGGCACGGCGTCTATCGTCGGCGAGGCCTCGTGCCATGCGGGCGACCTGAAGGCGCAGGTGATCGAAACCGTGAGCAACTTGCGAGCCCTCTTGGCGGCAGCGCACGGCGCCACCTTGGCAGCGGGATTGCAGCGCGACTTGTCCAGCGCACCCGCGCGCCCATTCGAACTGCAGGACCTGTGTTTCACCATGTACGTGCGTCATGCAGGCGACGCAGCCGCAGCGCGCACACACTTTGCCGATGCGCTGGGCACCGAGCCCGATTGTGTGCAGCTCCAGGCCGACATCTGCCGCGCCGAGCTGCTGGTGGAGATCGAGGCCCACGGCGTGGCCGTCGGAGCGCTGGCATGAGCTTCACCGACGCGCTGCGCGGCACGGCTCGGCGCGCGGCTCCGATCATTGCCCTGACCTCGACCCTCTTGGCGTTTGCCTACTCGGCGCCAGGAATGGCCTCAACGGGCGAGCCCGGCACGGGCACCGAACCGCTGTGGGAAGCCGGTATCGGGCTGGGCGTACTCAGCCTGCCGCATTACCGTGGCAGCGACCGTCAGCGCCAATGGGTGCTGCCGGTGCCGTACTTCATCTACCGGGGCGACATCCTGCGTGCCGATCAGGACGGCGCGCGCGCCCGCCTGGCCGCCCGAGGCCGCGTCGAACTCGATCTGAGCCTGGCAGCCAGCCCGCCGCTGCGCGATCAGCCTGGTGGCGCTCGCGAGGGCATGGCGGCCTTGCCGCCCACGATAGAACTCGGCCCCCGTCTCAATCTGCGCCTGGCCCAGGGGCGGCACTGGCGTGCCGACTTGCGCCTGCCCTTGCGCGCGGTGCTGGCATTCGAGCCCTCGCCGCGCACGGTGGGCTGGACTCTGGAGCCTACCGTCGGCGCCGATCTCGACTGGCAGGGCATGCAACTGGGCGTCCTGGCGGGCGCGGTGCGCGGTGACCGTCGCTTGCACCGCCACTTGTATGGAGTGGCCGCCGAGCGGGCACGGCCAGGCCGGCCGGCCTACGAGGCACGCGCGGGCGACGCCGGCTGGCAGTTCACTGTCGGCGCGTCGCAGCGCCGGGGCCGCCTGTGGCTGGGAGCGTTCGTGCGCCATGACGTGGTGGGCGGATCCAAGGTCGACGACAGTCCGCTGGTCAAGGCCTCGCGCAGCACGGCGTTCGGCGTGGCGGCCACCTGGGTGTTCGCCCGCTCAAGCGCGCAGGTGCCGGTGCTCACGCCCGTGCCCGCGCGCTGAGGGCCCTGTCGCCATGCTCGCGGTGCACGCGCTGATCCGGGCTCTTCAATGGCTGGCACTGCTGTTGATGCTGGTCTTGCTTGGTTTGGGCTCGCTGCTGTGGAGCGCAGTGGCCTGGGTGCTGTACCCACTGCTGCCAAGACGATGGGGCTTGCGCGTCGGCCGCGCGGCCATCGCCCACGGCTACCGGCTGTTCTGGTGGGCGGCCGGCGTGGTGCGCATGATGCGGCTCGATACGCGAGTCGTCGACACGCTGCGTCAAGAGTCGGGCCTGATCATCGTCGCCAACCACCCCAGCATGGTCGACGCCCCTTTGCTGGTGGCGCGGTTGCCGCGCGCGGCTTGCATCATGAAGGCCAGCCTGATGCGCAACCCCTTCCTCGCGCCGGGCGCCCGTCTGGCGCGCTACATCCGCAACGACACAGCGCAGGGCCTTGTCCGCCATGCCGTGGCCGACCTGCGCCAGGGCGGCCAGCTGGTGTTGTTCCCTGAAGGCACGCGCACCGACGGTGCTGCTCTCAATCGGCTGCGACCGGGTTTCGCAATCATTGCCAAGCGGGCGGGTGCGCCCATCCAGACCCTGTTCATCGACACCCCCTCGCCGTACCTCTGCAAGGGCTGGCCGCTGTGGAGGTTGCCGCCACTGCCAATCGTGTTCTCGGTGCGCCTGGGCCGTCGCTTCGAGCCTTCCGATGACGTCGCTGCGCTTTCCGACGAGGTCGAGGCCTATCTGCGAACAGGCGTTCGCGGCTCAGCCCCATGACCACGGCGCCGCGTGCTCCAGACCCGGCGGCTTCGCGCACGCATCTGGTGTTGATTCCCAGCTACAACACCGGCGCACAGGTCTATGCCACTGTGCGCGCAGCCCGGGCGCAGTGGGCGCCGGTTTGGGTGGTCGTCGACGGCAGCAGCGACGGCACAACCGACGGCTTGCGGGAGATGGCCGCCGTCGACCCGCTGCTGCGCGTGGAGGTGTTGCCGCAGAACCAGGGCAAAGGTGCAGCCGTTCTGCAGGGGTTGAGGCTGGCCGATGCGGCCGGCTTCACCCATGTGCTCACCATGGACAGCGACGGGCAGCACCCGGCCGAGCTGATTGGCTCCTTCATGGCGCATTCGCTGCAGCGGCCCGAGGTCATGGTGCTGGGTCGCCCGGTGTTCGATGCCAGCGCCCCGATGCTGCGGGTGCGGGGCCGGCGCGTCTCGAATGGTTGGACCAACCTCGAGACACTGGGCGCCGGCGTTGCTGATTCACTGTTCGGGTTTCGCGTGTATCCGGTTGGCGCACTGATCGCGGTGATGCAGGGCCAGCGCTGGATGCGCCGTTTCGACTTCGACACCGAGGCGGTCGTGCGCCTGGCCTGGCGCGGCGTCAAGCCGTTGAACCTGGACGCACCGGTGAGGTACTTGCGTGCCGACGAAGGCGGCGTATCGCACTTCCGCTATGGCCGCGACAACCTGTTGCTCACTTGGATGCACACCCGGCTGATGGTGGGTTTTGCGCTGCGTCTGCCGTCGCTGCTGTGGCGGCGTTGGTGGCGTCTGCCGCCGTTCCAGCCCTGACAGCCTGCGCCCGCGCCGGCTCTCAGCGGGCGCAGCCGGGATTCAGGCTGCCTCGGCCAGCATCGGCGAAGGCGGGAACAGCAGCGGCTCGCCCGCGTCCAGCCACAAAGGTGCCGGCACCAGTGTGCGCAATGCGGCCAGATCGAGCGTGGGGTGGTCGGCGGCTGCCCGCTGGGCGAGTTGCACTGCCAGCCGCTGCAGCAGGCGCTCGGCCTCGCGGATGCGGGCGCGGAAGGCGCTGTCGTCCAGGGCATCGTCGAGCAGCGTGCGGTTGAGTGCCACGAACCAGGGCACCGAAGCCTGGTCGAGCATCACAGGCGGATTGCGCCGCTCGCTCACGCGGCCCCAGTCCTGGAGCAACTGCTGCACCGCGATGTTGAGCTTCTGGCAGGCCAGCAGGGCGTCGCGCAGGTGGCCCATCGAGTCGATGTCGGCCAGGCGCTGTTGGCAGAACAGCTGCGCCAGCACGCTCCAGTAGTAGGTGTAGTCCCAGATCACCTTGTTCGGCAGCACCTCGGGGTCTCCGAAGAGACCGTACTGGTCGACGTACAGCGCCAGTGTGCTGTCGTAGAAGCTCTTGAAGATCTGCTCGTAGATCTGGGTGTGGGCGCGCAGGCGCAGCCCGGCGCGGTCGCGGGCCACCAGTTCGGTGATGTAGGTGTTGCCGATGGCGATGAAGTCGCTGCCCGGCGAGTAGAAGGGATCGAGAAAGCGCCCGGCCTCGCCCGCCAGCGCCCAGCGGTGCTCGCTGAACACCTGGCGGCAGTCGTGGCTGAAGCGCCTGAAGAACGCGAAGTCCTGCAGCTTGCTGCGCTTGGGCTCGAGGTCGGCATGCAGCGCGGGCTGGTATTGGGCCAGCCAGTCCATGGCCTTGTCGAAGGTGTTCATGCGATCCAGCGAGTGGAAGCGCGGGTCTGCGACGATGCCCACCGAGTGCGAGCCCGAGGCCAGCGGAATGAGCCAGACCCAATAGCCTGCGCCCACGAGGTGGTTGGTCGACAGCCAGCGAGTCGGCGTCACGCAGCGCTGCCGCCAGGTCTCGTCGGCCACGGGCCAGCGGTCGATGTTGATGTGCTCGCTGATGCGGAACCACACGGCGTGTGCAGCGTGGGCGTTGTCCTGCGCGAGCCCGAGCCGGCGCTTGATCAGACCGGCGCGGCCGCAGGCGTCGATGACCCAGCGGGCCCGCACGGTCTGCAGCGCCTCGCCTTCGCGTTGCCATTGCACGGTGTGCAGCTCACCGTCCTCGGCCAGCGCGACGTCTCGGATCATCGCGCCGTCGATGAAGCGGATGCCGCGCCGCAGGCACTCCTGGCCGAGGAAGTTCTCGAAGAGGCCGCGGTCGATCTGGTAGCTGGCGGTGGGCAATGGCCGGCTCGCACCGAGTTCGGTGACTTGCGACAGGTCGGTCTGGCCTTCGCTGAAGAAGAAGCGGAAACCGAACTTCTTGAGCTGATCCTTCTCGAGGTGTTCGCGCAGCCCCAGCACGTCGGCGAAGTAGAGCGCGCCGATCTCGACGCTGCTCTCGCCCACCTTGTGGCAGGCGGCCGGCACGGGGTGAAGGCGCCGCTCGAGCACCAGCACGTCGGCGTCAGGCAGGCGGCGCCGCAGTTGCAAAGCCAACGTCAAGCCGGCCAGGCCGCCACCCATGATGACGATCTCGTGTGATGGGGTCGGGGCGGTGTTAGGCATCAGGGTTCCTCGGCGTGCCGCGGACGCGGCGCTCGGGTTGGGCAAGCTGACTGCGAATTGTCCATGGCGGCTGCGCTCAGCAACGAGTCAGCATCAATGCACCGCCACCCGACAGGGGCAGTTGCACGGTGCCGCGATCGTCGTTGGCAAGCAGTTCCATCAGAGGCAGGGCATCGGCCATGGCGTTGCTGGCCAGCGCCTGCGCGGCAGCGCTGCGCAGCGGTGTGATGGCAGGCGCCGTGGCCGGCAGGTTGGGCTCGCCCGGCGCGTGGCGCAGCTGCCAGTCGAGCGTCCAGCGCGTACGCGCCGAAGCCTGGGGTGCCAGCACCAGGGCCACGCCAAGCAGGCCTCGGCTGCTGTTGACCGAGCCGAGCAGGCCACAGGCCTCGGTGTCAAAGCCCGCCAGCAGCACCGGCCGCGACTCGGCGGCCAGTTGCGTGGCGGCCTCGATCCAGCCGGCGGCAAAGCTGTGGCGGTCGGCCGCGACGGCGCTGCTCGGCGCGCTGCAGCCGCTGGCAATCGCCCAGTAGCCCGAGGCCGCGTTATGCACCGAGTGGTGAAACCGCGTGGGCGACAGCAGAAGCGGGTCGCGGGCCAGCGTCTCGCACAAGGCGTCGACGATGGCGAGGTCGGCATGGGCCGACGCGAAGACGCTGGCCAGCGTGGCGGCGTCATGGCCGCTGGCGGCCACTGCGGCCTCGGCCACGTCGAGGGCGATCTTCACGCCTTCGGGCGCTCGTCGGCGCTCGTTGGCGCTCAGGCAAGCCCCGGCTGGCCGCGCCGGGGCTGCCGGCGCGAGAGCGTGGCCGCGCAAGGCCGGTGCGGCGAACTCCCAGCCTGGTAACAAAGGTGCCCACAGGGCTACGCCATCGATGTGCAGGCGCAGCGGGTTCACGTAGCGCTTCCGAACACGAGCACCGCGTTGCTGCCGCCAAAGCCGAAGGAATGGCTGGCAGCGAGCTGCGCGCGTCCCCCGGCCGGTGCAGCACGCAGCTGTGCAGCCAAAGCGGGACCGAAGGCCGGGTCCACCCGCAGCCCGGCACCGCTGCCCGCCCGTACCGCGCCTTGCAGGGCCAGCCAGCAGATTGCCGCCTCCAGCAGGCCGGCCGCGCCCATGGTGTGGCCGGTCAATCCCTTGGTGGCGCAGGCGTGCACGCCGGGCGAATAGCGGCGGGCCACCAGAGCCGCTTCGACGGCGTCGTTGGCCGGGGTGCCCGTGCCATGCAGGTTGACAAAGTCGACGGCCTCGGCCGCCACGCCGGCGCGGGCCAGTGCAGCGTCGAGCGCGGCTTCGGCGCCGCGGCCCTCGGGGTGCGGCGCCGACATGTGGTGCGCATCATTGGCTTCGCCGCATCCCAACAGCTGCACCAGGCCCTCGCCGCCGCGCTCGACAAGTGCGAACACCGCAGCCTCGCCGATGCTGATGCCGCGGCGCTCGGCGTCGAAGGGACGGCAGGGTCCGGTGTCGACCAGACCCAAGGCGCGGAAGCCGAAGCGCAGGCTGTCGGAGAGCGCCTCGACGCCGGCCACGACCACGGCATCGGCCAGGCCCGTGCGCAACCAGCGCTCGGCGCTGGCAAGTGCCTTGGCGCTGGAGGAGCAAGCGGTCGAGACCGTCACAGCCGGCCCGCGCAGGCCCAGGGTGTGCTGCACGAAGTGCGTCACGGCGTGCGGCGTGTTCAACGCGGGGTGACGCAGCGTCCATGGAAACCCGCCGTCGGCTGCCGGCTCGCGGTAGGCCTGCTCGGTGACGGCGATCGTCGACGCCGAGGTGCCCAGCACCAGCCCAACCCGGGTGCTGCCGTGGCGTCGGCAGGCCGCAGCAACGGCCGCCCGAAAGCCGTCTTGCTCGAGCGCGCCGACGGCCAGGCGCGTGACGCGGCTGTCCCAGGCTGGCTCGGCTATCGGCACGGCAGCGTAGTCGTCAAGGCGACCCAGCCAGCAAGGCAGGCGCTGATCGTCGTCGGGCCGCAAGCCGCTGCGGTTGTTGCGCAGAGCCTCAGCCAGGGCTTCGTTGCCAGCGCCCGCCGCGCAGCTTGCCGTGTAGGCGCTGATGTGCACAGGCGGGGCAGCACCGCCGCGCGCCTTCGTCGGGGCCTGCGGCGTCACGCGGGGGCCTGCAAAGCCTTGCCGTGGCGGGCCAGCCAGTCGATCCACAGCGCGCGCCATACCGGCCAGTCGTGCCCGCCGGGACGCGTGGCCACGTGGTCGGCCGGCAGCAGTGCTTGCAGCAGACGGTGGCCGCGTGCGAATCGATCGCTGTCGCCGAAGCCCAGGTGCACCGGCGCGCCGCCCTGGCGTGTGGCGAGGTGGCGCCAGATGCGGCGCTCCAGCGGCGGCCGTGGCTGCCCGGGCTCGACCTGCGTGCTGGCCGGCGTGGCCGCCCAGGCCACAGGGCCACCTGCAACTTCGATCTCGCGCCAGAGGCCGGCGGGGCCCACGTAGGGCGCCAGCGCCACCGTGCCGGCGATCGCGGTGCTACCGCCAGTCGCAGTGGAAGAACCGGCCGTGAAGGCTTCGGTCAGCAGCCCCAGCGCGCCAAGGCCGCCGAGGGAAATGCCGACGAGCCAGATCCGTTCGAAGCCCTCGCGGCGCGCCGGCTCCACCTGTTCAACCGCCAGCCGGGCGAGGATGGAACGGTCTTCGTAATAGCCGAAGTGGCTGTCGAGCAGCCGCACTTCGGCGCCTGGCGCCTGGGCATGAAGGGCGGCCGGAAAGCCGGCCTCGATGAACTCTTCGGGAAGGCTGCCGATGCCCGGCAGCATCAGGACCAGCGTGCCACCGCCGGCCCGGCCTGCTTGGCCAGTGATGCGAATGCTGCGGATGCGGGATTCCAAAGGTCGTGAGTAGAGGTTGTAGCAGCCCGCCAGCCCCGCGGCCGGCAGCAGGGCCAGGCCCTGCAACAACAGACGCCGGCGCGGGCCGAGGCGCGGGATCAGCGGCAGCCGGTCTCGTCGGCGCTTGGGATGATCCAATTGAGGTACGCGTTGGTGTTCATGCCGCTGGTGCCGGCGAAGATGAGGCGGCTCTGGTCCCTGCAGACGAGTTCGCGGCGGTGGCGGTCCGAACCGAAGAAGAAGGGGATGAAGGTCTTGCCCATGACATAGACGCCCCGGTCGGTGGTAGCGCCAAGCATGTCCATCATCTGACACATCGGCATGCCGTTCTGCAACTGGGCGGCCCTGCTGCTGCGCACTGGCACGTCGGCGATCTCGCCTTCCCAGTCGTTCAGACCTTGGAGTCTGCGCCCGAAGTCTGACTTGCCCTTCTTCGGGTCGATCACCTCGCCGGCTTGAGTCATTTCGTGCCCGATCTTGCGTTGCGTCGGTGCGGCAGAAGGGGTGATGCCGGCGGTCGAAGGCGCTGAAGACGAGGCGGAACTCGCGGTAGGGATCGCGGCGCAGCCGGCAGGGCCGGCGTAAGGGCGAACAGGCTGCCACGAATCAAGGCCTGGGAAATCGCTTTCGGCGTCATCAGGATCCTCCAACGTCGTGTTGTGCGCGTGTGGCTTATGCAGCGAGCCGCTTGCGGCCCGCGCACCCCCGAAAATCATCGTAGCGGCTTCGAGCAACGTGCAAGCCAGAGAGCCCATTCAGGCCAGCCCACCATTGACCGAGATGATCTGGCCCGTGATGTACCCGGCATCGGGGCCCGCGAGGAATCCGACCAGCGCCGCCACCTCCTCGGGTTTGCCGGCCCGCCGCGCCGGCACCAGCTGCTCGATGGTCTTGGCATCGAACGAGCCGGCTGCCATGGGCGACTCGATGATGCCCGGCGCCACGGCGTTGACAGTGACGCCCCGGCTGGCCAATTCCTGGCTCAACGCTTTTGTGGCGCTGTTCAGCGCCCCCTTGGCGGCGGCGTAGTTGACCTGCCCTCGATTGCCTGTCAGGGCCGCCACCGACGAGATGTTGACGATGCGCCCCCAGCGCGTGCGCAGCATCGGCAGCACCAGGGGTTGAGTGACGCGGAAAAAGCCGTGCAGCGAGACATCGATGACGCGGTGCCACTGCGCCGCACGCATGCCCGGGAACACGGCGTCGTCGTGCACGCCGGCGTTGTTGATGATGATCTGCACCGGCCCGGGCACGAGCAGCTGCGCCGTGGCCGCTGCGCAGGCGGCATCGTCTGTGAGGTCAAACACCATGCAGCCGGCGCGGCCGCCGCCGGCCTCGATTTCGCCAGCCAGTGCCTGCACCGCCGCCGCATTGCCGTTGGCATGCAGGATGAGCTCGGCACCGCCAGCCGCCAGTCGGCGCGCGATGGCCGAGCCCAGGGCTCCACTGGCGCCGGTGACAAGGGCACGTTTGCCTTGAAGGGGAAGTGTCATGTCGGGGCCTCCAGCGGGGTGTTCAGCACGACGGTGGCACGGCCTTCGACGAGCAGCCGTCCCGCCGCATCGGAAACGGTGAATCGATAGATGGCCTGCTGCTCGGCCGCAGCCTGGCGCCGGGCCTCGATGCGCAAGGCGCCGGCCACCGTGTCCAGCCGCGGCTGGTGCATCACGACGCTGCGCATGGCGGCCAGGTAACCCGGGCGCGGCGGTGTGCCCGGGGCGGCCGTGAGGGCGCCATGCAAGGCCATCGCCTGTGCGGCGTACTCGATCGCTACCGGAGCCAGCAGACCCTGAGGCGAACGCAGCGGGTGCGCCGGGTCGCGGTGGCTCAGGGCGGTGCAGCACAGGCCTTCGGTATCCCAGGCCTCAAGGACATCGAGCAGGCACATGCTGCCGGCGTGCGGAATGCGCTGCGCGATGCCGTCGCGGCCGAGTGTGGCGGGATGGTTCACAGGCTGGCCTCCAGCGTGGCACCAGGGCCCCAGCCCTCGAGCAGGCAGCGGGCGGGTTCGCCGCGGGCCAGCGCGATCAGCAGCGGCAGGGCACGCGCTGCCGGGATGCTGTCGCACACCGCGTCCAGGCCCAGTTGCCCGCAGCGGCTGGCCAGCCCGTCCTCGCACAGGCGCAGCCGCAGCTGGCGGCCGGGCTGAAGCACCAGGGCCACGCCGAATGCATCGGCCAGAGGGCGCTTGGCGTGCAGCGGCTCAGGGTAGGGCACATCGGCGGCCACCAACAACACCGGCTCCTGCAATGTCACGGCCTGCACCGCGGCTTCGAGCAGGCCGGCTGCGAAGCTGGCATCGAAGGCGGCGATGCTGGTGCTGGGCCGGCGCCCCTGGACGGCGATGTGCCAGTAGCCGCCGGCCGCGTTGTGCACCGAGTTAGTGAATCTCGTCGGCGACACCAGCCGCTCGGGGGCGGCCAGGGCTTCGCACAGCGTGTGACAGTTGGCAGGCTCGCCTGTCGACGAGGTGAACACGCTCGCCAGCCGGGCCGGCTCCAGCCCTGCCATCGCGCAGGCCTCGTCGGCAACAACAATCGACAGCCGCACGACGGCACCTGCGCGCCGCCGCTCGGTGGCCGGAAGCCGCTGCGGCGCCGGCACAAGGGTGGGCGCGCATTGCCACAAGAGCGGGTCGCGCAGTCGGGCGGAGGCGGCGGCCCAGCTCTCCAGGCCGGGTCCGAGCAGGCCCACGCCCCGCACGTCGACGGCCAGTTCCGGCCCGGCGGTGGCGTTCATGCGGCGCTCCCGAACAACAGGCAGGCGTTGCTGCCACCGAAGCCGAATGAGTTGCTGGCCACCACGCGCAAAGCCCGGGACGTGGGCTCGCGCAGCACCGCGGCGTGCAAGGCCGGATCCTGATCGCGCAGGTTCAGGGTGGCCGGCATGCAGCCGGTCTCGATCGCCAGCAGCGCCAACGAGGCTTCAACGCCGCCGGCCGCGCCCAGCGTGTGACCGGTCTGCCCCTTGGTACTGCTGCAGGCCAGGCGGGTGCCGAAGACGGAGGTCACGGCACGGTCCTCGGCGGCGTCGTTGCCGGGCGTGCCCGTGCCGTGCAGGTTGAGGTAGTCCACGGCCTCGGGTGCCAGGCCAGCGTCGGCGAGCGCAGCGCGCATGGCCAGCGCTGCACCGGCGCCTTCGGGGTGCGGACTGCTCATGTGATGGCCGTCGCTGCTTTCGCCGGTGCCGAGAAGCCAGCCCTGGGCTGCACGTGCGCCGTCGCGCTCGAGCAAGGCCAGTGCAGCTGCCTCGCCGAGCGAAAGACCCTGGCGGTCGGCATCCCAGGGGCGGCAGATGTCGCCCGAGACGAGTTCGAGCGAGCGAAACCCGTACAGCGTGGTCATGCACAGGCTGTCGACACCACCGACTACGGCGGCATCGATCAGCCCGAGCCGGATCATGCGCTCTGCTGAGGCATAGACCTTGGCCGCCGATGAGCAGGCCGTCGACACCACATGGGCCGGCCCCTGCAAGCCCAGCCGTTCGCGCAAGAAGCGAGCTGCCGAATAGGTGTTGTGGGTGCGGCCGTAGTCGAGCGTGGCCGGCAACGCGCCGGTGTCGGCTGCGCGGTGGCGGTAGGCCACCTCGGTGGCCAGGATGCCGGACGTGCTGGTGCCCAGGAACACGCCGATGCGGCTCGTGCCCCAGCGGGCAGCAGCGGCCTGCACGGCCTCGGCGAAGCCGTCGCTGCGCAGCGCCAGTTCGGCCAGGCGGTTGTTGCGGCAGTCGTAGCCCGCCAGCGCTGCTGCAGCGTCGTCAGTGCCGACGCCGGACCAGTCGAGCGCATCGACGCCGTCGACCACACCCAGCCACGAGCCGATGTCGGCGGTTTCGAAACTGCGCCGGACCAGGCCGGTGCGGCCGTCGTGCAGGGCCGCGGCGTGCGCGGCGCGGCCGTGACCCAGTGCGCTGACCAGCGTGTGATGGGTGATGGCGAGTGGTTGCATGACGTGAGGGAAGTCAAATGGGGCAAGATGCGCCAGGAGTGACGCCGATGCTCAGGGCCGGTCGGCCACCAGCAGCACATTGGCAAACGGCGTGCCTTCGCTCATTGGCACCGACCGCACCGCAAAGCCCAGCTCCTGCAACAGGGCCTGCCAGGCCGCGAGTGGACGCCCCCAGGTGGGTGGCACGCGGTGGCCGCGAACCCAGGTAACGAGCCGGTCCACCCACTGGCTCGCACGAAAGCCGCCCGGCTGGCCCATGTCACCCACGCGCAGCAGCAGCCGGCCGCCCGCCGACAGCGCGCCGTGCACGCGGGCCAGCAGCTCGCGCTGGGCGGCGTGATCGACGTAGTGCAGCACGTCGAGGATGACCACGAGATCGCAGCTGGGTAACTCCACCTGCCGCATGTCGCCGCACACGAAGCGCGGCGCCAGTGGCAGCGCGCCTACGGCGGTTTCGGCGCGCTGCACGTCGCGGGGCATGAGTTCGATGCCGGTGTAGGCGCGCGCCGGGGCTACGGCGGGCCAGGTCGTTGGCCAGCGCGCCTGCGTCTGCGCCTCGCCGAGCTGCTGCAGCAGGCTGGCCAGCAGGCCCTGGCCGCAGCCGATGTCGACCACGCGCAGCCCATCTCCTTGGTCACCCCGCCCGCCGCGAAGCTCGCCGCGCGTCACGAGGCCGCGGAACACGGGATCGTGGCCCAGCTTGCCACGTGCGAAGTGCCATGCAAAGGGACCGACCGCCCGGTAGGGCTCGCAGGTGCGGCGGTGCAGTTCGCGCCAGGCGGCTTCGGGGTTCATGTCGGGGTCGACCTTGGGGGCAGGGCGGCGCGCAGCGTGGTCACCTGCAGGCCCAGCGCACGGCAACGTGCCAGCAATGGCGGCAACACTTCCAGCACCACTGGGCGCCCGGCGCGGTTGCGCCGCGCATGGCCGTCGTGGAGCAGCAAGATGTCGCCCGCAGCCAAGCCGCGCGACAGGCGCGCCAGCACGCGCGGAGCGTGGACGTCGCGGGTGTCGAAGCCGCGACGGGTCCAGCTCACGAGGTGCAGGCTGAGCCGGTGCAACACCGGGTCGAGCAGCGGGTTGCGCAGGCCTGCCGGAGCACGAAAGCAATGGGGCAGCGTGCCCGTGACATCCATCAGACGCCGCTGCGCACGGCTGATTTCGTCGCTCAGGCCCTGCGGCCCGCGCAGGCTGAAGTCGTGGCGGTGACGGTCGGAGTGGTTCTGCACGTCGTGTCCGCGGGCCACGATCTGGCGAGCCAGCACCGCATGACGTTCGGCCTGCGTGGCGATGCAGAAGAAGGTGGCCCGCACGCCGTGCGCGTCGAGCAGATCCAGCACAGCGGGTGTCACCTCGGGGTCGGGCCCGTCATCGAGTGTCAGGGCCACCGCCGCACCGGCGGCGGCCGGCAACCGCGTGACGTTAGGGCCCAGCCAACGGCTGCGCGGCCACAGGCCGGCGGCCGCAAGGCCGAGGTGGTTGAGGGCCACGCTGGCCAGCGCCCAGGGTGCGGCGCCGGGCACGAACAGCGCGGCGCCGCCAGCGGCCGCGTGCAGGCCCACGCTGGCGCGCAGCGCTGCCGGCCAGCGCCAGGGGCCAGGTTCCGGGTCCGGCAAGGGGTAAGGCTGGTGCGGGTGGGCGGGGGGCATGGACGGGCGATCGGTGGGCGATCCTTGGGCGATCAGCACGAAAATTCTGTCACGTCGACCCGGAACGATCTGGTGTCGGCGGCGACGCAGTCGGTACAAAGGTCGCAGCCAGCACCAGCGCCAGCAGCGTGCCGGGTGCCACGACCCAGCCGATGGCCGACAAGGCCGGGATCGTGGAGCTCGCGATGAGTCCGAATCCCAGAACGGTGGTGAGGTTTGCCAGCAGCAGGGACGCGAGGGTGTCGTCGTCGGCGCTGCCCCCGCGTGACAGCACGTCGAAGAACAGGACGTAGTTGGAGCCGACCGCGACCACCAGCACCAGGCCCACCAGGTGCAGGATGCCCAGCGGCACGCCCGCTGTCGTCAGCGCGCCCATCATCAACAGCACCGCCAGCAGCAAAGGCTGCCCCACGGTCAGCAGCCGCCGCGGATGGCGCAGTGCCAACGCCAGCAGTAGCAGCACGCCCAGCCCGCCCAGCAGCGCATGCTCGCGTGCTTCGCCCAGGTAGCGGGCATAGATGCCCGACAGTTCATGGCCGATGTCCAGCAACTGCGCCGAAGGCAGTCCGGTCAGCGCCGCGCGCACGCGGGCCGTGTCCACGGCCTGGCCGGCCGGCTGCAAGGGCAGCAAAGCGGTGGTGCCGCCATCGGGCCGTGGCATCAGCAGCGCGCGCAGCAAGGGCGCTACCGCGCTATCGGCCAGCGCCTCGGGGGCCCACGGCGCCCGTGTCCGGGCTTCGGCCACAGCCGCGACAAAAGGCTCCAGGCGCGCCGCCGGAAGCGGGCCGCCGGCCGTGGCCTCCGCCAGCGCCTGACGCAAGGCCGGGGTTTCGGGCAGCGCAGCCAGGCGCTCGCGCTGCGTGCGCAGACTGGGCAAAAAACGGGCCGGGCTGCTGAAGCCAGCGATCACGCCTTGCGCGACCAGAGGCTCCAGGCGCTGCGCCACGGCTTCGGCGCCTTGCAGCGCGGCCTCGGCATCGGCCGCCTGCACCACCACCACCACCGTGCCATCAGGTCCGGCCACGAGTTCTGCGCGCAGCTGCGCGTCCAGCGCCAGCGTGGCCGGCGTCACTGGGCTCAGCGACGACAGCTCGGTCTCCCAGAGCTGGTCGCGCTGCACGAACACGACGACCAGCGCGCTGGCGCTCAGCACCCACCACAACCCGCGCGTGCGCGGCAGCCCACGCAGCGCCAGGCGTCCGAACCGGGCCAGCGCGGCGCGTGCACCCAGGCCCTGGGCGCCGTCGGGCATCAGCACCGGCATCACATAGCGCGTGGTGAGAAGCGCCGCCACGAGCCCGACGATCGAGAACAGCCCGAGCTGGCGCAGCCCCGGAAAGCCCGACAGCAGCAGCGCCGCGAATCCGCAGACCGACGTCAGCAGCCCCAGCCGCATCGTTGGCCAACCACTGACCAGCCAGCGCCGCCAGCCGTGGCCGTCGCGGCCGCGGGCTTGGATCAGATAGTAGATGGCGTAGTCGACGGCTTCACCGATGAGCGTGACACCGAAGCCCAGCGTCATGCCGTGCACGCTGCCGAAGCCCAGTCCCACCGCAGCGATGCCCGCGACGATGCCGGAGGCCACCGGCAGTGCCGCCAGAGCCAGCGCGCGCAGCGAGGCAAAGGTCAGCAGCAGCACGGTGCATGTCAGCACCACTGACCACAACGCCAAGCGGTCGATCTCCTGCTCGATGCGGGTACGGCTGTCGACGGCGAAAACCGGCGCCCCGCCCAGTTGCAGCACGAGGCCGCGCGCGGCGAACGGCGCGAAAGCCTGCTGCACCTTTTGCAGTGCCGCAGCCTGCGTGTCGATATCAGCGCCGTCGGCAGACAGCGTGGCCAACAGCAGCGCTCGCGCGCCTTCGCGGGCCACCCACACGCCGCCCTCGCTGCGCGGCGACTGGGGCGGCAGCAGCTCCTCGGCGATGCGGGACAGCTCGCCGGTGGGGTCCTGCTCGATCACCTTGGCCAGGCCGGCGCCGGCGGGTGTGCCCAGCAGCGACAGTGCCTCGTCGATGGCGGCAGCGAGGCCCTCAGCGGTGAAGCGATCGGGCGCGATGGCCGGGCTCAACCTGTAACGCTCGTCGAACAGCCAGCGGCCGGTGGCGGCCCAGGCATCCTGCTCGCCGTTGGCCACCTGCTCGAAACGCTTGTCGGCGCGCAGGGCCAGAGCCAGCCCTTTCGAGGCTTCGGCCCGCGAGGCCGCGTCGCCGCCATCGATGCCGATGAACAGCGTGCGGGCCGGTGCACCCGCGCGGATCTGCTCGATCAGGACCTGCTGCCCTGCGTCGGCCCGCGAGGGCAGGAACGCGCTCAGATCGGCGACGAAGGGCGTGCGGGTGATCTGCCAGCCGGCGAGCGCCAGCGCCAGCAGCCACAGCGCCAGCACGGCGGCGCGCCACGGCGGCCGGGCGGGGTTCACGGGGCCAGGGCCTTCAAGGGCTCGATGAGCATCAGCGAGCGGTCACCGCTGGGCATGGCGATCGCGATGCTGCGCACATCACTGCCGGCGCCCTGAATCTCGATCGCGTCGATGCTGCCGGCCAGCTGGGCGCTGCGTGGCGTGAGCGTGAGCGTCCAGCGCTCGATCTGACCGCTCACGCGCAAGCTGAAGTGCTGCCGCAGCGCCTCGGCGTTGCCAGTGAGTGTTCCGCGCATCGCGCTGGCCAGCGCCGCGAGCTCGGGGATGGTGTCCAGCGCCAGTTGCCGCGTCCGCGTGCCACGGCGCAGCACGGCGATGTTGCCCTGCACCTCCATCGACTCCGGTCGCGGCAACTCGGTGTGGCGCGCGAAGCGGTCGGGCGCTTGGAAACTGAGTCGTCCACTGGAGCGCAAGGGTGCATCGAGTGCGGCCACGGTGCGCTCTTCGGTGAAACGGGCCTCGCCGCCGGTACGCCGTGCCAGCAGTGCCATCAGCAGGGCGAGATCGATGCCGTTGGCCTGCGCCGGCGCAACCAGGCCGATAGACGCAAGGCCGACTGATGCGAGGCCGAGTGCGTGCTCAGCGGCTGCCGTCGCCAGCAGCCCGCCCACCAGCAGGCGCCGCGCCTCAGGGCGTACGCTAGGCGGCGGGGGTCTCGTTCCAGAAGTCATAGAAGTTGAACCAGTTGTACGGCGCCTCGCGGCAGAGTTGCTCCAGCCGCTGAACGTAGGCCGAGAGGGCGTCCTGGACAGCCCGCTCGCGCGCCGCGGCATCGGCCGGTGGCGCGCGAAAGTCAGCCAAGGGCTCGAAGCGCACTTCGTAACGGCGGCCCCCTTGGTAGAGGCCGACCATGAACACCACGCGACGGCGCAGCGTCATGGCCAGGCGCATCGGGCCGTCGCCGAAGCGGGCGACGTGGCCGAGGAATGGGCGCTCGACGCTGCTTTCGGGGCTGGCACCAGGCCGGAAGCGATCGCCGAGCAGGCCGACCAGGCCACCACCGTCGAGCCAGTCGCGGATCCGCAGTGCCGAGCCGGCCTGACCGATCGGGATGACGTCGAGCGAGCTCGAAGGCGCCAGCGCCTGCAGCACCGCTTGCACCATGCGGGCGTTGTCGGGGTACATGACCATGGCCACGCGCATGCCGGGCCGCTCGGCTCCGACCGTGTGCAAGACCTCGAAGCTGCCGAGGTGCGCACCCAGCATCAGCGCGCCGCGGCCGTCGGCCAGGGCCTCGTCGACCACAGGCCCGCCCTGCAGCCGCAGTTCGAAGTGCTGCATCTCGCCACGGGCGAACCAGATGCGGTCGAGCGACACCGATGCAAAGGCATGGAAGTGGCGCCAGAGGTCGCGCCAGCCCGGCGCCCGCCCGAGGGCGCGCGACAGATAGCGCCGGGCATGGCGACGCGGTGTGGGTGCAAAGAGCAGGAAGTACAAAGTCACCGGCGCCAGCACCGCGCGCGCGGCGGGGCGTCCCAGCCGGGTGGCGATCCAGCTCAGCAGGCGCAGCGAGAGCAGGTTGCTGCGCTCGCGGGCCTGCGACCAGTCGCTCCGGGCGGTGGTGCTCATGGGGCGGCTTCAGTGCACGCCACGCTAGCCGCCAAGCGCCCGCTCGCCACGAGGTGCGACCTGTCGCCGGCGACGCGTCGCACCTCGAACGCCACGCTGGTTTCGCCCTGGGGCTCAAGTTTCACCTCGAGCAACGCACCCGGACCCACCGGCGCCAGGAACTTGGCCTGCGCGAACTGCGGCCGCGCGCCCAGCCGCGTCGCCAGGGCCGGCGTCGCCGCCAGGGCTCGCATCACGTAGACCAGCAGTGCCACGCCGGGCAGCACGGGATGGCCCGGAAAGTGCCCGGCGAAAGCCGGGTGGTCGGGCGCCACGACGTAGCGGGGACCCGCCTCCAGCGCGTCACGCGCGAAGCGAGCCAGGCCCTGTGCAGTCAGCTTGCCCGTGCCCTCGCGCGGCAGCGCGGGCACCATCAGAATGCGGCGCGGCACGAAGGCCGGTTCGATGAGCTGGCGCAGCGCCCGCCGCACGGCCTCGGCATCGAGGGTGTCGCTGACCACGAGGGCGATCGGGCGCACGACGCCATCATCAGGCTCTTCGGGCATCCAGAAGGCCCCATCGGCAACGCCCGGGATGCGGTTGAGCTGAAAGTCCAGCTGCGTCAGCGAACTGCGCTTGCCGGCGACGTGGATGAGGTCGTTGGCGCGGCCGAGCAGCCGGAAGCGGCGTTCGTCGAGCAGATCCAGCAGGTCGGCCAGCGGCGTGGCTTCGGCCACATGGCCGCCCTGCACCACAAAGCGCTCGGTGCTGTCCGCGGCAGCGTCGACCTCGCGCCACAAACGCAGCGCGCCCAACGCCGTCCAGACCTCGCCGTCGGTCGTGCGGCGCGCCGCCACCTGGCCGGCTTCCGTGCAGCCGTAGATCTCAATGAGCTTCGCTCCCGTGGCCGCCTCGGCTTCGCTCGCCAGCTGAGGCGACAGTGGGGCGGTGGCCGACAGCACCAGTTCGAGCCGCGGCAGCGTCACGCCCGAGCGCAGCAACGCCTTCAGGTGGAAGGGTGTCGTCACGAGCGCGCGCGGCGCAGGTATGCGCTGCAGCGCAGCGGCGATGTCGGCCGGGTAGAACGGTCGCCCGCCGTCAAAACTGGCCCCACCCAGCAGCGCCAGCAGCACGCTGCTTTCCAGGCCGTAGCTGTGCTGTGCCGGCACTGTGGCCACGATGTTCAGGCCCTGCAACCCCTGGCGCTGGGTGAATTCGGCCAGCCGTGCGGCCTCGGCGGCGATGTTGCCGACCAGCGAACCCCAGCGCTTGGCATGCGGGCGCGGGGTGCCGGTCGAGCCGCTGGTCAGCAGCCGCACGGCTTCGAAGTCGGCCGCCACCACCGGCACTGCATGCTGCGACGCGGCTGCCGTGTCGGGCTCCACGAAGACGGCAGGCAGGCCGCCAGTGTCGAGCGCGGCATCGTCCACCAGGGCGTAGGGTGGGGGCGCGCCCGCTTCATGCAGGGCCGCCAGCGTGGCGGGAAGTGCGTTGGGCGGCATCAGGCTCGTGTGGCCGCGGCGCAGGGCGGCGACCAGCCCGAGGGCAAACCGATGGCGATCGTGACACAGGTTGACGGCCCGGCCTGCGGGCGGCAGCCGCTCGGCCAGCGCCTCGGCCTGGCCGAGCAGCAGCGCGGCAGAGACCGCCTGGCCACCGCACCAGACCAGGGGCGCGTCGAGATCGCGCGGGGCGAAGAGCGGCAACACGAGGCTCATGGCGGGGGCTGCGCTTCTGGTGCTTCAGGTGTTTCGGGTACTTCAGGCGCGGAAGCGCCGGTAGGCCTGCACGGCCTGCGCTAGCGTGACACGTTCGAACTCGGGGTGGCGGCGGTAGCGCCAGACGTACTCGCCAACGAAAAACACCACCGCCGACAGCGGCGTGAGCAGGCTGCAGAAGAGCGACCACCAGGCCCACGGCGCCAGCAGGTACAGCAGCGCCGAAATGCCGATCATGCCGACGAAGTACAGCGCCCAGGCCAGGGTGAGCTGCCGCGTGTAGTGCCGCATCGCGGGCGTGAACTCCTGGTGCAGGCGCTCGGCCAGCTGCGTGATCAGAGGCGTGGCGCCGGCACGCAACGTGATGCCGAAACCGAACGCCATCATCGCGTGCAGCGCCGCGTGCTGCAGCACGTACAGGCGCTGCACATCCACGCCACCCCGCCAGCCCACCCACAGCACCAAGGCCGCCAGCCCGGCGCAACTCAGCAGCGTTGGCCCATGACGGCGTGCCAGCCCAGCCGCAGCCAGGCCCAGCAACAGCGGCCCGAACAGGGCGGCGATGGTCCAGGGCCGGTCCGGCCAGCGCGTCATCAGCGCATACGACAGCAGCCCGTACCCGACGACGCCGGCCGCCAGGGCAGCGCCACGCCAGCCGGGCCGGCTGCCTTCACTGGGTGCGATGCTGGGCGACATGCGCGGCCAGCGAGCGCAGCGACCTAAAGATCTGCTGGTTGTTCTCGTCGTCGGAGCGCAGCTGAAAGCCGTACCGACGGGATACCTCCAGCGCCACTTCGAGGATGTCGATCGAGTCCAGGCCCAGGCCGTCGCCAAAGAGCGAGCCTTCGGGATCGATCTGGTCGGCCGGCGTCTCGAGGTTCAGCGCATCGACGAAAAGGGCCGCCAATTCGCGTTCGAGAGCGGGCAGGTCCGGCGTGGTGCCGGTGAGTGACTGGGACACGAAATCGACCTCCTGAGAACACCGGAATTGTAGGCACGCCGCTGCGCGCGCACTGGCCTGGCTCGATCGTGCCCTCGACCTGGCTACTGACCCTTGAACAGATGGGCATACAACCGGCTCGCCGTCACCGTTTCGGGCCGGCCGCGCAGCTTGAGCGTGACCTTGCCGGACTCCTCGCGCCTTGCCTGCTCGATGCAGCGTGCCTGCACCACGGTGCCGCGGTGCACCTGCCAGAACACCGCGGTGTCGAGCATCGGCAGCAGCTCGCGCAGCGACTGCCGGATCAGGTGCTCGCGCGCCGCGGTGACGACGCGCACGTACTTGTCGGCGGCCTCGAAGTAGATCACCTCGTCCAGCGGCACGAAGTGCACGACGCTGCCGACCTGGGCCTGGATCACCTCCAGCCGCGCCGCCGGCGGCCCGCCGGCCGGTGCCGCGCCGCCCAGCAAGGAGCGCAGCTGCGCCACCGCGGCATCGAGCGCCTGCGCCGGCGCCGGGGCCTGCCGCTGGCGCTCCTGCAGCCGCTGCTGCAGCCGTTGCACGCAGGCAGCCAGCCGCGGGGGATCGACCGGCTTCACCAGGTAGTCAGCGGCCTGGGCCTCGAAGGCGGCAAGCGCGTGGTCGCTGTAGGCGGTGACGAACACGAGCAGCGGAAACGGCGCGCTGCCCTCGCCCTGCGGCCAGTCTTCGGCCAGCGCGGCGGCGGCTTCCAGGCCGGTGCAACCGGGCATGCGGATGTCGAAGAAGGCCAGCGTCGGCTGCAGCGCCAGCGTCTGCGCCACCGCCTGCAGCCCGTCGCCCACGGTGGCCAGCACCTCCAGGCCGGGCCACAGGCGCAGCAACTCCTGGCGCAAGTGGGCGGCAAGCAACGGTTCGTCTTCGGCGATCAGGGCGGTGGGGTTCATGGCGTGGGCGTGGGCGGGGTGGCCGGTGCGGCCGCGGGTACGGCCTCGCGAGGCAGCCGAATCGTGGCCACGGTGCCGCCCTCGGCATCGGGAGCCGGCACCACCACCAGGCTGGCGCGCGGGCCGTGCAGCGTGGCCAGCCGCTCGCGCACCTGGGCCAGGCCGAAGCGCGTGCCCGCCGTGGCGGCCGCTTGCGCCAGGCCGATGCCGGTGTCGCGCACCTGCAGCACCAGCATCTCGCCGTCTGCGTGCGCGCTCACTGCCAGTCGGCCGCCTGCCACGTGCGGCTCCAAGCCGTGCTTGATGGCGTTTTCCACCAGTGGCTGCAGCAGCAGCGGTGGCACCGGCTGCGTGGCCAGCGCGGGCGGCAGATGGAGCTCCACCTGCAGCCGCGGGCCCATGCGGATGGCCATCAGCGCCAGGTAGTCGGCCACACGCGCGTACTCGGTGGCGAGCGGGTGCGCAGGCAGCCGCGAAGCCTCGAGCGTGGCGCGCAGGTAGGCGATCAGCCGGTCGAGCATTTGCTGCGCGGCGGTGGCGTCCAGGCCGATCAGCACGCGCAGGTTGGCCAGCGTGTTGAACAGCATGTGCGGCTCGAGCTGGCTCTGCAGCAGCTTGAGCTGGTTCTCGGCGGCGGCGCGCTCGGCCGCCTCGGCCTGCGCCTTGGCGCTGGCCAGGCGCTCGCGGCTGCTGATCACGGCCACGAAGGCCAGCGTGGCCAGCAGGCTGACGAGCAGCGTCAGCTGAGTGCTGCGGCTCGCGAGGTTGTAGATTGGGTCCGAGTCGAAGCCGGTGATCGCATCGGCCAACCACTGCCCCAGAGGTGGACCCAGAGTGACACAGAGCAAGGTCGAAGGCCACACGCCCGCCCAGCCGCTTTGCCAGGCGACCGAAGAAGCGGGCAGCCTGCGCCACTGGCGCCACTGGTCATGCAGCCAGGCGTTCAGCATCGAACTGCTTTCGTACACCGACAGACAGATCGCGCCGATGCAGAACGAGTACAGCAGCTTGTAGCCCCACCAGCCCGTGCTCGTCAGCGTGAAGACTGCTGCGATCGTGGTGCACACGCCGACGAGCAGCGCCAGCGTGACTGGCAGGCGCTGCCGCCAGCGCAGCCGAACGAGGGCCAAGGCGGTATCGGCGGTTGGGTTCATCGCCGGGGATTGTCGGCCGCCCGACTTGAACTCAGCCGTCGTCCGCGACAGCTGGGCGGCCGGTGTCGCCAGATGACTCTCAAGGGGCGCCAGCCGACGGTTGCCCTGTCGGCCGCACAGGCGCAGGATCCAGGCCATGAGCCAGCCGCCGCCGATCTTGCGCCCCGCCCGCCCCGACGACGCGCAGGTACTGGGCGCCTTGGCCGCCCAGGTGTTCCTCGATACCTATGCCACCGCAGGCATCCGGCCGGCGCTGGTGCGCGAGGTGCAGCAAGCGTTCGGATCCCAAGCCATGGCGGCCTTGGTGGCGCGGGCAATCGGCGGCTTGTGGGTCGCAGAACACCAAGAACACCTGTTGGGCTTCGTTCAGTTCGCGCCCGGCGCGCGCCATGCCGTGGTGGATGCCTGGGCCGGCGACAGGGCCGTGTTGCCCACCGCCGAGATCGAGCGGCTCTACGTGCTGCGCCACTTCCAGGGCCAGGGGCTCGGCAAGGCGCTGATGGCGGCCGCGGCCGGGCAGGCGCGCCACGCCGGTTGCACTCGCCTGTGGCTCACGGCCTGGGTCGGCAACGCCCATGCCCGGGCCTGGTACGGCCGCCAGGGCTGGCGCGACATCGGCGCCACGCCCCATTGCTTCGAGGGCGAGAGCTTCGAGAACCGGGTGCTGGTGAAGGACGCCTGAGGCCGCGGCCGCCGCGGTCTCAGCGCCGCCGCGAGCCGCCCATCAGCGATCCGAGCACGCCCCGGATGATCTCGCGGCCCACCGCCGAGCCGATGCTGCGCACCGCCGACGAGGCGGCGGCCTGCACCAGCCCGGGCCGCTGCCCACCGCGCGGGCCGGTGCTGCCGAGCATCATGTCCTTCACCATGTCCATCATGCCGCCGCCGGACGGGGCCGCCGCGCCGCCACCGGCGGGCAGGCCACCGGGCGCTGCCTGGGCCGCCGTCAAGGCACGGCCCTTGAGCATCTCGTAGGCCGAATCGCGGTCGATCGTCTTCTCGTACGTGCCCGCCACCAGGCTGTTGGCCAGCAGCGCCTGGCGCTGCGCCGGCGTGATGGGGCCGATCTGGCTGCCCGGCGGCAGCACGTACACGCGCTCGGTCACGCTGGGCCGGCCCTTGCTGTCGAGCAGGCTCACCAGCGCCTCGCCCACGGCCAGCTCCTGGATGGCGGTGGCCATGTCCTTGATGCCTGGGTTGGCGCGCATCGTGTCGGCGGCGGCCTTCACAGCCTTCTGGTCGCGCGGCGTGAAGGCGCGCAGCGCGTGCTGCACGCGGTTGCCCAGCTGCGCCAGCACGGTGTCGGGCACGTCGAGCGGGTTCTGCGTCACGAAGTACACGCCCACGCCCTTGCTGCGCACCAGGCGCACCACGAGCTCGATGCGCTCCACCAGCGCCGCCGGTGCGTCCTTGAACAGCAGGTGCGCCTCGTCGAAGAAGAACACCAGCTTGGGCTTGTCGAGGTCGCCCACCTCGGGCAGCGTCTCGAACAGCTCGCTCAGCATCCACAGCAAGAAGGTGGCATACAGGCGCGGTGCGTTCATCAGCTTGTCGGCCGTGAGCACGTTGACGACGCCGTGGCCGTTCACGGTCTGCATGAAGTCGGCGATGTCGAGCATGGGCTCGCCGAAGAACTTGTCGCCGCCTTGCTCCTCGATCTGCAGCAGGCCGCGCTGGATGGCGCCCACGCTGGCGGCGCTGATGTTGCCGTACTCGGTGGTGAACTGTTTGCCGTTCTCGCCCACGTACTGCAGCATGGCGCGCAGGTCCTTCATGTCGAGCAGCGCCATGCCGGCGTCGTCGGCGATCTTGAAGACCAGGTTCAGCACGCCGGCTTGTGTGTCGTTCAGTGCCAGCATGCGTGCCAGCAGCAGCGGGCCCATGTCCGACACGGTGGCGCGCACCGGGTGGCCGGACTCGCCGAACACGTCCCACAGCGTGGCCGGGCACTCGAAGGGCTCGGGCTCGGGCAGGCCGCGCTCGGCCAGGATGCCCTTCACCTTGGGCGGCAGCGCACCGCGCTGGGTGACGCCGGTGAGATCGCCCTTCACGTCGGCCATGAACACCGGCACGCCGATCTTGCTGAAGTTCTCGGCCAGCGTCTGCAGCGTGATGGTCTTGCCGGTGCCGGTGGCGCCGGTGATCAGGCCGTGGCGGTTGGCCAGGGCGGGCAGCAGGTGGCACTCGATGGCGCCGTGGCGGGCGAGCAGGATCGGGTCGGGCATCGCGAAGCTCCAGTGCGGCGTGCGTGCCGCATGACGGCGCGCAGTCTAGGGCAGGGCAGTCCGTAGCTTCTGCAGGCTTACTCCGCACCAGGCCTGGTCTTCGGGGGCCAGGCGCGCAAAGGCGGCCTCGGCTTGCGACGAGGCTGTGGCGTGGGCGGCCTGGGCACCTGCGGCGGCTTCGACCAGACCCAGCGCGTGCCAGCCGAAGAAGGCTTCGAGCGCGACCTCGTCGTGGGCCGCGACGATGGCCAGGCAGGCCTCGGCGTGCCCGCGGGCCTTGGGCAAATCGCCAGCGGCCAGCGCGCACATCGCCAGCCGGTGCTGCGCCCGCTCCTCGTGCAGCCAGGTGCCGGCGCGGCGCCAGAACACCAGGCCCAGCTCGGCGGCTTGCAGCATCAGCGCCTGCGTGGCGGCGTCGCGGGTGGGCAGTTCCTCCAGCGCGGCGGCGATGTTGTTGCCGGCCACGGCCAGCGCGCGCACGGCGGGGTGGGTGTCGGGCAGATCGGCGGCCTGCGCGGCGGCTGCGGCCTCGGCCAGCAAGGCGCCGGCACGTGGGGCATCGCGCTCGGCCAGGTTCGAGGCCGCCAGCGCGCGCACCCGCACGGCCTCGGGCTCGGCCAGGCCGGCGGTGGCCTGTGTGTCGCCGCCCGTGAGCGCCAGGCTGCGGTCGAACAGCGCCGCGCTGGCGCGGGCCGCGTCGCCGGCGGCGGCGTGGCCGGCCAGCCGGGCCAGCAGGGCGCGGCCTTCGGCCAAATGCTCTGGGCTGCCGAGGTGCGCGCCGGCCACATGGTGGGCCAGGCGCAGCAGGCCGTCGACGGCGGCGTCGTCGGCGGCCAGGGCGGCGCCGGTGGTGGCGGTGTCGGCCAGCACGCCGGCGGGGTCGTCGGGGTGGCGGTTCCAGGCGTCGTCGATCCAGCTGGCGTAGTTCATGGCCAAGCTTTCCTCCTCATGGCCGGCAGCCTAGCGGTGCCCCGGGCCGGGCGCCAGCCCCGCCCCCCGTAAAATGCCGGCCCCGACACCCGACGAACAGAAGCACCCTCATGGCCGGTCATTCCAAGTGGGCCAACATCCAGCACCGCAAGGGCCGGCAGGATGAAAAGCGCGGCAAGGCCTGGACGCGCGTGATCCGCGAGATCATGGTCGCGGCCCGCCTGGGCGGCGGCGACCCGACGGCCAACCCGCGCCTGCGCCTGGCCATCGAGAAGGCCAAGGCCGTGAACCTGCCGGTCGACACCGTCAAGCGCAACATCGACAAGGCCACCGGCAACCTCGAAGGCGTCAGCTACGAGGAGATCCGCTACGAGGGCTACGGCATCGGCGGCGCCGCCATCATCGTGGACTGCATGACCGACAACCGCGTGCGCACCGTGGCCGAGGTGCGGCACGCCTTCAGCAAGTACGGCGGCAACATGGGCACCGAGGGCTCGGTGGCCTTCCAGTTCAAGCACTGCGGGCAGCTGGTCTTTGCGCCTGGCACGAGCGAAGACAAGGTCATGGAAGTGGCGCTGGAAGCCGGCGCCGAAGACGTGATCACCGACGACGACGGCGCCATCGAGGTGCTCTCGGCCCCGGCCGACTTCGAAGCCGTGAAGGCCGCGCTGGAGGCCGCCGGCCTGAAGCCCGAGGTGGCCGAGGTCACCTGGCGTGCCGAGAACCCGGTGGACGTGGCCGGCGAAGACGCCGTCCGCATGCAGAAGCTGCTCGACGTGATCGAGGACCTCGACGACGTGCAAGACGTCTTTCACAACGCCGTCCTCAAGGAATGAAGGTCCTCGTCGTGGGCAGTGGCGGGCGCGAACACGCGCTGGCCTGGAAGCTGGCGCAGGGCGCCCGTGTGCAGACCGTGTTCGTGGCCCCTGGCAACGGCGGCACCGCGGCCGACCCGGTGCTGAAGAACCTGCCCTTCAACGGCGTGACCGACATCCCCGCGCTGGCCGACTTTGCCGCGGCCGAGAAGGTGGCGCTCACCGTGGTGGGCCCCGAGGCGCCGCTGGCCGCCGGCATCGTCGACCAGTTCCGCGCCCGCGGCCTGCGTGTCTTTGGCCCCACGCAGGCGGCGGCGCAGCTCGAAAGCTCCAAGAGCTTCGCCAAGGACTTCATGCAGCGCCACGGCATCCCGACCGCGCTGTACGCCACCTTCACCGACGCCGCCGC